>JBNMMV010000296.1:0-5427 GCA_051270205.1 Limisphaerales bacterium
GATGTCATGCCTGGCTTTTATGATTACTCGGCTAGGACATTATGAGCGCATTAAGGTTCATCAGCGTGTCCAGCGCAACGAAATTGATGACCGCTTAGAGACCGACGCTCCAAGCATCACGGTTCTGGTCCCGTCTTATCGTGAAGAAGAAAGAACGATTCGACAAACCGTTTTATCCGCAGCGTTACAAGAATATCCGGACCTCAAAGTTGTACTGCTTGTTGATGATCCACCCTATCCAACAGACCCAGAAGATCAGGCTACATTAGATGCGTCTAGGGCAGTTTCTGCGCAACTTTCGCGCGAGCTAAGCAAGCCGTTCGCTGAGTTCAAAAGCGCTCTAGCTGCATTTGATCTAAAAGCCTCAGGTGACCTTGAGGCACGCATGTGTCCTGAAATTTTACTGAACTTGAGCAAACATTACGATTCTGCCGTTAGCTGGTTTGAGGTAGAACGTCAAAAAATGCCGATAAATGATCATGTTGATCGCTTTTTTGCGGTAGACGTTCTAGAGCGTATTGCGACAGATTTGCGGATGACCGCTAGCGCTTTAAGGTCGGCAGCTGTCGAGCCTGATGTACTTCTGACAGTGTCGAGAGTGCGCCAGCTACACCTTCGTTTGGTCAATATTTTCCAGGCCGACATTTCCTATTTCGAGCGTAAGCGTTTCGCATCGTTATCCCATGAACCCAACAAAGCGATGAACCTGAACAGTTATATTGGTTTAATGGGGGGGAGGTTTTCCAGAATACCCTCGGCTCGTGGGCCTGTCCTGAAACCCACTTCGGCTCACGCTGCCGATTTGGCAATACCCGATACCGATTACCTTTTGACGTTGGATGCCGACAGTATTTTGTTGCCAGAGTACTGTTTACGACTGGTATATCACATGGAGCAAGAGGGTAATAAGCGGGTAGCGGTTGCCCAAACGCCATACATAAGTTTTCCGGGGCCGCCCGCGGCGATTGAACGCATTGCCGGTGCCACGACTGATATCCAGCATATTGTCCATCAAGGCATGCAGCGGCACGAGGCTGCATTCTGGGTCGGTGCTAACGCAGTGATTCGTAAATCAGCGCTGATGGAGCTAGAGGAGCGTGAAAATGAGAACGGCTTCGAAATTAAGCGCTACATCAGTGACCGGACGGTAATTGAAGACACCGAATCGAGTGTGGGCTTAAGACGACTCGGCTGGAAAATATATAACTACCCCGAGCGTCTGAGTTATAGCGCCACTCCGCCTGACTTCGGTACGCTTGTCGTTCAACGGCAACGTTGGGCCAATGGCGGACTGATTATCTTGCCGAAGTTATTAAGCGTTTTCTGGAAAAAGGACCGCAACCAGCAACGGCGGGAAAAAGACAGAACCCAGCAGCGGCCGGAACAAGACAAAAGCCAGCAGCATCAGCAAGAAGATAAAAATCTGCAGCGCAGGCAAGAAGATAAAAACAAGCACAAGATTGGCGTGCTGGAGCTCTTTTTACGTGTCTCCTATCTAGCCTCCATAGCTTGGACAAGCCTTTGCTTGTGTATTTTATTCTTCTACCCGTTTGCAGACGGATTGTTGAGCAGAACGGCTGTTGTCATTGCGCTGCCGTATTTTATCGCCATGACGCTTGATCTGAGTTGGCTAGGTTATCGCAAGCGGGATATTCTTGCGATCTACGGCTTCAACTTGCTTTTGCTGCCGGTCAATATAGTAGGGACTGTTGAGTCGATTGTTCAACTGATCGGTGGCCATAAACTCGCGTTCGCACGGACCCCTAAAGTCGCCGATAGAACGCCGGCCCCACTCTCTTTATTATGGGTTGTAGCCACTTTTTTTGTGTGGTCTGTATGGACCCTGCGAAATGATGTCATTGATCAGGATTATCTCCATATGATTTTTACTGTGACCAATCTGGCCATGCTTTCGTTGGGCTGTGTTTGGTTTATCGGTATGACCAACTTCTTTTCTGATATTTTTCATAACCTGAAAAACTTTGTCTATGTCCCCTTGCGTGCCGCAGTTCCAGTTGCGCAAGAGGATCTCCCGGACTGGGCATCGGTTTTGTATGTCGGCAGTTCACTTCCTCTGAACCACGTCGCTAACGCTGAAGTCGCGGCAACTTCGCCATCTGAGGTTGCTCCTGAAAGCTCTCCTTCGCCATTAATGCGTCAGGCATAGGGAAAGTCGTCGTGGAAAAAAAGAATATAAAACGGCACCGCTTGTCGATTGCCCGCCTCTTGCTTGCGATCCTGCTGGTTGGAGGGTTCGGGGGTTTCACAGTCGCGACCGTATGGAGAGCGGGCGTTGATATGTATGTCTACGCGCAGGGTACAGGTCCAACCTGGGTTGCCCCTTATGTCGATATCACCTCTAAACCCGAGGTGTATTTCGAAAGTGCAGAGGATTCGTTACTAAAAAATGTAGTTATCGGTTCGATCGTCTCCAGCCGGCTTGATCCAAAGAAGCCAACATGGGGTTCTTATTATGACTTAGACGCAGCCGCACGTGCACTGGACCTGGATCGCAGATTGGTTCGGTTCCGAGAGGAAGGTGGGGTCGCGATAATATCATTTGGAGGAGATGCTACAAGCGAGATGGCATCGGTGAATAGCAACGCGGAAGATTTAGCAGCGGCTTACCAAGCGGTGATCAGTCGTTATGAATTAGAGACGTTGGACTTCGACTTGAATAACGCTGTGCTTGCAGACGTAGTCGCCACAGAGCGGCGAGTTGCGGCTCTTCAGAGTCTTCAGCACGACAATCCAAATATTCAAGTTTGGTTGTCTCTGCCCGTATCGATGGAGGGCCTAACTGCGGGCGGGATCACGATGATCGAAAGCGCATTACTCGCTGGGGTCGAGCTAGCCGGCGTTAACGTCAGGACTATGGATTATGGGCTGTCAAGATCACGCGACTTGTCCTTGTGGGATCTGACTCGACTTTCGTTGATAGCGACGAAGCAGCAACTAGCGGGGATTTTTTCGGCCTCAGGTCAGCCGAAAGACGATGTTGAGCTCTGGGGGATGATAGGTGTGACCCCTATGATCGGTAAAAATCAAACGGCAAGGGAGACGTTTACGCTTAAGACCGCCAATGCGCTAATAGATTTTCTGCGCGAACACCAAGTCGGGCGGGTATCTTTTCTAACGGTTAATCGAGACCGGCCTTGTGGTGTTGGAGACGGTGTTAAAAAGGCATCTGGTACCTGCAGCGGAATCGACCAAATAAAATATGAGTTTGCTAAGTTGTTCATCGATCGCTTTCCGGCCTCTCTCGCAAACACAGCTGCAGGTGGTCAACAAGACTTCTTGCCCCCAGTGCGTGTCGCAATGAATCACGCAGAATTGTACCCGTACCCGCTTTGGCGCCAGCAAACGGACTATGACGAAACTGAAAAAGTGGTCTGGCAGGGACGAGTTTATAAAGCGAAATGGCACACCCGAGGTAAGCAACCGGATGCCCCGGTCCTTGAATCGTGGGATAGTCCGTGGCTTTATCTGGGCCCGGTTCTGGAAAGCGATCGAAAGGCTGTCCAATTGGCAAACGCCAATTCCAGTGACAGGATAAAGTGGACGCCTGAACGGGTGTTTCTAACTGACGATGAAGCGGTACACAACGACATGATGTTTCGCGCTCGGTGGTGGACACAAGGAGAGCCTCCAGCCTATAACACCGAGCGTTCTTATGATCACCCTTGGGAGTTTTTGGGCGCTGTGAATTGCGAGGGCGGCAGCTGTAATAAGAGCGGAAGGGCCGCGTCTCTTCTAGTCAACTATGGTGGCCTAAGCGGGGTTAGTCTGGAAATCCGTGAAGAGGATGATGGTATCTCAGGTTCTGGGACTCTTGTTCAATCGCATGCTATACAAAGTGGTCAGAAGACCTATAAGTTGTGGAAGGGATCCTACGACCTTGTCTTCAAGGTTGGCTCGAGTGAGTTGATTCTCGACAGTGTCGACTGTGAAAGTAGGTCATGCACTGCCGGCAACATCACCTCGACCTTAGCGGTAGATTACGAAGGGTTGACCGATATCACTATGGCACTGCATCAACCAGACGCAGTTCAGAAGACGACCGGCCAAATCATCGATGTCCGAACGGCTCAGAGTGGCCAAAAAACCTATAAGGTCCTGCGCGGTCATTATGATCTGGTGTTCGAGATGGGACCATCCAGGTTCATTGTTGACTCGTTGGATTGTACTAATGGCAACTGCAGTCCTGGTGATATTGCTGCGACGCTGTCTGTAGATTTTCAAAATCTTGAGGATATATCGATGGAGATACGGGTTGCAGATGGACGCGCTGGTAGTTCAGGCCCAATGGTGCAACTGCTCACGGCGCAAAGCGGCCACAAAACTTATCACGTGTTCTTCAGCCAGTACGATCTTATCTTTAAACAAGGCGCCTCAGAGTTGATCAAGGATGCTGTTGACTGCCGTTCTGACAATTGCGATGCGGGTACGATTGCGGCGGACCTTACGGTTGATCTAGGTGAGGCGGCCGCTTCGGTGGAGATTCGTATCGATGATGGTCAGCAGGGGAGCACCGGTGGTTTAGTTGAAATTCATTCCAACCAAAGTGGTGTGCAGCGGTATTCAGTGCTCAGAGGCATCTATGATGTCTCCATGAAGGATCAAGACTGGACACTCGTTGAAGATGCTATCGATTGTTCTGACAAAGCATGTAAATTGGGCAGAAACTCGCGGCTACCTGACGTTCAAATAGTAAAACTCGAAAAAGAACTGGCAGCGCTGGGGGAACAGTATATGCCCAGCCACCCCGATTACATTTCATTGCTTACGCGTATTGAGCAGTTGCAGGGTAATAGGTAACTCAATGGGCCATTAACGTTTTGGCGAATAGAAAACCGTTGGCCCGGTCGAAGTTAACATTCCAATTGAACACCCCACCAATAGGTTGCGATAGGGCAACTCGCGGGGCAATGTGCTTGCAGTGAGTACTGCGATTAAGGCAGCTGACCGCTTCGATGATGGCGTTTAAGTCGCCACTGGGTAAACCGTCTGATCTTTGTCCATTACTCGCGGGGTACCCAAGAACGACCTGCTCCGGTTCGAGTAGGGCCTGAGTATTATTGATGAAGGAATGCGGCGCTCCTTGAGCCCACAATTCGAGTAAGTTGAGGGCCATGGCGACGGAGGCATTGGCCTGATTGTCGGCGCTGATCGGCTGTATTTCGCCATCAGGGCCATACATGCCGCCGGAATTATAAACTTGCACGCCAACCCACGTTAGGTGATTTCGGATGTTGGCAATAAGCGCTGAATAGTTCAGAGTTTGTCCCTGTATTAGGCGATTTGCAGCAATATTCAGGGTCTGTGGCGCCAGCGTTATAATCATTTTGGGGTGCCGATCGACCAGCTGATTAACGACTTCCGTCATCGCGCAGACGCTGCCGGTTTGTGCCGTGAGGCCGGTTGTTG
>JBNMMV010000297.1:0-5423 GCA_051270205.1 Limisphaerales bacterium
GCTGTTCTTCTTAGAGGGAACGGAAGTATTCGTGACTACGCCTCGTTCCGATTTAAAACGTTATCGCGCAACCCGCCCTGGCAGTGGCGCCCGCCCCACGCCTTCAACATTTACACCGGAACCCACTACCCTCTTGAATACCCGTCGCATCGGCGGACCGCCACGCCATGTCAGCATCCCTGACGGCATCGAGGTTGATCCCGTAGAACGAGGCAAACCAGCTGACCTACTCGGTGCAGTGAAATCCACCGGCTCGCTCGGCAAAGTACGGTACGGCGTGTTAGGCGCTTTCGAAGATGATGTAGAACTACCAGGTCGCAATACTGCGACAGGTGAAAGCGTGATGGTTACCGAGGAAGGAAGGAACTTTGCTGTGGTACGCGCACTTTACGAGACCACCACAGGCGAATCACGCAAAGGTATTGGCTATATGGGTACCTTGGTGACGTTACCAGAGCAAGACTCAAGCGCACATTCAATCGACGCCCACTACCTTTCTAAAAGCGGCAAAATCAAACTCGATAGCCAGGTGATGAGTTCAGAGACTGGTGGCCTGCAGGGGTACGGCATGCTCACAGACTTGGTGTATACACAAAGGCGCGGTTTGACCCACTTCATTGGCCTAGACTACCTAGACGATCAATTTAATGTCAGTGACCTCGGTTTCATTCGTCAAAACGACATCTGGTCGGGTCAATATGGCCTTACCCGCCAAGCAGGCGGACAACCGGGTGATCGTTTTCGTTGGATTAGAAACTCACTGTTCATCAACGCGCAAACCAACACAGATGGCTTTCTGACCAGGGCGGGAATCTTTAGCAACCATACCTTCCTCATGCAGAACAACAACCAAGTCCGCTTCGAGGTCGACTACTATCCAGAACGCTGGGACGACGTCAACAGCCGTGGAAACGGCCTGTTCAAGACCGACGGCCGATTCTTCACGCAGATAGGTTACGGCTCAGATTCCTCTAAACGATTCTCCTGGAGTGGCACGGTGGGCGCCGAACAAGAGGAACTGAATGGTACGTGGACATACTCAAGCGACCTAGGTTTCACCTACACGCCGACCGACAATCTCACCTTTGAACTAGATGTTACGTATAAGAAGCGGGACGGTTGGCTACTTTACCGAAGCGGACGCAACCTCACGACCTACGCCGCCAACGATCTAAAGCCACGTCTGTCTTTAGACTATTTCATTTCGGCCAAGCATCAACTGCGTCTCACTATGCAGTGGGCAGGCATCCAAGCAGAGGCGCAAGACTATTGGCAGGTTCCCTTGTCGGACGGTGACGTCCTCGCAAGAACGCTCAACCCGGGTGACGCGAACGAAGACTTTTCGTTGTCACGCCTAACCGCCCAATTCCGTTACCGGTGGGAAATTGGCCCATTGTCAGATTTGTTCGTCGTCTATACACGGGGTAGCAATCAGGCATTGGCCAACGATGAAGATTCGTTCGACACGCTGTTTAACAATTCCATCGAAGATCCGATCATCGACTTTTTGGTGATAAAACTACGCTATCGACTCAGTAGGTAAACGCCGGCGCCTGATTCAAAACACCTGCTGCGCTTGGTAATTGCTAATTACGCTTTGAATGGCCAGTGAAAGCTTCGTCCGAGCATCGTTGTCCCCTTGGCGAATCTTGCCGAACAAGCGTTCAACCTGCATACGTTCACTCGCGGATAGAAAATCAAAAAAGCGCTCGTCATTTTCAAGCTCGGCCACCACCTGATTACGTACCGCGTGATTGCGTTCGCTAATCAATGCAAGATGTAGGCAGGCTCGCCCCAGTAGCACCCAGGGGAAATTCGGATCACGAATTGGTCCAGCTGTTGCCATATCGCCCCCCATAGGGTGACCTAGCAGCTTAATTTTTGCCAACTCTGGCCCGCCAAACCAGGCGGTAATACTGCCGATCATTCCTCCTAACACTGAACCCAGCAACAATGAACTACCCCCCAACAACAGATCCAACCCACCACCCGCAACGGCACCAGAAGCGGCACCCGTGGTCACGAGTTGGAAGCGCGACAGACCGAACAGCTGCCAACTTTGCTCGGTAAAAATATCGGTATTTAACAACTCAAGCTGTGCACTGCTAACCGTCGAAGGTTGGTGGTGATAGATGCGCTGCACCTCTTGTTGTGAACGGCGCTCGGCCGTTCGAATCTGTTTTTGCAACTTTTCGGTCAATTTTTCCGTCAACTTCTCCTTCAGCTTCTCAGTGGTCGCTTGGTCAGGCTCCGCCTGCGATACACGTTTTTCAACTTTCGCAGCGATGGCGGTATGTAACAAATCGGCAATGGCGGAGCTGGCTTGCTGTAGTTGGCGCAGACGCTCTTGCTCAAGCGCCTGGGTGGCACGTTTCAGCGGTATGCGCCAGGCTTCTTCCAGTTCGGCAAAGGTACTCAACAATGCGGTGCGTTGCTTGAAGCTAGCCTGGTGCGCATTGAACTCACGGACGATTGAGAAGTACTGGCCTAAGCCGGCTCGCCAAGCGTCTCGGTGGTCTCCACTGCCGATCATGTTGATCAACGCCATGCGAGGCCGCCCGGTCCAACGCAAAATATCCATCTCCAATTCGTACTCAGCACCATAAGGTTTGGACCCGTCGACTACATAAAGAATACCGGCACCTTCTAGAATAGGTTTTAGAAGCGCGCATTCATCTGCATACCTTGGATCTTCCTCATGTTCGGAAACAAAGCGCTGAACAAGTTCCGGACGCGAACTGGCATCACTGTTATGCGCTGCCAACCATTTGTAGACTTGCCCAGCGCGCTGAAACCCTGGCGTATCGATGAGATCATAAAGCGCTTCACCGTCTATGGTCAGGGTGAAGTGGTCGGCCGAACGCGTAGTACCCGGAATAGGGCTGATCTGAACTTGGGTGTTTTCTGAAAGCGTCGAGACAATAGAACTTTTACCTTTGTTGGGCTGCCCTACCACGGCTAACGATGGAATCATGCCGCCTCCTCTACATAGACTTTGACATCATGTAACTTAGCCAGCGTTGAGCGCCATGCCGTTAAGTCGTTCGCATCTAGCGGCTGATCTCGCAGCGCGGTAGGCAGGATGACAATGTCAGTGTCTGGCCCAGTTCTATCTCTCACGGACTGTACAAAATCTAGGAATTCGAGCAAGGGTGGTTCCCAACCCTTCACGACAATCCTTATCCGAGCAGCTTCAGAAGGCAATCGACTGAGCTGCTCAATCTGTTCGGCTTTGGACACCCACACGCCGACGTGCACCGTGTCTGTCGCAGTAGAATCTGCGCCATTCCAAGCGATGGTGGCATCTGCGTTTGCGTGAACGTGTTCCGATCCAATGATGTCGGGCTCTGAGTGTTCAGCTGGAATTGTTAGATTGTTCTCAAAAGTCACGTTCGGTTTCTTTAAACGGCTGATCAGCGCGGTGACTTCAGCATGATTCAGCAATGCCGCACGAGTAGTCGCTCTAATGCGTCGCCGCGCTATCCACGCCATAATAGTTCTTGGACCAATACCCCAGACCAATACACACATACCGATAAAGGGCCACCACCGGCCCAACAACGCGGCGTTATTGTCGGGATTCATGCGAAAAAAACGGGAAGATTCGACCAGCTCAAGTGATGGATGCGCAATGGGCAACCAAGATTTCCAGGGTAGGCTAAGAAATTCTGTTAGGTTGAACACCGTGTTTGCTTGCACCTGAAGTGTGCTACTCCAACCGAATGCGATGTCTGTAAAGGTAATCAGAGATAGAAAAGTTAGAAATCCGGCAGACAGAAAGGTCAGCGTGAAGTATTGGAAGTAGCGTTGGGTATGCCAGTACAGACAGCTGCCATAACGCCACAAATTTGCACTCAGAAAGTCAGCATGGTCTTGGTTCAACCTACCAAGACTCCAAGTTATCACCGCGCCAAGACTCGGAGATTGCTTGCGCCCGAACAACCTCGCAATGATAGACAACATCAACGTTAGTCCCGGCAGCCCAACCAAGATCGCGAGCAACAACAGTAGATTAACTGGATACGCACCCGTGTACGTCAAGGCAACGGACGTCACGCTGGTGCCAAGGAATAATCCACTCAACAGGGTAATGGCGAGTAGCAAGGTGTGTGCAGGCTGCAACGGATCTTGTATTTCCGTGTTCATAGCCACCGGCAGTCCTGCCAAGACCAGATCAGCGTCATCCGCAGGCATCACTTCCAAGGGTTGCACATCTGCTTGGGGGTTATTGTCTAGCCAAGCGTGGATGCGGATGACTTGACCGATGCTGATGGGTGTTGAGTACTTCATGCACGCTAAGTATACATCGGACGGCTGGTTTCGTGACCTGACACAAGGCGTTGGCTCACAGTTTTCGTGCTAACTGGATTTTGTTTAGACTAAATGCCCTGCAACTACCACTCTTTCTGGACCACACTTGAATATCGATACTCCATCAAAATACCTAAGCTTGTATGAAGTTGAGGCAGAGACCTACGAAGAAGCTGAACGCGTCATCAATGAATGGCAAAGTAATCCAAACGCCTGGCCCGGTCGGGCGCACCACACCGAAACCATGCTCAAGCATGGCGGTAATATACCCATGGCTATCAAAGGCTCAGGCTGGTTCGAATTGCTACGCAGCTACTACGGGCCCGCGGCTACCACAACCAAGACAGGGCTAAGCTAAGCACTCCACTGCGCCCGATCTACCCAGGCAGAGTGGAAGCCAAAGGGGACTCGCGCGGGCATGACAATGCGTGCGATCGGGCCGTCTTCGAATTTAGCTGCATCAAGCACGATGCATTCGCTGTGCTGTTGTTGCTCATCCCATACAAAGGCGATGACCCAGCCGTCGTCTTCGTTCTCACCATCAGGCTTGGGTGCAAAGATAGGCTCACCACCCAGGCGACCGGGGCCGTAGGGGAAGTGTTGGTTCGTTTGATTAACAAGGTCATATTTGATTATGCCATCGAAGCCTGATTCCAAATTGTCTCCTGCAATTCTTGCGGCATAGGTAAACTGGTTACGCACACCCATGTAGCCTTCATTGATTCGCGCAAACTCACATCCCCACTCTGCATCCAAGGCGTGCTCCTGCACCTCACCGGTTTTTAGGTTAAAGCGCCATTGATACAGCATGGGCAGGTCTCGACGGTCGCCTGCCTCCGGTTTTACCTCATCACCGATGCTATTGCGTTCGGAGCGGCAACCTTCCACAACAACTTCGTCGCCCTCTTCAAACGCATTGACCGTGTGGTAGCAATAGCAGCTGGCCACATCGAACCAGCGCACATCTGAGCCTTCTGCGCCACGCGCTAGAATGCCAAAGCGCGAGCCGTTTTCCGGCTCAAAGTACAACATGCTTTTGCCTTCGGCCATGCGCGCGAAATCGAACACACAGGGCAGGTCCATAAGAATTGTGTGGTTCGAGGTTATCGCAC
>JBNMMV010000298.1:0-5359 GCA_051270205.1 Limisphaerales bacterium
ACATGTTAGCGCGCCATTGTTGTACGGCAAACGGCCCAATTATAAATAAATGCGTCCAACATTTGAGATCGGTTAAGCGTCAGATTCATCCAGAAAGTTGCGGTGATAGTTCTGTAGGGTCTGGATTGGTGAGGGCTTTTGAGACATTCAGCGCAATACGCTTCAATATTGACGGCCTAGGATTTCAGTTTTTTAATCCGTATTTATTAGTATGCCGGAGCATAGCCAAATAT
Organism: Limisphaerales bacterium; assembly: GCA_051270205.1. Lineage (GTDB taxonomy): Bacteria > Pseudomonadota > Gammaproteobacteria > Pseudomonadales > Azotimanducaceae > UBA4421. The sequence goes on from JBNMMV010000298.1 coordinate 234, forward strand.
TCTGACGCCCCTCAACTAGCCATTGCTAAATTGCCTTTCTCCCCATCAGGGTTATCTTTTATTAGAAATACCAGAACACCTGCAATGATTGCCAATGCGATTGAACTCATCCAGATCAAGTCGTAAGTAGCATCTTTATCAAAAAAGTAGCCGCCTAATGAAGCCGCTATGGCCGCACCGATGGAATGGCCCGCTGAGAGTAAGCCCATGGTTAATCCCATCACCTTCAGACCAATATGACTAGCCACTAAACTAGCGGTCACGGGTACAGTTGAGTAATCCACGACACCAAACATAACCGCAAACAGCAACAATGTTTCGTAGCTAGTGCCGACATTCAGTAGCATCCAGAAAGTTAAACCACGAACAATATAAATACACCCAAGCAATAACGGTCGATTCATTTTATCAGTTAACCAGCCTACGCCAATCATGCCGAGCAGGTTTACCGCTGATAGCAGGCCATAAGCGGTGGCACTCGGTATCGGTTTAAAGCCACAAAATGATGCATAGGGCATTAAATGGGTTTCGATAACGCCAGTTGTTGTGTAACCACAGATGACGTAACTCCAGAATAGTAAATGAAAAACTGGGGTAGAGAAAATTTTGCTGACAGTTGACTTCCAATCAGTCGTGTCAATTGCGGGTGATGCATGATTGGATGCCCTGGCCGGTTTATCACTCGGCACCCACCAAACAAAAGGAATGAGGCAAGCAACGCCCACTGCAATGCCAACAAATCCCCAGCGCCAGCTAAACGACGCAAAAATGAATGCAATTAGTGGCACAATTAAAAACTGCCCTGCAGTAGAACCTGAGGTTGCAATGCCGGCTGCAAGTCCCACCTTTTCGGGATAGACGCGAGCCACTGCAGAAGCAACAACATGAGTGGCGATTATGCCAAACCCAACACCACCAATAACGCCAAAACCAATCAATAGCACCCAGGCACTCTCGGCGATACTAATGACAACGCAGGATATGAAGACCGCCACCAGGCCAAATAATAAAGTAAACCGAAGACCTTTACGGTCGAGTATAAGGCCTGAAACAGGCGCAACAGCCGCCATGATTAACAGCGCAACAGCAGCAACGTTAGATACATAGCCTCGACTCCAGCTCAACTCACCTTCCCAGATTGGCATTGCCAACCCTAAGGCGGCACGTGCCGAGAATGACAAGGCAAGTGCGAGGAAGCCGAGTGCTACAACAATAATGGCCTTATTGAAGGCGTTATTTTCATTCATGGTGTAACAGACACGTATTCATGGAGCTAGATTAACAGGGTTGGAACTGCGGCATAAAGTAATATTTACCCACCAAATAGGCCAACTAATCATTTATATGAACTGTCTTTATTATTTACCCTGATGTTACCTTGCTGACTCCTATTGTTCCTCGATAAAGGCCTTAACCTTAAAGGAAACTCTGGAAGGCATCGAAAAATTAATACGTCCGTTAACTTCTGAAACCTCTCTTTTGGGGTTTAGCCATTTTAATTTTGATTAGAGCTCGCAGTTTGTTGATCTGTTCAATCATTAGCACCGTATAAACTATCTAACATGCAAAACACCACTTGATCTCTATCTTAAAAGATTGATGTCCTTGTCAGTTTTACCCGAAAATGAGCCCATTAATGTACAAGTTTATACTTACTTTTTACGGAGTGACTTTACTGTGATCGCAACTCAGGCTGTTGAATGTAAAGTCGATTCAGGTGGGAATTATCGCAAGGCATTGTCAGGCAATCTTTTAATAGACGAATTGGAAGGCCTTTTGGGGGGTAACGACTTCGTTAGAATTTTGCGGGGCTCTTCTCAACTTGCAATCCGTGCAAGCCACGCAGATAGGCCGCTAGGGCTTGTCGCCGATCTACAGTCATTCGCCCAGCAAGGCGCCTTTGCGAGCTTATTGTCGATGGAGTCTTTCGCCGCGGTCAAGCACCGCAGCGCTGACCATCAACTTATCGAGTTTCTGTCACATCCAGTCCACCTGGTAAGGCGTCATTCAACTTGGCTATTGGGTCGCAGGCCACCAAGCACATCGGCTTTAGGACCCCTTATCAATCAACTCGCTGTTGGCGGAATGGACTCTATGCACGCGCACCGAACCCTGCGCAAATGGTCAACCAATAGTCCCCATGTAATCAGAACTTACCTTACTGCCGCGTTGGCAAGAACCAACAATGAGGTTGTTCGGGCTCGCCTAATCGACTTAATCGGTTCCGTGGAAGGGCCAAGTGAACTCTTGCTGCGGATCGCTACAGACCCGAGCGAGGCATTGGCAGCACGAATCGCAGCAATCGGCGCGCTTGGCGAGCAAGTAGGTTCTAAAGTGCAGTTAACGCTCAAAAAACTTGCGTCGGTCGATAATTTAATCGGCAGTCACGCAGCTTTGGCGCTGAATGATCTAGATACTTTAGTAGCACCTCCTGTCAGGCCCAACAATGCTGGTTTGCGAATTGCACAGCTTGTGCTGACTGCGGGTCTTGATAGACAGCTTAGTCTCGGTGGTCGTGGTGACACGGGTGGCGTGGCTAGTTTGCTAGTGTCACTGGGTGAAGCATTGGCTCGCAACCCGAACGTCGACCACGTGCTTACAATTGGACGAGGGACTTTAGACGATACCCTCGCCACATACGGCAACTATAATGAGAGTTCATTGGCCTACGCCATGATAGCTATCGGAGATCATGGACGTCCTGCACAAACACCCGATGATGCCTGGGAGCACCTGCCGTCGATCAAACGTGGCCTTCGGCGGGTAATGCGACAAACCGCACCAATCGACCTGCTTCACCTTCGTATGGCCGACGTCGGCACACTCGCCGGATCAGAGGTAGCTGATACATTAGGTGTCCCAGTCTGCTTCAGTGCGGCTCCAGATCCGCACAATGTGGTTCACTCACTTCAGTCACGAGGCGAACTTGATCAGGATACATTTGTTCAGTTATGTACAAAAGAGCATATCTGGTTCCGGGCACGATTGATTGAGAGACTGGCCGAACGAGCAAATCATCTAGTGTTGTTTCCACGAGCAAAGCCAAGCGACCTTCTTGACCTACTGGGGATCGGTTCCCGCAGGTACGGGCAACGAGTAGCAGTTGTCTCAGAGGGTATTGATATCGACCTGATTCGTCGGGCGGAAGCAAACTACACCGGGCATGACTCTTACGATGACAAGAGCACCCAAAACCATCCAGATATCCTAGTGCAACTCGCTGACCAGATTCCGAAAAACCGTATTAATTTGCCACTTTTGCTGAGTATTGGTCGTTTTAATCCGGTGAAAGGAATGGAAAGAGTCGCCGCTGCATGGGCTTCTGACCCGCTTCTTCACTCACGGTATAACCTCGTGATCGTCGGCGGTGACTTGGTAAATCCGTCACAAACTGAGCGCGCGGTGATGGATGACATCGATCAGGCAGTACCGGTGAAAGGGGCTCTCCGCGAGGGCCTTGTGCTCCTCGGTGGTAGGCCAAGATCTGATATTGCAAGATTACTCGTAGCCACCGTTCGTGGCCGTGTCGGGTGCTGGTCTAAGGGAGGCATGTACGTCGATGGCGCACTGAAAGAAGAGTTTGGCCTCGCGTTAATCGAAGCTCTGGCTGCCGGTCTGGTGGTAATTGCACCGAGTACTGGCGGTCCACCTACCTATGTGACTCACGGTGATACCGGCGTTCTTGTCGATCCCGAGGACGACCTTGCTGCAGGAATACTCCAAGGGGTAGATCTAGTCAGTCGTCCAGAGCGGGTCAAACGGGCTAAAAAAATCGTAGAAGAGCGATACTCAATCGAGGCGATGGCAACGCAGTTAGTCAGCGTGTATCGTTCGAAACCGGCGTTATGAAGACGTTACTGGTTATCAGCCCAGACTATGCATCTCACTATGGCCCGTTGGCCGTGATTGCTTATGCGGCGCAACAGGGCGGTCAGCGTGTCGTGTTTGCGACAGGGCCGAGCTTACGATCACGTGTCGAAGCCGCAGGGTTTGAGTGGCGAGAACTGAATCTCGCTGCAACTTCAAATAGTGGCGTTGTTGAAAAAGACCCTTCGATCAAACGTTTTCTCGCAGCCACTCAAAAAGGCGCGCTCGACACGATTCGATATCAGGCTATGCAAAGGCAAATTGATCTACTGTGGAAGCCTGAGCAGGTGGTTCGCGCCATTATTTCGTTACATAGAGAAATTGAACCAGACGAAGTACTGGTCGACCATGTCTCTTTTGGGTCAACTCTAGCAATGTATGCGCTCGGAAAATCTTTCATTACACTTGTGCCAGGCCATCCTAGCCAGTTACCTGTCGGTGATGAGCGCTACGGGATACCAGCCAAGTGGCCAGCATGCCTACGTCCCGATCTAGAACAGTTAAAAGAGGTTGAGCGGCTTGCGGATAACGTCACTTGCGCATTCACCGATCGATGGAATACTGCGCTAGAGAGCGTAGCGCCTGGCCGTCCAAGGGTAAAGGACGCCTTTAGAGTTCATGGCCGAAAAGTACTTTACAATAGTGTATCCAGTTACCACAGCCCTCTTCGCTCGGCGGCTTTAATACCAGCTCATCAATTTGTTGGTCCGCTCGTGAGAGAAGAGGCGCTGCCTGAAAGCCTGTCTCCCTGGCAGCATCAAAAGGACAATTGCCCACAAGTTTATGTCGCTCTGGGTACATTTTTGTCTCACCGCGTTGATGTTCTAACACGCATTGCCGAAGCGCTTCGAAGAGTAGGGGCACGGGCTGCCATGGCCATCGGTTCAATGCCGAAAAATCAGCTCGGCTTTGTCCCTGCCAACTGGATAGTTGCGCGGGAACTGCCTCAAGTGGCAATGCTGCGATCTGCAGACCTGGCCATTCACCACGGTGGCAACAACAGCGTGCAGGAATGCCTTGGCGTGGGAGTACAGCAGCTGGTGTTACCATTCTCGACTGACCAATTCGCTAACGCCGCTGATTTAGAACTCGTTGGTGCGGCTTCAGTTTTAGCGCCAAACGAAATGAGCATAACTGAATTAACAGAAGCGATCCTTGCTCGCCTAGCTGCGCCGTCGCCAAATCCGCAGCTAGGAATAGTAAAGCCTGATGTTATCGAGACATTGTTTGAATGACACTCTCTATATTCTGCGGGGCTA
>JBNMMV010000299.1:0-5356 GCA_051270205.1 Limisphaerales bacterium
AACCATCGCTTGCGCGTTGGGTTTGGCCGACAGGCTAGATACCTTGGTAGGTATTTTTGGCATTGGCCAAACGCCCACTGGTTCGAAGGATCCGTTCGCGCTGCGGCGCGCTTCACTGGCTGTTTTGCGTATCATCGTAGAGAAAGATTTAGACTTGGACTTACGCGAGTGCTTGGCTTTAGCCGCTGCGCAGTATCCGGAAAAACTGCTGAAAGAAGGCACCACAGAACAGATCCTAGAATACATGATAGAGCGTTTTCGCGCGTGGTATGAAGACGAAAATATTGCCGTGGAAGTGTTTAGAGCGGTGGCCGCAAAAGGCCTCAGTCACCCCGGAGATATACAGCGGCGGGTGCACGCCGTACACGCATTTACGCAACTACCCGAGGCAACAGCATTGGCCGCTGCGAACAAACGAGTTTCCAATATTTTGGGTAAGCTCGACAGTGACCATCAGTTTCATGAAGTGAGCGCCAACTTACTTGTAGAGCAAGCTGAAATAGACCTAGCCAGTATTCTTTCGGGTCTAAGCGACGAAAGCACCGACTATTTGAAGCGCGGTGAATACACGCAGGCACTGGCTTGTCTGGCCGCTTTACGTGAGCCCATAGATCACTTTTTTGACGATGTTATGGTCAATGCTGAGGATATGGCCCTGCGCAACAATCGCCTGAGTTTACTCAAAACACTGCGCGATTTATTCCTGCAAGTGGCCGATATTTCACAGTTAGTTGTGGCCAAATAAGGACCGCAGCTGTGACGCTTTTGATACTGGATCGAGACGGGGTAATCAACCACGATTCCGATCAGTACATACGCACGCCGGCTGAGTGGATTCCGATAAGCGGCAGTATCGAAGCTATAGCTGCGTTGTCTAAGCATGGCTATCAAGTGGCCATAGCCACCAACCAATCTGGATTGAGTCGGGGCTATTTTACGCTGGATACCCTGGAGGAAATTCACGCCGAATTGTGTCGTTTGGTGGAAGCAGCAGGGGGCAGTATCGCCGGTATATTTTACTGTCCGCACCTGCCAACCGAAGGGTGCAATTGCCGCAAACCAAACACTGGACTACTGCAAGCGATTGAGCGGGAGTTGGGTGAGTCGGCTAAAAATGCGTATTTTGTCGGTGATAGTTTGAAAGACCTACAAGCCGCCCAGGCTTATGGCTGCCAACCCGTACTGGTGCGCACCGGCAAAGGAGTCGCCACAGAGGTTCAACTCAACTCTGGTGAGACCGCCATCGCCTCACTTAAAAACACAGCCATTTACAACGACCTGCAGCAGGCCAGCCTAGCTATTCTAGAATCGGCCAGCCGTTAACCTCCTAGGCAGCGTGTTCTTCTTTTTTCACTTCTGGATCGAAGGTAATAGGCATCGCCTTAATGCCATTGACTAAGTTCGAGCGCGTGTAATGCAGTTCACCTACTAACTTGGGGTTTCTCAGTCGCGGAATAATTTCTTCGAACATAACCTTCACTTCCAGGCGGGCCAAGTGCGTGCCCAAACAGAAGTGCTGGCCAACACCAAACGAGCGATGCTCCTTGTATAGGTCGGGCATTCTTTCAGCACGAGTCACATCAAAATCCATAGCATCATCACCAAACACGCTCTCGTCGTGATTAACGGTGTGATAGTGCATGATGATTTTGTCGCCTTTGTGGATCTGCCTGCCGGCCAGCTCTACATCTTCCATAGCGGTGCGGCGCATCATGATAAATGCCGTGTTGTAACGGAGCATCTCTTCGCAGGCGTTTTCAATTTTATCGGGGTTGTCGACCAGGTATTGCAGCTGATCGGGGTTATCCATCAACAGGCGCATGCCATGGCTGGTAATGGTCCGGGTTGATTCGTTACCAGCTGCCATGATCATTAAAAAGAACCAGACAAACTCATCGTCATCCAGGCCTTCATCTTTGCCATTGCCATCGAGCAGGGCACCAATAATATTGTCTTTTGGTTCTGCACGGTGCTGCTCGGCTAGCTTCATGGCATACATAATGACTTCCATGGAAGCCGCCTCAGCAGCGGCCTTATTTTCTGCAAATGCCGAATCCTGGTTAAACATCATGGTGTTGGTCCAGGTGAAGAAGTCTTTGCGATCTTCTGGGGGAATACCGCACAGCTCCAAAATAGCGAGCAATGGCAACTCGGCAGCCACCTCTTCTACAAATTCACATTCACCACGACTGGCGACTTTATCCACGATATTTTTGGCATGCTCACGAAAGCGGGCTTCGTAAGAGGCTACGGCCTTGGGCGTAAACGAGGGCCGTACGATTTTCCGCGATTTCATTTGGCGCGGTGGGTCCATATTAATCGTCATATGGTGGTGAATAGTCTCGAGTTCCTCCTGGCTTACTTCATCGGCCAACGCGGTGCGAGCCGCACTGGAAAACAACGCTGGGTTTTTAGAGACGAAGTCAATTTCGTCTCGCCCGGTCACTAGCCAGTAGGGCACGCCCATGGTGGGATCGTCGAGGTAGTGAACCGGGCCAGATTTACGAATGCGGGCCAGCTCCTCATAGGGCATGCCCTCGGCATAGGTACTCGGGTCGACCATATTAGAAAAGTTGTCAAAAGGACATTGGCTCATGGGGGCTCCTAGGCAGTGCTTGCAGTTGTTCTAAGGTAGTGACTGTGCGGCAAACTATAAACTACTAGTCATTAGTTTGTAAACCCCTTGCGCTTGTCTAGCGTCTGCCCTCAAACACTCAATCGCGATACTCATAAAAAGCGCTCATTGCACGGAACAACATATGAACATCCACTTTTGAGCTGAGCGAATACGTGGAGTGAATAGACAGTACGGGAACACCGTAATCGATCACTTCCATGTTATCGCGCGACAGTGTGCTGCCAATAGTGCCGCCAGAAGCACGGCCCTTATAAGTAGCGGTCTGCCAGGCAATGTTAGACTCATCCAGATAGGCTCGGGTCCAGGCAATAAACTCGGAATTGGCATTAAAACCACCCCCGTAGAGCTTGAGATTAACACCAAAACCCAGGCGCGGCGCATTACCGGCCTCCCACACCTGCGGCCACACGGGATGAACGCCCGGATTTACATCAGATGAAACCACTTTGGTATTGCGCAGCGTCGTTCTCAGATCGCGATTGCTGTAATTGTCACCTCTCTGGCGCTGCACCAACTCCGCCATGAGGTCGACGAGGTAGGTAGAGGCGGCACCGGTATTGTTCACATTACCCACTTCTTCGTTATCGACCAAGAAGGCGATGGCCGTGTGCTGCGGCTTGCCCTGAGCCATGAGAGCACGCATGGCCGCATAGGACGATAACTTGTCATCCTGACCGTATATCGCCATCAAACTGCGATCGAGGCCCACGTCTCGGGGTGGCGTGGCCGGCACTAACGCCAGCTCGGCAGACACTAAATCAGCTTCCTCAATATCGTACTCCGCCTGCAGATAAGCCAACACTGCCGCAGAAGCAGACGACTGCTCACCGGGATGCGAGGCAACAATGGGGTCTAGCTCCTCACTAACAATAACATCGCGGTTTAAACGTTCACGAAACTCCTGATCCACGTGGGGTGATAAGTCGGGGATGAGCAACACCGGATCTTTGGGGTCTAGACCAATCGAGATTTGCACGCGGCTGCCGTCTTTTTTGTCGACATGGCCAACTAGAGCCAACGGTACATTAACCCATTGATAATTTTTAATGCCGCCGTGGCGGTACGTTTGAAAAAGCGCGAACCCTTCGCTTTCGTAGACGGGCCGACCCTTAAGCTCCAGCCTGGGCGAATCTATGTGCGCGCCCACGATTCGAAAGCCTTCTGTGAGCGGCTTCGCCCCCATCACCACCATCGTGATGGTTCTATCGCGGTTGATGTCGTAATAACGCGCGCCCGGTTTCAGATTGCTGTTTTGGGCAAGCGGCGCAAAACCTGCTTTTTCTACTATTTGAACCGCCTCCGAGACGAAGCTGAGTTCGGTTTTGGCCCGACTCATAAAATCCTTATAGTCTTCGGCGAAAGCCAGCACCTGCTTGCGCTCTTTCGAAGAAAGGCTTTGCCAGGCTGGCTGGGGCATCGCGGCAGGTTCGTCTGGGGCTGCAACAACTACTAGCGAACAGTTAGCTAGCGCTGCCAAAACAACGGAAAAAAGAAGTCTTTTGTAAACTCGGCTTGCTTGCACTACATCACCCTTGTTTGGTTTTTAGTTTCAATTTATCTGGTTTGGCCAGCGGCAGTGAACCATAGGCCAAATACAGGCTAGCTGTCCATTGGACTGATAACGCCCATGGCACCCCTATTGAGAACATGAGTGTATATTTCGGTTGTGGTTACGTCGGAGTGGCCCAGCAATTTTTGAATGGTGCGAATATCATAGCCGTTTTGCAACAAGCGCGTGGCAAAGCTGTGTCGAAAAGTATGGGTCTTTACCGGCTTGTGGAGTTTGGTCTTCGCGACCGCCCGAGCGAGGTGTTTGCGCAATGCCGTCTGATGTAGATGGTGACGTCGCAATACCGCCGACCTCGGATCGGCAGCGATGCGGGCGGAAGGGAACAAATATTGCCAGCCTGGGCTTCGAGCCGCCGCTGGGCTTTTCTTCCCGAGTGCGTGCGGCATATAGACCTCACCGAACCCATCGAGCATATCTTGCTGGTGTATGGCGAGGACCTTAGCAATTTGTTGTTGAAGCGCTTGCGTCAAACTCTGTGGCAGTAACGTGACTCTATCTTTGTCACCCTTGCCTTGGCGCACAGTGAGTGTGTGCATATTGAAATCTAGGTCCTTTACACGCAGATTGAGACACTCTTGCAGGCGCAGCCCGCTGCCGTAGAGAAGCTCAATCATTAATTTTGGCGTACCACTCATGTGAGATAGAACTCGCTGGACTTCCACATGAGTTAGAACTGACGGCAGCCGGCGCGTTGCTTTGGCAAATTTGAACGTGAGCTCTTCGGGGACTCTTCCATAATATTTGAGGTAGAGATACATCAGCGCATTTAGTGCAATACGTTGAGTGGCTGGCGCAACGTGTTTTCGAACTGCCAGATCATTCAAAAACGCCTCTATTTCAGCTTTGCCCATGCTGTCAGGGTTGCGATAACCCTGAAAATAGATGAAACGCCGTATCCAATGTAGGTAAGTACGCTCTGTCGTAAGCGCATAGCCCCGAGCCCGGAGGTCAGCACGTAGAATGTCCATTAACTTTGGGGATTTAGTGTCTATAAGGGGTGGTATATCATCCATGGTATTGCCTCACATCCTTGTGAAAACGACCTACCAGTAGATTTCATGCCATGCTAACGGTCAAGCGGATGACCGTTTTTCATGAGAAAATTTCTCGCTATGTAGGAAAGACCCTTCTATCTGACTGATTTTGAG
>JBNMMV010000300.1:0-5351 GCA_051270205.1 Limisphaerales bacterium
TTAGCATTGTTCGCAAGGGACCGCTGTATGTAGATCCTGAGACGCGTGAAGTGTTAGGGCGTGAAGCAACTTATATTGGACTAGGTCGGGCTGTTGCCCAAGACGGTGACGTGGCAACTATGCTGGTCAACTCGACTCGAGAAGAAATTCAAATTGCAGACCGTGTGCTGCCAACCGAAGAGCGCCGCGTCGATGCTAGCTTTTTTCCGTCAGGACCGAGCGCTAACATTCGTGGTGTTCTCATTTCTGTGTTTGGTGGTGTAAGCCAAGTAGGTCAATACGATATTGTCGTCATTAACCGAGGCGAGCGTGAAGGATTGGAAGTCGGTAATGTTTTGGCAATCTACAAAAAAGGTGCAATGGCGCGTGATCGCGTTGCCAAAGAGCTTATCCAACTGCCTAGCGAGCGCGCAGGCTTACTTATGGTTTTCCGCACTTTTGAGAAATTATCCTACGGCATAGTCTTAATGTCAGATCGGCCATTGTCGATTAACGACGAAGTCCGAAACCCATAATTCGGGCTGCGCCATTGGCGCACAAGAAAAAGGGAGGCTATCGCCTCCCTTTTTTGTGAGCGACATTTAAAATTCTGGCCTACTCTGTGGGTGTCGTCCATGCCAGAACCCGGCTCTATTAATATATCCTCTACCTCCTCTGGGAATTCACCCGCTACTGACATTTTGACGCGGCTGCTCCAATGCTGGCCACGGCGAACTATAAATCAGGTGCTTTTCAGTGAAACTGATGCCAAGGCCCGGTTGCTCGGCGGCGAAGTGGAATCGAGGCTGAGTCTCGACGCCGCTGGTAAAAGGCGCAAACGGCCCCTTAAATTTTCTCACTCACCGGCAATTAGCGCCTTCGACAGGCAGTTCCCTCGAGTACTTGAACACATCCCTGACCCCCCGATCGTGTTGTTCTATAGCGGTCTACTTGCCAGCCTCAATCAACCGAGCATAGCCATCGTCGGCGCACGCCGTGCAACTCAAGTTGGGCGCCAACGGGCCGAAGAAATTGCAGCTGAGTTGGCGAGTCTTGGTTTGGTTATTGTCAGCGGTTTAGCTTACGGCATAGACCGAGCGGCTCATGTAGGGGCCCTGGCGGTGGGTGGCACGACCATTGCGGTGCTTGGATCTGGTCTGAACCGCGTCTACCCAAGCTCGCACCAACGCTTGGCCCGAGAATTGATCGACAAAAATGGCCTCATGCTCAGCGAATATCCTTCTGACTGGCCGCCTCGTCCCTATCAATTCCCTGAACGTAATCGCCTTATTTCGGGGCTAACCAATGCGGTTGTTGTGGTTGAGGCAGGTTTACATTCTGGGTCTCTTATTACGGCTCGATTGGCACTGGAGCAGGGCCGGGAGGTCTTTGCTGTGCCTGGGTCTGTTTCGAGCCTCGTCAGTGCTGGTTCTCACCGGCTGATTCGTGAGGGTGCAGAACTGGTGACTTGCGCGAGTGAAATTGCGCAATCGCTGGGTATAGAGCCAATCATAAAGCCGTCGCCAAGCCCCGCAATGACGTTAGGTCCGGAGCTAACGCCTGACCAACACTATATCCTCCAGTTTTTGCGCGGTTATCGAGCAAGTGCAGATGAACTTTGTGTACTTAGCGACTGGCCTGTATCCAAACTCTTGCAAGTCTTGGGTCATTTAGAGGTGCTAGGAATTGTTCATGCAGATGCGGACGGGTATATTGCGGCGTTCTAACGTTTGTATTAATTAAGAGGTGAGTATGTCTTGGGTCGCGATATTAATGGGCTCGGAGTCGGATTGGCCGGTAATGAAGTCAACTACTGCTGTGTTGAAGGACCTTGGCATTACTTTTGAGGTAAGGGTCAGCAGCGCTCATCGTACGCCGGCTGAAACTCAAAGTTATATTGCAGATGCAGAAGCTCGGCGCTGTGGTGTATTCATTTGTGCGGCTGGCATGGCCGCGCATCTTGCCGGTGCCGTTGCTGCTCACACTGTGCGCCCGGTAATCGGAGTTCCCATCGACTCGGGTCCTTTGCAAGGGTTTGATGCGCTGCTTTCTACGGTGCAAATGCCCGGCGGTATACCTGTAGCGACAGTTGCGGTGGGTAAAGCTGGGGCGAAAAATGCGGGCTACCTTGCAGCGCAAATATTGTCGCTGAGCGAGCCCGGGCTTGTCGAGAAACTCGTTGCTGATCGTGATGCGAATCGAGAGAAAATTGCAGCACAAAATCAATCGGTTCAAAACGACCTGTAGCCTTCATGTCGGTAGCACTTAAAGAAGCTGCTGCCGTGATTGTAAACGGTGGCGTCGTTTTGCATGCCACCGAGGGTGTGTGGGGTTTTGCCTGTGCGCCGACGTGTGAAGCCGCAGTATTAAAGATACTGCAAATGAAACAGCGATCGATCGACAAAGGCCTATTGTTAATAGGGAGTGAGGCGGCAGTGTTCGACACGGAACTGCGGGCACACGTCTTGCGAGAAGATGTCTTGACCAGTTGGCCAGGGCCCCATACCTGGGTGCTACCCAATAGTCGCTTTCCTTTATGGGTGACCGGCGGGCGCGGGACGGTAGCGTGTCGAGTACCCGGACATCGCCAAGCACGATGTTTAAGCAAAAAGGTAGGCGGCGCCTTGGTCTCTACCTCGGCCAACCGTTCTGGTGAAGCCCCCGCTGTCGATGAACTTTCCGCCCGTGAGCAGTTTGAAGGTGAGATTGATTATGTACTCAGCGGTCAAGTTTCCAGCCCAGGACAGGTCAGCACAATTTACGACATGAATGGCGAAGTTATCCGATGAGTTTCAAATTACAGGTCGTCGGAAACCCCATAACACATTCCCGCTCACCGGAGATTCATACAGCGTTCGCCCAACAATTTGAACGCGATCTTAGTTATGAAAAAGTGCAGGTTGAACTAGATGGTTTTTCTCAGCATGCAGATGCATTTTTACGCAATGGCCAAGGTCTCGGTATGAATATAACCGTGCCTTTTAAGGAAGATGCTTTTCGCTACGCGGATGAGCTGGACCGGTTTGCCGAACAAGCAGGCGCTGTGAACACTTTGCGCCGTGACAAGGGTCGGGTTATTGGCTACAACACCGACGGGGTTGGTCTGGTCAGAGACATTACCGATCGTTGGCAGTGTGTACTAAATAACAAGGTGGTTCTTATTCTTGGCGCCGGGGGATCCACCCGCGGTATCTTGCGTCCCTTACTCATTGCAGGGGTGAAGGCGATCGTCATTGCCAACCGCACCTTCGAAAAGGCTGAGTTGTTAGTTCGACAAAGTGCCAGCGAGCGCGTGACAGCGGCACACCTGCCGGTGGCTCTAACAGTCTTGGACCCGATTGGAGCGGAAGGTTTTGATGTTGTTATTAATACAACCTCGCTAGGTCTGCAGTCTGCCAGCGCCCATATCAAGGACAATATCGAGGACAATGCAAGTCAGGGTATCGATGCGCTAGTCGATGTAGCGCTTGTTAAAGACACCTTTTGTTACGATCTTTCCTACGGCGCTCAGGCTCGATTTTGCCAATGGGCGCAGGCGGCGGGTGCACGCCAAAGTGTAGATGGACTTGGAATGTTGGTTGAGCAAGCCGCTGAAAGTTATGCGCTATGGTTTTCTGAGCGCCCCCTTACTGAACCCGTGTACCTTCAGTTGCGCAAGGAAATTGAACGAAGCAGTGGTTCAGATAGTGAGTAAAGGACGCTTCATCGCGGGCGCGATTTGTCCAAAGTGTCAGCAACAAGATCGCATACTGGTCGAGCCAGTGGGCGAGCAGAGTCAGCGACGGTGTGTCGCTTGCGGGTTTACAGATGCGCTGACGGATACCTCAGTCGGGGGTGTCCCAAGGGGCAAACCCGAAAAAGTAGGGCCAGATTCGGAGCCACCGCGGCGATTAAACATCTTTGATCCCCACAAACCGGATAATTAGCTGCACAATCGGTTGCCGTTCGGAGACCTGTTGCTATAATTGCGCCGCGTTGCCTGGGCGAGAATTGCCTGTGCAGCGTCCTGCGTCTGACTGACAAACAAATGTCTGTTTCACTTGGGGCCAACTTGGTCTGGCCATTTTGTTGTGTGGAAACTGCATTGTCTGATAAATGGCAATTGATGTAGATCGGGTCGAGGACTAAGGGTGGCCGATGCGAAAAGCAGGGTTAAAGAAGTTTCAGCGAGATAAGCGAGCAAAGCGAGAGCATACGGGATGAAATATCTAGGTAAATTCACAGCGGCAATCAGTCTCTTATTGGTAAGTGGTTTGGCGTTAGCCGACGAACTTAATATGCCAATTGGGGTGACAGAAATCAGTCGCCAAGTGTACGACCTTCACATGACCATTTTCCTTATCTGCGTAGTCATTGGCTGCGGAGTATTTGGGGTGATGTTCTGGTCTATCGTCCATCATCGTCGATCGGCGGGCCATGAAGCGTCGCAGTTTCATGAAAGCACACGCTTGGAAATTGGCTGGACGATTATCCCCACTCTCATTCTTATTGCCATGGCCGTTCCCGCAACAAGTGTGTTGGTCGCCATGTATGACACCGGTGGTGAAGATATGACTGTGGAAGTCCGCGGCTATCAATGGAAGTGGCAGTATAAGTACCTGGACGATGACTATCAGCAGACCTTCAAGTATATGTCGCAACTTTCAACTCCCCGCGACGAAATCGAGGGTCGGTCCGCTAAAGGTGAGTTCTATCTATTAGAAGTGGACAAGCCGCTGCGTATCCCGACCAATCGCAAAGTACGTTTTTTAGTCACTTCTGAAGACGTAATTCACGCCTGGTGGGTCCCAGATTTTGGCATTAAGCGTGATGCGGTGCCGGGCATGCTCAATGAGCTGTGGGCCATTGTGCCCGAGCCGGGTATCTATCGTGGCCAATGTACCGAGCTTTGCGGCAAGGACCACGGTTTTATGCCCATCGTCGTTGAAGTCATGGAAGAGCATGCATTTGACGTCTGGTACCAAGAACAGGTCGAACATCAAAAAGTTGTAGATGAACTAAGTCGTCAGACCATGACCACCGAACAGCTCATGGCGGAAGGTGAGGCTGTTTATGACAGGAACTGCGCTTCTTGCCACCAAGGCAATGGCCAGGGTATTCCACCAGCGTTCCCTAGTTTGGTGGGCAGTGAAGTTGTCGCTGGAGATCGTCTTGAACATTTACGATTAGTTAAAGATGGGGTAGCAGGTAGTGCCATGCAAGCTTTTGGCAGCCAGTTGAACCCTCGGGAAATCGCGGCAGTTGTTCACTATGAGCGGCATGCTTGGGGTAATAACGCGGGTGACGTCACCCAGCCCGTAGACGTTGTTAACTTAGGCCAATAGGATAATAGTCATGAGCGAAGCCATTCACGCAGAACACAACGACGACTC
>JBNMMV010000301.1:0-5350 GCA_051270205.1 Limisphaerales bacterium
GCCGAAATTTCATTTAACCAACCGATTCTTTCAGTCGCATTCAAGTAGCGACGCGGGCGGGTATGGCCACTCCGCGCACTGCCTTGTCGATCTGAGCGATAAGCTGTCAGTTCCTTGCCGAATTAGGGAGCATGGGCAGAGACTCTTCGAGAATATATTCGTCGGCATCGGTCACTCCTCAGTTTCGACGCCACCATTAGATGCCTGTCCTGAATTCCGCACTGTAATTGAGCGGATAAACCGCCGGAAAATTGCGCTGAAGTGGCGAGTACCTGCCGGCTCAGCGGCGCATTTCGGGAAAAAAGGGGACATGCCACATTAAACTGCGCGAAAGCACTGGTGGCAGGTCACTATGAGCGCGAGCTTAGGTGCCAGGTCTTGCCTTTTGCCTTTCGTAATGACCGCTGTTGGCCGGTTTTACTCAGTCGTTTGTTTCGCCCTGAAGGTCTGCGCAAACTTGATTCCGGACCATCGCGTGCCGCGTGTGAATGCGTAAAGGCGACCCATTTCGGTCCTTTAGCGGTAGCTAATATTCATGCAACCGAAGAGTAATCGAGTTGCGAATCGGCCTGATTTGTCAGGATTCTTTACAAATACGACCCTCTCAAGCCTAGGATATTCTTAGCTTCTTTACGTTTCAGCAATTGGTCGTTCGCTAAATCGCTGATTTATAGACCTTATGCGCGTTGGCACGCTTATTGCTATAATCATTAAGGAACTATAAAAATTTACCAGGTAAACGCTGCCTAAACGTCAGGCAGAAAAGCGTAGTGCTGGCCCTAATTTGGAGTGGAAATGAAAAACAATAGAACGCCGATGACAAAAGCACTGACCCTCTCTGCTTGTCTGCTACTACTGGGGTTAATCAATAGCGCTGCGGCCGGCGTAATCCAAGTAGGGACAGGCTACGAAGTGAGCTACCAGATGGTTTTGAACACGCCCACTGCTACAGGAAACGACATCCTAGACACCATCATCTTTGAGTGGAACGATAGCGTATTCAATGCCGATTACTCCTACACGATAGCTGGAAGCGGCCGAACAGTCCTTAGTCACACAATCGACTTTGACCCAACGTCTGCTCTCGTGCTCGGGTACTTAGACGGCACCGCTGGCATCGGAGACGGAAAGCGACACTTGTACATGCTGGCGGACAGTGCTTATACCGATTATTTGTCTGCTAATTTGATCGGGCAAAAATTCAGCACAATCTTTGGGGTCGGTGAACAATTTACGATCGATCTGCTTATCGAAGCAGCAACCGGAAACAACGGTGCGCTTGCCGATCTTCAGTCGCTTGTGACGAACGAGTTCTCCCCGGCCGCATTTGATCCAGCGGGCGGGTTCAAAATATTGAAGTGGTCCGACTATGTCGGACCAGTTGGCAACAGCATCCCCGAACCCACCACCCTCGCCCTCATGGGTTTTGGGTTAGCAGGTTTGGGTTACCGCAGGAAAAGAAAGTAGCGCACTTTAAACGATCATGACGAGAGAACCCGCAGTTGTGCGGGTTTTCTTTTGCACGACCGTCTCTTCATGGCCGTTCGGGTTGATATCCGACCCGTAGCCGGGCGTCTGCTTTGGCGTTGGAGGCGAAAGCCGGGTTGGGAGCTGATGCGGGCTTAGTCAAAAAACTTCGCTATTTCAGCGCCAAAGAGAAAAAGTGCGGTCGAGCATTGACGTTGAGCGCCTCGTTAAGTGCTTCCTTGCGTTTCTGGTCGTGCCAAGGTTCGGAGCAATTCTGGCGTTGTCACCGATCCACTCACCGACTCAATACTTTCTATGAAAGATTTTGTATAGACCGGCTGCTTGCGCTCGCTTTGCCACCACTCCGAGTAAAAGGGGAGCCGAGTAAACCCTGCGCACCAAATTCTATGGTTTGCCCAGATTTCAGAGTCTAACAAGCCCGCCTGATACTGGAATAATTCGGATTCAAAGCGCAACAATATTGATCTCGCAAAGAAGAAAGCGATGTGCCGCTCTTCCTCTGAGAAATCTGCGACGGTCGAGCTAGGGTCAAACGCCTTGGCGAGTACCATTCGGTCGGGTGATTGATAGATAGCCTCGTTAACGATAGCCCACTGTATTTGAGCGTCTCTGCTCGAATTGGCTTTCATCACGCAAGTGTTGGCTCGGACCTCCGAAGCCAAATAAATGAGGGAGACGACCACCGCCGTTGCTCCCACGATTTCGGCTACGCCGGTAATTGCATCCCAGTTCATAGCTGGTCTCTCGTCAGTTAATCCAGTGGGCAGCATATCCGACGGCGTAGATGACGTGAATGACGGCTTGTGGCCGTTCTCGCCGATAGTTGTCGCGAAGCTCTACGTCCGTTAACAAGCCGGTAAACCGACGTTCATGGTGCGCTGCAATAGGCGGTAGGCGATGTTCCCAGTACGCTACCCTTGATGTATCCGTCAATTACAAGGGGGCATCATGGAAGCACTCAACTGGGAAGCCGTTAGTGCTATAGCGGAAACAATTGGGGTTGTCGCGCTCGTCGCATCATTAATTTATGTCGCGATCCAGGTCCAGCAGAACAATATGGAAATTCGACTCAATACTGAGGCTGCAAAAATATCGGCTTATCATCAGACTATTGAGCAAGTGGTCGTTGCATGGACAGATAAAGAGTTTGCTGGATTATCTTCTCGCTATGAAGAATCACCAGACTCATTAACCGTCGAGGAACGCGCCCGACTCGAAGTATTGTGGGTGCCCGCACTCTTTGGACACGAGATTGCTTTGGAGCTATACGGTAAGGGACTGATAGACTCGCGTTTGTGGGAAAACATGCTTGTCAACAATCTTTGGTTGTTGACCGGAACCATGCCAATGAGCATGTTGAAGCAGAGACCGGGTCCCCTATCGCGTCAGCTATTGGCCGAATTAGAGAAACATGTACGGCCTTAGAGGGAACCGTGTCGATCGACAATGTCGCTTCCTGGCCGTTAGGACTCTGACGCTGATCTCGCCCGGAACGTCGGCTTTGTCGAGGTACATCGGACGGACGCATGGTGCCGTGCTGCTACCGGTGGTAACCGACTGGTCGCAGTAATCCGCTGGATTCGTGTGAATGAAGACATGCATCTCTCGTGCGAGAGATACGCACGAACGATAAATGCTTAGACGTTAAACGGCGAGAGTAATCGAATGAATTGGGAAGCCTTAGGCGCGATTGGCGAAATTATAGGCGCCATCGGTGTAATTGCGACGCTCGGATACCTCGCGATCCAAGTTCGACACAACTCTGAATCTATGCTCTCAGCATCAGAATTAGGGCTTTCAGAGCGGAGTGCCGATTGGATGTCTCACATGACCACGAGTGCCGAGTTAACGGCACTCTACGATCGGGCCGCCGATGAGCCGGATTCGCTTACAGCAACGGAACGATCGCAATTTGGATGGATGATTGGCGAACTTTTCATGATTTTTGAAGGCTACTTTCAACTTTACTCAAAAGGACGCCTCACTGAGGAGTCTTGGAGAGGTAAAAGCCAATCAATCTATGGGCTACTACAGAACCCAATTATTGCAGAATGGTGGGAGATGCGACTGACGCCGTTCAGTGCAGAATTCGTCAATCACATTAATGCAAACCGATCTGGTTTCGATGGTTCGTGGCAACACGTCGGGGCGGAAGGTATCGCAAGGCGATCAGCCACCTAGCCAAGCGATCAACAGTGACACTTTACAGTGCCCTCCTTACGCTGCCGCTCCGGTCGTTTGCCGCCGAGCGAGGATTAGCTGACTCGAACCTCTGCTATTAATTCGGTGACCGTCCGTTTGTGGCCGATTTGGGGCGATCGCGAAGCGCGATCTAGGCTATTTGAGTGTCCGCTTTGGCCGATTTCGTCTGCCTCGTCGTGGCAGATCAGAAATCAGCGATCACATTTAGCGCTATGTAGCGCCGACAACTTTAAGCCCTTTGGCACCACCTAGGCTCACATTGCCGCTCGCAGCTTGTTCAATGTGATTGCTCCACCATTGCATAACCGGTTTGCGACGCTCGAAGTACATAGCGCGGTTGTAGGCATTGCGCACTTCGTTTTTGCCAATGTGCGAAAGTGCTGCTTCGATGACATCGGCATCAAAACCTTGTTCGTTCAATGTGGTGCTGGCAAGCGAGCGCAAGCCATGGGCTACCAGTTGCTTCTCAAAACCCATGCGTTTCAGCGCCATATTCGCGGTCGCTGGATTGGCGTGTTTTCTTGGGTCGCGATCCGAGGGGAACACAAAGGCGCTTTTGCCGCTGATTGGCCTCATTAGCTCTAACAAGGTTAAGCATTGATCAGTTAGCGGAACGATGTGCTCTTTCTTACGTTTCATGCGCTCTGCTGGAATCGTCCAGGTTCCGGCGTCTAAATCTATTTCATCCCATCGTGTACCAGCGGCTTCGCTCGGTCTAACCATGGTGTGCAGTTGCCATTCGATCAGGCAGCGGGTGGTGTATTTGATGCTTGCTGTGCTCAAGGCTTGCAGTAATTCCGGTAATTCGTCCGGCTTTAGCGTGGGTAAGTTTCGCTTGGCTGGTTTTTGAAAGGCTTGTCTGATGCCCGTTAGCGGGTTGTGCTCAACAATGCCGGTATTCACCGCGTACACCATAATTTCGTTCAAACGCTGGCAAAGGCGCTTAACCGTTTCGAGGCTGCCTTTGGCTGTAACAGGCTTAAGCGTGTCGATGGTTTTGATGGCAGTTATTTTGTGAATGGGTACAGCGCCCAAATTTGGGAATATGTGCAGTTCTAGGGAACGCCAAGTGTCGGTTGCATGATCAGGCGTAATCGTCGCTTTTTTAACTTCTAACCACTGCGCTGCAATGTGTTTTAGCGTGTTGCTATGCGCCGTCAGTTCTGCGCGATTTTCCTCATCGCGGTGTTCTTTGGGGTCGATGCTGTTTGCCAGTAGCGCTTTGGCGTCTGTGCGGCGATTTCTTGCATGGGCAAGAGATACCGAAGGGTAAGAACCGAAACTGATGAAAGTTCGTTTTTGTGTGTACGGGCGGTAGTAATTGAATACCCAAAGTTTCGAACCCTTGGGTTTAACCCGAAGCGCCAAGCCGTCCCCGTCTGCAAGGTTGTACTCTTTCTCTTTTGGCTTTGCTTGGCGAACTTCTGTGTTGGTCAGTGGTTTGGTTGCTCTAGGCATTTTTAGTAACACCGAATGTAGTAATACTGAGGCGATGTTACTACCAGTGTTACTATAAATCCAAGATGTTACGAAATCCCGTAGGACATTATAGGCAATAAAAAACCCGATAAATCATTGTTTTAAATGCCTTATCGGGTTAGTTTAGGCTCTATTAGAACCTTGTGTTGGTGGAGGTGGCGGGAATCGAACTTGTAATTTA
>JBNMMV010000302.1:0-5320 GCA_051270205.1 Limisphaerales bacterium
TAATTTTGGTAGGCAACGATCCTGGTTCAGAAGTTTATGTGAAAGGTAAGCGAAGGGATTGTGATGAGGTCGGGTTCCACTCACTTGTGCAGCATGTAAGCGCCAACGTTACACAACAAGATTTGGAAGACCGAATAAAAGCGCTGAACGCTGATCCAGCCATTGATGGCATTTTGGTCCAAACCCCCCTACCCGCACACATCGACGAATATCGAATTATTGATTGCATCGACCCAAAGAAAGATGTCGATGGCTTCCACCCCTACAACATCGGCAGACTTGCTATCCGTCGACCGGCGTTTAGATCTTGTACCCCAGAAGGCGTGATGATGCTGCTGGATCACATAAGCGTTGACTGTAAAGGCCTCGATGCGACGGTTATCGGTGCTTCAAACCACGTTGGACGACCGATGGGCTTAGAACTTTTGTTGGCAGGCGCATCGGTAACAACCGTTCACAAATTTACTCGCAACATCGCAGATAAAGTTCGTCACGCAGATATTGTTGTTTCAGCGGTCGGCAAACCTGGGCTAGTCCCAGCAGATTGGATAAGGCCAGGGGCTATTGTCATTGACGTGGGTATCACACGCGGCGAAAACAACAAACTTTTTGGCGATGTACAATTTGATGAAGTAAAAGAAATTGCCTCCTGGATTACACCTGTTCCGGGTGGCGTCGGTCCTATGACGCGGGTCGCTTTGTTAAAAAACACGCTGCAAGCTGCCAAAATAAATCAAGGCTTGGAAGACTGACATTGCGCCGTATTTTCATCTCGGACCTGCATCTACAAGACCCGATCTCACCGGCATTTTTACGATTTCAAGAATGTCTTGAGGTGGAAGCTTGCCGCAATGATGAGATTTTTATCCTGGGAGATTTGGTCGAGATGTGGGTCGGAGATGATGATGACTCTGCCTGTGCGAGTGCAGTGATTGACACTTTAGCCTCAGTCAAAGAATGTGCTCTTTTCGTCATGCATGGAAATCGCGATTTTTTACTGGGTGATGATTTTGCTTCGCGGTCCGGCGTTCAAGTTATTTCTGACCCTACATTGCTTGCAGACGGAACCCTAGTAACCCATGGCGACCGCTATTGCACTGACGATGCTGAGTATCAGTCCATGCGCGCATGGTTTCGATCTAGCGCCTGGCAAGAGGACATTTTAGGAAAGACGCTCGACGAGCGTAAATCGTTCGGCGAAATGCTTCGTGCACAAAGTGCTGCCGCAAACTCTAACAAGGCGGCCAATATAATGGATGTGAATTTGGCTGAGGTATCCTCTGAATCGGCTAAATATAGTGCAAAGAAATTGATTCATGGCCATACCCACCGTCCGGGAAAGCACCAAGACCCAACACGCTATGTGTTAGGTGCTTGGGATCATGTTGGTTGGCTATGCCGACAACATGACGATGAAGTGACCCTTGAGTGTTTTAGCCTGGCACGCCGCTATGGAACCTGAATTGCGTATCAGGCGAGGTAATAAGCTCGGCGTCTTTGGCTAGAAAGTCGGCGATTCGGTCTTCCCAGTCAGAAACTTGTTGCTTCTCGGCGAGTCTCAAATAGTCTTGAAAGTGTCGAGCTTCCGAATCCACCAAGGCGCGATAAAGCTCGGCAACGGGTGCGGGTAGGATCTCAACCAAACGAATAAATCGCTCACATGAGCGTGCCTCTACGACTGCGCCTAGAATCAACTGATCAACCAGTCTGTAGGGTTCCTCTTTGCGTACCAGCTTGTGTAGTTCTTGGGCGTAGCGGGCAGAACCTATGTGTTCGTAGGTGATCTCTAGCTCTGCCATAACATCAAGCACTTGTTCAAAGTGCCTCAACTCTTCTCGCGCAAGTCGTGACATTTGGCGCAACAGGTCACTGTGTCCGACATAGCGATACATCAAACCAAGCGCGGTGCTCGCGGCCTTCTTTTCACAATTAGCGTGGTCGATGAGTAGTAAGGACAGCTCGTAAGGCGCACGAGCAAGCCAAGCTTCTGGCGTATCGGCTGTCAAAAATTCCAGCACCGGCTGCTTGTCCGGTCGGCTCATGAAGTCACCCGGAAATTTCTTTCATAGTGTGCATTAGAGCGATTGAATATTTCTGAATCTATGGATTTCATCGTAGCCAGTGCCGCGTCATCGGCTGTCTCATCTCTTTCTATATCTCTTTCTATATTGAGGCGCTCAAGACCGGCTTTACTTAGGGCGTCACCTCGGGCAACTAGGCGAGCCAATATTTGATATACGAAACCTGCATCTTCCGGCAAGCCAGTCTCGGCTAAGGTGTTTTCTTCTACGTAGGCGTGGAAAGTAACTTCATCAGCAACGTGGATGGTCTGAAATAAAACTTGTGCACGTAGCGTGTTCAGTCGCGCCCAAACTCGGTCCTTTTGTTCAGCGTCATAGCCGTTCCATGAAACGATTTCATGGGCGAAGCGTTTACATCCGCGACACACCAAATCGCCGTAGGTCGTGGAGCAAATACCCACACATGGAGTTGTTTTTGTTCGTGCCAAGGCGCTCGGATTAAGTTTCTCTAAAGTTAACCTAGGATGCGACTCGTACCCCTTTGATGGCAAGTTTAAATTGCAATTTTCTAAGGTCTTGGCGGATTGATTGTAACTGCAGTTGGGTCGCGTTGAGATCTGGGTTGTACAAAGCGTCCTGGATACGAAATGCCAAAGCATCTCCTTTGAGGCCAACTACCTGACTCAAGCGCAAAACATAGCCCTGTGGTGTCTCAGCAGCACCTCGCGGATACCCCACTTTCGTCATACGTCGGCAAAACCCCGCGATAAGCTTCTCCATTGGATGGCGGCGCTTGGTTCCTCGTCGCCAAAACAAGCTAATACTCACAAGCAACAAGCTCACTCCTCCACCGGCGACGATCGCTATGCCCACGCGCAAGGGTGTAATGCTACCCAGCAGGTCTTTGAGCACTGAAGATTGAGTCGTGGCATCGTATCCAACAACCCACAGGTTCCATTGATATTCTAACGAATCGGCAAAATCTAGCAGATCGCTAATGACACCATCGCTGGCCATACGGGTTGCAGAAAACAACGATAAAGTATCTCGATCTTGTTGCGATAGCGCGGCGTTTAAACCGCTTTCTATACGTTCTGGCGCCACTGCAGCTGTCGGGTCGTACCGAGTCCAACCTTTTTCCGGTAACCAAACCTCAACCCAGGAATGGGCTTGATACTGCCTGACCACTAGGTGACCAGTAACTGGATTAACCTCACCGCCTTGATATCCACCGACCATTCGAGCGGGAATTCCGACCGATCTCAAGGCGAACACCATGGCACCTGCGTAGTGGGTACAAAAACCTGCTTTATGATCAAACCAAAATTCATCGATGCTCCCCACTCGATCCAGTCTGGGCGGACTTAAGGTGTAGCGATATTCGCTTGCGCGTATTTCACTGAGCATGACTTCGATCATTGCTTCAGTGGATCCCGCTTTCTCTAGCAAAGCAGATGCGTAAGCACGAATTCTCGGGTTGTCTGTTGCAGGCAGGCTGGTTTCCCGCACCTTCAGATCGTCGCTCAGGAACGGGTCCATGACAAACTGAGGGTCGCTCGTTAGCCTGTAACGTAAAACTGATAAAACAGGTTGGCGATGTTGCAAACGATAATCGCCGAGCATGTCACTACGCGAAGGATATTTTATCGGAGTATCTAATGCATAAAGCCAACGACTTTGCGTCGGTTCTAGAAACACTTCGTACGACAGGCCTGGGTTTGGGGAGTCGAGAATCTCACTATTTTGCAGCGGTTCGGCAACAGACCACGTGCCGTAAGAAAATTCGGAATAAACCAAACCTCGCCAATACAAATCCCTTTGGGTGGGAACTTGGTCCTCAAACACAACTCTGAAAGCCAGTTCGTCTGAGCGTGACAAGTTGGCAATGTCTCCGGGCGTCAATCGGTCGCTCAGTCCTGTAGTCGCCGAGCTTGGCATCGGTATGGACCATAGCGGCCCAATTCGGGGAAACAGAAGAAACAACACTAAGGTCAAAGGCAAAGCCTGGGCCACCAAGCCCGTGGCTGTCCAGATTGATGCCAATGGTCGTATCCTGAACTGCATTTGGTTTAAACCGACGAGCGCGCTGGTGACTACTATCAACGCCAATACCTGGTAAGCGGCAACGGTCATGGTTTGACTAAAAAGAAACGCCGTGGCGACCAGGAAATAGCAGAGGTAAATGACCAGATAGGCATCACGACGACTTTTCATCTCGACGAGTTTGAGAGCAAATGCTAGAACCAGTAAGGATGCCGCAGCTTCAAGTGTGAACGTTCGGTAGCCACTCAGGGCAATACCTAAGAACGCAGCGCAGACCAATAAAAATTTAACCCACGGTTGTGGAAAACCCCATCGCCCGCGGTATACCTGTGTCCGCCAGTAGCCGCAAAACACGCACACACCGACAATCCACAGTGAGATGCTCGCCGACAAAGGTACTATCACTGCAAACTGGGCGACTATCAGCAGGGCAAGCGAGTTCCGAGGAATCTGCTGTGCGATTCCTACTTTGGGTGCTTTGGCAGTTTTAGCGTTCTGACGAGCCATATAATGCTAGCTCTCTGAGCACGTGTTCCAAATGGATTTGACCGACGCTAGGTGAAATTTCAACGGTCGGTAAACGCAGACCAAATTCTCGTTCTAGGCGCGTTGCACTAAGCGCAAACCCAGTAAGCATACTCAGCCGTTCTTCGACATTGCCGTTCAGGTCTTCGAAGTCAAACCACATCCTGGGTTCTATGTAGCTGGCGTAACGCTTAACAACTAGATCCTCGGACCGAGCAAACGAACGCCAAATAATATTCTTAACTGGATCCCCCGGCGCATACGCTCGAATATCGACGAAGTCGTCGCTGCCTAGCGGGTCGAGTAGTTCGCCTTCGTCTCGGTGACGAGAGGCTTCCGTATGCCTTTTATCGCTAAAGATTGGTTTCGGGTAGACAAGGCCTTTGGCCTGTATGTCTACCCATGTCCACGCGCGCAGTAAACCCAGAGGGTAGTAGGTTTCGACGAGCATACGACCTGGCCGTAACCAACCGCGTCGCTCAGCCTTTACATAAAGTCGAACCACTGCCGCTTGGTCCTCAAATATTTCGACCCATTGTTTGTAGCCTTCTGGCCAGCCAACCTGGAGTCCTTCACGCCCTTTACCCTTTGGTCTGGTAACCCGAACATGAAATTCCAAGTCCTCGCCGACGAAAGCTGTTTGCGCTTCAGCAAGTTCAAGTACGAGACCAGATAGATTGCGAAAAGTATGGAGAATAGTGACGACGAACATGGAGCCCAAGAGAAAGACC
>JBNMMV010000303.1:0-5305 GCA_051270205.1 Limisphaerales bacterium
CTCGCTATTCGCGAGACTTGGATTGTGTTCAACACGCCCGATACGCAGCCCTAGCTCCAGGTCAAAAGCGTCATACGAACGCTGACCAACCCAGAACACGCCCGTGTCGGTGGTATCGACAGGGGGAATAAATGACTCTTCGCCAATTGCAGAGAATTCTCTTTCTGTATGTTGCACACCAATCGTACCGCTATGCAGACCACTTTCGTAAACAAGTTCAGCGCGCGCTTCCCATGCATCGTTTTCGAAAGTCGTTGCCACCTCACCAGAGGGCTCAATCTCTTTGTGCTGATAGTCAACGCTACCGGCTCGGAAGTTAAAGCTATGGAAGCCTAAAAAGGGTTCTCGTATTCCAAGTTCAAAGTCACGGCGTTGCTGAACTAGGTTTAGTACCGGAATCCCATCAGGGTCTCCAGGCAAGCCGTACTCGGATTCGGTCCTTCCCGCCGCAAAGCCTAGGAAACCCCATTGCTCGATTACGGAAGCACCGACTGCGCTGGATTTGCTGTCAAACATACTTCCAGGCAGCTCTCCGCGTGCCCCCGCCTCTCCTTCTAGCGCCTGCTGGCGAGCAGACAACGTCGACCCAGGTATTCTGTAGTCATCGCCGTCTTTGATAGTGCCATCGACGTGCCAAGCGAACCTTCCAGACCCTCCATTGAGTTTCATGGTAGTCGTGTTGCCGTTGGTGTTGTTGTCGTACCTAGCATCTATTCCCCCAGTGAATTTGTCGGGAACCTCGTGGGGTATTCTTCCGGTATGAACGTCTACCACACCACCGATGGCACCTGATCCGTAGAGTAAGGTGCTTGCACCTTTCAGAACCTCAATTCGTTCGGCAATAAACGGTTCGACCGCAACGGCATGATCGCCACTGCTAACAGACACGTCTAGCGTGTCGATACGGTCCTCCATAATCTTCACTCGCGGACCGCCAAGTCCATGAATAATGGGCCGGCCTACGGCTTTTCCAAACTGCGCAGAATGAATACCTGGTTGTTTGGCGAGCGTGGCCCCGATGTTGGACGAGCGCTTACGATCAAGCTCATCACCTACGAGAACATCTGCTGCTTGTGATAGGCCTTCGCCAGATAACGGATGTGCAGTGACCACTATCTCTTCAATCGTTGGCGTCTCAGCGGTAACAGTCGTACTCACAACCACTGCAGCCATGCACAACATAGTTGTAACAAAATTCACTTTTTTCTCCTAACGGCGATAGACAGCACATTCACCGCAATGAATGCACAATTAAAATTAGCGCGTTAGGTTAAGGGAGGTGCTCGTGTGCGGTAGAAGTGGACGGGGGGGAGGGAAAATTGAGCTTCGTTATCAGTCGCAAAAAAATAGTCACTACAGATCTCGACAACGCCCGTGTTGGCACACGAGATCGTAGAACTCGGAGTATCAATGTTAGAACAGACTACGCAGGTTGCGTCAGCTCCCAGGTCGTGATGATGGATGTGATCCAATACAAGGGTTTCGGTGAACACAAACAGCGAGCACAGAAAAAGCGTCCCAAAAATGGATGAGATCTGATAACGATTTAACAATGACCGTGCCATACGCAGATAGTACTGACTTACCACCAAGTTAGAAACGACTGTCGACAAATACGCCTGGCTATATTTCGAATAGCACAGAACTGCTATTCGGTTTGATATAAAGACAGCAACCGTTTCAGTCGATGATCGTCAGCACCTAAATAATGACTGACCACGCCAGCGACAAAATCCAGGTCCAAAGTATCTGCATCTCGCATAGCCTCAAGGTCAGCCCAGTCTTTGGTTCGATCGAAGAATACTTTGAACACCGCCAGGTCGACACAGCTTAAAAAGGGAACTTCTTCGCCAGCAAACGATTCCCAACGTACCCGGGTCTCCAATGCATCGTGGTAGTCGGTGCTATTGAAAAATATATCCAGCGGTGTGTGTTGCCACCAGAGTCGATGTTGTAGGTCGTTTTGCAACCGTTTGACGTCTGCTTTGTCCCACGAGACATCATCCGGTAACGCATCGAGTACTCGGTGAATGTGAATGTCATTGCCACTTGCCAAAACATTGATAGCGATATCTAAGGTGCCTCTAGCGCTTGCCGTGCACCAAGCGAGCGCCAATGCTCCGCCAAAGGCGTGGGGGATATCTGCCTTTGTAAGGCAACTGTGAAGTTCGACAATTTTTTCGACTAGGTCCAAGTGTCTAATTCAAAGTGGTTAGCCCTGTGGGAATATGGGTAACTTGCGACTTTTTTTAGACTTATCTGAGAACCGGGTTGGGAACTGGCCGCAAGCTTCAAAACTTCGACCAGTTCATCACCTCGCGCCAGGCCATGATTTTGGCGTATACGACGACGTAGAGAAAAATCTAAGGCGAAATC
This sequence comes from Limisphaerales bacterium, assembly GCA_051270205.1. Classification (GTDB taxonomy): domain Bacteria; phylum Pseudomonadota; class Gammaproteobacteria; order Pseudomonadales; family Azotimanducaceae; genus UBA4421. Next base: position 2,377 of record JBNMMV010000303.1, read on the forward strand.
ACAGGCGTTTAATATTCTGCTTAGGGTACGCATGGAGGGGCTTTTTAGGCCTTTGATGTAGGCATGTAAAGTTGCATGTGACGTACCGGCGCGCTTGCCCAGCTCACGTAGACTCAGACCGCTACGAGCCTGTTGTTCCAATCTATGCGCGGCCCTTATGGTTGACCCAGTTAGACGCGTTCGACCAACGTGCCAGACGCAGGATCTAAATTTCTGATGGGCGCACTTTCGCCATCCCAGTCGCTGGCGGCGTCCTCCAGCAAACCAAACATCATGTCGTAAAATTCACTGCGCGCCATCAGCTGAATCATCACACCCGGATTATCCACCAGATCCAGATACGCATGCGCTTGATACGATGGCGGTGCACCATACCGCTGCCAAACCTTGTACTTCACCCCTTTGTCATCTAGCTGCGCAAGTTTTTCATCAATATCGTCCACCCAGAATGCTAAATGCTGCATAGCACTCTCAACCTCTGGGACCACGTAACCCTGCTGCACCACCGGGCCAAACAGTAAACTCATGTTTCCGCGTTGCCATTCTGGGCAACCCTTGGCCCATATATAGTGGCGTTGACTTCGGCATCGCCTCGAACACCTGGGCTAGTTTCGTAAACAAATACCCCCATGATTCGCAACACATCGCCCGAGACCGGTGTCACTCGGTGTAGGGAATTGCAGCCTCTGAACAGGCACACGGCCCCAGCTTCACGGCCGACCGATATAACTTCGTTTCCGTTGCTGGCGTTCAATACGTCGGCTACCTTGTCATACTGCTGATCGCCGTCCGTTCTGGTATTCGGTGACATCTCGAAGTTGCCGCCCAGATCCGCTGGCTGAATCATCAACGTCATGGTGAAAGAGTTATCGGCGTCGAAATGCCAGGACGACTCATCTCCGTCCTCATAACAGACGTAATTTGCAGGTTGGTAAGGGTCTTCGTTGCCAAAAAGCTCGCCTTCGCCAACTACATCAGCAATGAAGGACCGAACACCATCATCGGTGTAAAACCTCTTCAGAGGCGACTCAGTCGCAATCTGGTCGAAGGCAATCATCCGCGTGCTGGATCGATCTTGAAGGTTGCGGGCATGGTCGTGCGGAAAACTGGCATCCTGCTGACGATGCAGATAACAGTTTCGTAACGCGTTGTTGTGATATCCCTTTTCCTGCAGGCCTTTGGCTTCATCAGCCATGGCAGTTAATGCGGCAGGTCTAACGAAATCCGACAACACGCAGTAGTTATTGTCCCAGAGATCCTTTCTGAACCCTTCGACCAACGATTGTCGTTCCGCCGCATGAGAGTTGCCGATGTGATAACGCTCGACGTTAACAATATCCTGGATATTAAGTGTAGTTTGCATGATCGCCATCTGACTATGTTTCTTTCTGCTTGCCTGGCCTAGAACCCGTCACCCGATCTTAGCATCGGAAATCCACCTCAGTCCCCAATACCGTCAATATTGTCATCACTGTTGCGGTCAATCAGTTTGTTATAAGGGTCAATTCCCGCATGACTGGGCGCTTCATCGACAATGAAGCTGAGTTTGTTAGTACCGCTCTGGATGCGGTGCTTTTCCAACAGCAACACGTGCTCGTCACCCTTGAATACCTTGTCCGGGTTACTGCTGAAAATGCCGATATCGATGGGCATATCCAGCGGCACTTCTGCCTGCGCGCCTTCACCGTCGGCTTCAAACTTCAGCGCCTGCAGCGTCAGCGCGACGTCGAAGCGCCCATCCTCGCGCTCTGTCACCTCGGCGTCGTCCATCTTCAGGTCCCAGATGGTGATCTTCTCGAACAGGTCTGTTATCAGTGCCTGTTGGGCTGGGGTAGTCGCTTCCTGGCGCAGGTTCTTGAGCAGGTCGCGTGAGGTAGGGTATGGGTCATAGCGATACGCGGCCTGTTCTACGAGGCGCGACAAAGCCCGATTGATTGCTTCTTCACCCAGGTAGTCCTTGAGTGCATACATCACCACAGAACCCTTGCGGTAGTGGATGTATTGTTGGTTTTCCACCCGGTACAGGGGCATTTCTTCAATGGCTTCACCACCACGACCCGCCAGGTAGCGGTCCAGTTCATACTTGAGAAACTTGCGCATCATGTGGGCGCCGTACTCGTGTTCCATAACCATCAGGGCTGAATACTGGGCTAGGGTTTCTACCAGGGTGGTCTGGCCCTGAACTTTAGCAGAGGAAACTTGGTGTCCCCACCACTGGTGCGCAACTTCGTGGGCGGCGACATAAAAAACGTAATCGATATCTTCTGGATCACTGACATCCGCGATAAAGCCCAGACCCTCAGACCAAGGTACCGTGTTGGGAAATGACTGGGCGAAATTGCTATAGGCTGGAAACTCGAGTACGCGCATTTGCCGGTACTGGTAGGGGCTGAAATTCTCTGAGAAATAGCTGAGGGATTTTTTCAGGCTATCTAGCATCCGGTCCACGTTCCAGTAGTGATCGGGGTGGTAAAAAATTGACAATGTGGTGCCGTTGTACTGCTCGGTTTTTTCTACGTAGCGCGCTGACAATATTGCATAGAGGTTCTGCATGGGCGCGTCCATCTTGTAGTGGAAGCTTCGACGTCCATCTTTCAGCTGTTCTCCAATGAGATAACCTGGGGCGATGGCGGTCTGATCTGGCAAGGTAGTCACAACTGCCTCAAAGCTTACCCAGTCCGCGTCCTGACTCAAGTAACTGTTGCCCCACTCGGTTTCATCATCCAGATCTGGGTAACGTGGTATCGGTTCAAGGTCCTCGCGCCGACGATCGCTGCGATCGGTTAACAGCGTGCCCTCGGCGAAACCAATATAGGGTCCTAAGGCATTGTTGTTGATAAACGTGCCATTGCCGAAAACACCGCCGCCGCGCAGCAGTGGCGGAATGTTACCCCGATGTTTAAACCCCTTATGAAAGCGTTCGCTTAAA
>JBNMMV010000304.1:0-5297 GCA_051270205.1 Limisphaerales bacterium
TTGCGAAGTGGTTTCGTCGCCGGTGATGCTGCTCTTATGGCAACCTTTTTGCAGTACCGCACCTATCATGGCTGTGCCATGAGCGCTCATCACCAGACTGCTTCACAGTTGGCTTGGCAAGACGAGAAACACGTTGTCGAGAACCGATCGCTTTACCGGGCGAAGTTCACGGCCGTGGAGGAAATATTGAGTCCGGTATTGCCCCTCAACAAACCCGATGGAGGTTTTTACCATTGGGTACCAACCCCGGTTGATGATCGAGAGTTCTGCCGCCAATTGCTTGCTGAGCAAAACGTAACCGTGGTGCCTGGCCAATTTCTCGGCAGAGAAGTAAATGGACACAATCCCGGCGCCAATCACATACGCGTTGCGTGGGTTTCGCCACTTGACCAATGTATAGAAGCCGCAGAGCGAATCGTCAACCTCCTTCGACAATAACACTCGTCGTATTAGCACTCTAATGGGGGGTTATGTTTAAATTGCGCTCCTGTTGTTGTGAGCGAGTTGAAACATGTCCAGTATTTTTGCCTGCGGCGTCGGTGTTGCGCAGTTAAACGCCCAAGGCGAGCCTTTGGATTGTCTTTTTCCGACCCCTATTTTGCATCCAAGCGAAGATGTTGCTGAGAAGCTTCGCAATCTCGATCTGGGTACCGGCGTTATCGAACCGGAACTTGCCGCACAACTGAACTCAGATTCGGACACCGAGGTGGTGCATCCTGCCCTGTTAGAAATGGATAGGCCGCTCACTATCGTAAAATTAGACACTGATGGTCCGATCAATTCAACACCCGAGGCTTACCTCAAACTGCACCTGTTGTCGCACCGACTGACGCTACCCAACAGCCTAAATCTTGATGGCATATTCGCCCACCTACCAAACCTCGCCTGGACTAACAAAGGTGCCTGCGACCTCAGTGAATTGACTGAAGCACTCATTAAAGCGCGGCTTAAGGGCGAACATCTTGAAGTGATGAGCGTTGACAAGTTTCCAAAAATGGTCAACTACGTCATGCCCAGTGGGGTGCGCATTGCCGATGCGAGTCGCATACGGTTGGGCGCCTATCTAGGTGAAGGCACCACGGTCATGCACGAAGGCTTCGTCAATTTTAATGCCGGTGCTATGGGACCTAATATGGTTGAGGGTCGAATTTCTCAAGGTGTGACCATCGGCGAAGGTACCGATTTAGGCGGCAGCGCGAGCACCCAGGGAACGCTTGCCGGTGGCGGTAAAATTATAGTGTCAATCGGTAAACACTGTTTAGTCGGCGCCAACGCCGGCACCGGCATACCACTTGGCGACAGGTGCACGATCGAAGCTGGGTTATACATAACTGCTGGCACTGTTGTAAGCATCGTAGATGAACATGGCGACGAAGTGCGTAAAGCGAAAGCGCGTGAACTGGCAGGTAATTCTGACATGTTGTTTATCCGCGATAGTCAGACTGGCAAGGTCACTTGTCGTACCAACCGACGCGCAATCGAACTAAACGAAAGCCTGCATGCGCACAACTAATTAACAATGACATTGGATGCAACCGGCCAAGCCGTACTCGACCTCACTAAAGAATTGATCGGTGCGAGATCGATAACGCCAGACGACGCAGGTTGCCAGGATATTTTGAGTGCACGACTAAAACCGCTGGGCTTCGACGTTGAGTTCATCAATTCAGGTCAGGTACGCAATCTTTGGGCTAGCCGCACGACCGGCGACGGGCCTCACCTTGTCTTCGCCGGTCACACAGACGTCGTTCCGACAGGACCCCTGGCACAATGGTCCAGTGACCCTTTTGAGCCGGTGGTGCGGGAAGGATGGCTGTTCGGTCGCGGTGCCGCTGACATGAAATCTAGCCTTGCGGCTATGATCGTGGCTCTGGAAAATGCCGAACCAACGGCGGGGACGATCAGCCTACTCATCACCAGTGATGAAGAAGGGGTTGCAACCGAAGGTACTAAGTTTGTCATTAAGCAACTCGCTAAAAGAAAAATACGACCCGACTACTGTGTCGTTGGAGAACCCAGTTCTGGATCCCGACTTGGAGATGTAGTTCGCAACGGCAGGCGTGGTTCTCTAAATGGACAAGTACGCATCATTGGCGTTCAAGGCCATGTCGCATACCCTGACCAGGTCAGAAACCCCATTCACCTAGCGGCACCAATGCTCGCCGAGTTAACCCAACGAACATGGGATGATGGCAACAGCTATTTCCCACCCACAAGTCTTCAAATATCCAACATCAATGCTGGTACAGGTGCGACCAATGTCGTCCCCGGCGAACTTGAGCTGTCGTTGAATTTTCGTTTCAACACCAATTACACGTCTTCTCAACTGATAAAAGAGGTTGAAGCGACGTTTGTCAGGTGGGCACTCGAATACGAATGCAACTGGGTTTTGTCCGGCAATCCATTTTTAACGCCGAGTGGCCATCTCACCGATTCCATCAACACGGCAATCTCAAACGTCACAGGTCACGGCACACAACTCTCGACTGGCGGTGGTACATCTGACGGTCGATTTATTGCACCGTGGGATGGCGAGCATCGAGTTGACGTCGTTGAGCTAGGTCCCCGCAACGCAACGATCCACAAAATTGACGAATGCACGCCTATAGATGAACTCGGGCCACTGAGCGAAATCTACCGCCAAATCCTAGAAATAGTACTGAGTTAATATGGCCCGCTACATTTTGATCGGCATCATCTTTTTTATTGGGCTTGGCATTGCCATGGCACCTGCTGGTTTGATCATCGGACCTTTAAACGAGCAGGGCCCGGTAACGCTGGTCAATTCACGCGGCACAGTTTGGCAAGGCCAAGCGGAGTTGGTGGTCCAGGGACGCAGCTTGGGCATTCTACGTTGGTCGGCATCTCCGACTCGATTGTTTATGGCCGAGGTCCATGCAGACTGGCAACTCGACCAAACTTTGTCACAGATCGGTGGCCAAGCAAGTTGGGACGGACAACCCTCCTTTACCGCAACTGGTTCAGTTGATGCTCAGTCGATTAATGAATGGCTTGATCCTTATGACATCTACCTGGAAGGGGATTTCCTCGTCGATCAGTTCGCGGCAAGGCTAGATTCCAGCGCCAAACAATTGCAAGAGGTTGATGGCCAAGTCCACTGGAGTGGTGGTCTCGTGCGTTTCGGACTGTCAGGCATTCTCTACGAACAAACGCTACCGCCCATGGATGCGACTTTTGAAACCATCGATGGTGAGGTTCGAGGTGTTGTCAAAGAACAAGGCCAAAGCACACCACTGATGATCTTTTCGCCTGGCCTGCCTGGGTTCATAAAGATCGGGCTCACCAAGGGCTTTACTGTAATGCTCCGGAGGCCCTGGCCCGGAACTGACCCGGACCACACAGTGGTGCTTGAAGTCGAAGAACAACTCATTTAATTTCAATCACTTAGGACTATTTCATGAATGTTCTTTTTGACTGCCTAAATAAGTCACAGAAAAAGCGACTAAGAGCGCGTAATATTGAGTTTTTAAGGGTCTAATACGTATCTGCCGCAGGCCAGCGGACGTTTGAAGGGGCAGCAGTGCTAGGAACATTGATAGAAAAAGGGGTTGAGCCAGTACGATGGCTTTTAATCGCAGGCATTGCGTATACGCTGGCTATGACAGTCTGGGTATTTTTTGAAACACCCGTAAGCCTCCCATCTGCTGATCTCACAACGAAACCGACTAGCCAACAATCTCGTACCCCGGCCAACATTAATCAACTTCTAGCCAAACACATTTTCGGTGAAGCCGGTGCTGAAGCGCCCCTGGCGCAAACCGGTGAAAAATCGGTCACTACCCGCTTACCTCTGGAGCTACAGAGCGTCTTCGTTTCTGACGAACCCGAGCGTTCAACCGCGATCGTTGCCCAGCGCGGTAAGCCAGGACAAATGTATCGCATTGGCGACTCGCTGCCGGGCAATGCCAAATTACTCGAAGTTGCCCACGATCAAATCTATTTGCGCACAAATGGCACCAAGGAATCTCTACCGTTTCCGAAGACTCGTGCTTCCGGGACCTTCAATACCGAAGTGTTTGACGAAGACGAAGTGTTTGACGAAGACTCGCCAGAACCCAACGATAACCCTCGAATCTCCGACCGCAGCACGAGTAGCACTGGTGCCAACATTAGTAGCGACACGCCAGCAACGCTTGAAGAATTTACACAACAATTCAGCGAGGATGCCGAAGGTACCCTCGGCTCCCTTGGTATCGAAACCTCAGATGAAGGCGGCTACAAAATTGGCAGCTCTGTTCCCAGCGCCTACCTGCAACAGACAGGTCTGCAATCTGGCGACGTAATTCTATCGATTAATGGTCAAGCGGTAGGTAATCTACAAGAAGATCAAATGCAGCTCGACAACGTCCGTGCCCAAGGCACCGCCCGCATCGAGGTCCAACGCGGATCACGTAGATTTTTTGTTACAGCCCGCATACCCAACTAGCGTTAGAATTAGTGTTATGAAAAGAATTAAACAACTGTCTCTTGTCTTCGTTCTAGCTGTATTCGTGGTAAGTCCCGCTTTGCCTCAAGAACAAACGTACAGAATGACCGCGAAGGGCGCTGACATTCACGAGTTCGTAGCACAGGTCGCAGACATCACAGGCAAAACCTTTGTCATCGACCCCCGCCTCAAAGGCAGCGTCACGGTGATCTCCGAGACACCAATGGACAAAGATGGTGTCTACGCCCTCTTCCTTAGTGTCCTGCGATTACACAACTTCACCGCAGTGCCTTCTGGTGATGTCGTACGAATTCAACAGAACGCAACAGGTAAACAAACACCCGGTACACCAGGCAAACTGACCGAGGTAGCACCCGAAGAATTAGTTACGCGCGTCATCGCAGCACAAAATGTTGATAGCGCAGAACTGGTCAAAATTCTCCGTCCCTTGATTCCGCAATACGGACACATCGCCTCCGTCGCTCAGCCCAATGTTGTCATCATTAGTGATCACGCGGACAACATCATTCGACTTAAAAAAATCATCGCGAACATCGATGTTTCAGATGAAGAAGAAGTCTTAATGTTGCAACTCAAGGAAGCTTGGGTAGGCAGCGTCGTCGCCATTTTGGAAAAAATTGCACCCGATCAAATTGGCCGCAACGCCAAGGGCCCGCAGCGCGTCCAGATCATTGCCAATGAACGAAACAACTCGCTGGTACTACGCGGCAAACCTCGACCCATCGCAGAGGTCTTGAAAATCGTCGACAAACTAGATCAGCCCGCAACGACCAGTGACGCCACTCAGGTCATTCTGCTGAGCCATGCGGATGCCACCTCGGTCGCTCAA
>JBNMMV010000305.1:0-5285 GCA_051270205.1 Limisphaerales bacterium
AGTTGATGGGGGTCGGACACTTGCCGTGGTTGATACCTCTGTTTCTGATTTTTAGAGATCTTTCCATGCCAGTCGCGTCTCAAAGTTATTTCATATGGCTGGTCACCGCCAGTGTTCTAGCCGCTATCTGCTTGGTGTTTGACGTTATCGACGTGACCCAATACGCGTCAGGGAAAAACCGCGAGCAGATTGCCCCACCCGCGCCTGCATAGGACATGGGGCGAAAAAAGAAATACGACGAAGCCGACGCGCTCGAAAAGGCGATGCACCTCTTTTGGCGGAGCGGCTATGACGCGGTGAAAACGAGAGATTTGGCTGACGCGATGGGAATCAATCAATATAGCCTGTACGCGTCATTTCAAAGTAAAGATGCACTCTTCGTAAGCGCGTTAGAGAACTACCTCCAGGTGATCGTTTCCGATTGGCTAATAAAGCCGCTCGTTGATCAAGCCGATGGATTGAAGGCAATTCGCCAGTTCTTTGAGGTATTCGTTGAACCAGGCGATGGCACGTTGCCAACCGGATGCCTTATCTGCAATACGATTGTGGAAACCGAACAACCCAACGCGGACGTGCAGTTGGTTATTGATGGTTACCAATCGATGCTAACGGCTGCATTTTCCGGGGCGCTCCGTCGCAGCAATCCAGAGGCCAGCACTCAGGAAATAGAGAGTAAAGCGGACCTATTGCTTTGTCTGATCCTGGGTATAGCCGTGAAAAAACGTAACGGATTCCAAGGTCGTCCTGTTCAACAAGTCGTCGAACAGATTGTCGGATTTGCCACGCCTACTTCACGTCAATAAAGGGAAATACCATGACTGATCATGCGCCTGTACAGCCACATGGGTCGATAGAGGAGATCGTAGATGACGTGTTCTGGGTCCAGGGTTCTGCACAACTCGCACCCGGATTGAGGTTGATGCGAAATATGGCAATCGTGCGAAATGGAGAAGACTTGACCGTAGTATCTCCAGTTCGTCTTTCTCCTGCTGGAGAAGCTCAGTTGGAACAATTAGGGACCGTACGCCACGTTGTGAAAATTGGCTTTGCGCACGGCATAGACGATGCGTACTACTTAGAACGCTTTGACGCCACATATTGGGCATTGCCTAATGGGACGCGACCGCAAGATCCAACCCCAGAGAATGAACTGCGCCCGGATTCACTACCTATTAACGACGCAGAACTTTTCGAGTTTCACGACACCGTCCAGAAAGAGGGTGCTTTGTTAATCCAACGAGCTGGTGGCATCCTCATTACCTGTGATGCGGTACAGCACTGGTCGAATACGAAAGGATGCAGCCCACCTGCCAGGTTGGTTTCTCATCTTATTGGCTTCCGACGGCGCCCGGCTCAAATCGGCCCACCATGGCGCAAGCGGATGACCCCAAAGGGTGGATCCTTGAAGTCCGATTTCGAAAGACTCGCAGCGCTCGATTTCTCTCACTTAATCGGTGCCCACGGCCAACCCCTTAGGGACACTGCAAAACAGGATCTAATAGCAACGGTTGAAGCGACCTATTGAATAATCTGCCTCGCAATGTTGCTGATGGCTTTTTGAAAAGCGTTCATTGGGGCGACAATAAAGTCGTCCATTACTATCTTTTTCTTTTTGTCTGATTTTGCAAGAGCTGCATTTAGAGAGGCCAAGCTTGCTGGCGATAAAACGAGTGAAGCTTCATTAGGCTGGTATATAGTCCCTATCGAATAGTATTCACCTGCGTCGCCTGTCATTTCAATGTGAGCACCTAGCACAGCGCTTACATCTCGTGCTTCTGACAAGCTAACCAAACGAGCAATGCTTCTTTTATAGTCATCCCAGTTCTTGATGTAGATATAACCCGGATAAAATGAATCTCCGGTCAGCAGCCATTTGGTTTGTGGATCGTAGATAGATATCGCTTCTTCTTGATGCCCTGGTGTAAAGACTACTACTAGCTTACGGCCACCCAGCTCTAGGTATGCTTCTTCATTCGGCCTTTCACCGAAAGCAAAAAATTCAGCCACGGCCGAAGACGTTGGTTCTACAACTGTAACCTTTGGCTTGCCGTCGAACTGAGAATCACCGGCGTAGTGATCGCCGTGACTATGCGAATGAACAACCAATATTTCTCGTTCAACGCTCGGATCTGCACTGATTAAGGAACGCACGGTATCATACAAGGGAAAATCTATGACGCTCTTAGTTGCGCCTGTATCGAGCACAAGAGCCTTCTGCTCACCAAGTAATACGTAAATGAAAGGCGCTTCAAAACTAAGACATTTATTCTGCCTTAGTATGTAGCTGCTTTGATCGTATCGGAAAACCTCAATGGCCGGGTCTTCGTTCGTGTCGCAATCAACCGAGCCATGAACCCACTTCTTGTCGCGGAGTGTCTTCGCTGACTCCAAAGAATCGCTCGCCAAAACGACTTCCGTTGCTTCAGCTTCTAGAGATAAAAAAATTGTAAATACGAAAAATAGACCAACCACAAACACGTGCTTCAAAAGCGACTCCAATTCAGTTGTTACACCCACATTCTCGCATGAATAGATGGCTTGCTTATTTACTTATCACGCCAGCCGACCATTCCGGCCAGGTCCTGCCGATCGAGTGTTCAAACTGATAAGCTGGGTGATAGAGCGAGTTCGCAACACCATTTAGGAACACCCATGAAAGCAATTACATATTCAAACTATGGGCCTCCTAGCGTTCTACAACTTAACGAGTTAGAAAAACCGGTACCGAAAGACGATGAAGTTCTGATTCGCGTGCAGGCGGCTGAAGCGACAAAAGCTGACGTCGAGATGCGCAGCTTTCAGTTCGCAGTAAAGTGGTTCTGGTTACCCTTGCGGATCGTATTCGGCATCAGAAAGCCGAAGCGAAAAATCTTGGGCGGCTATTTTTCGGGCGTCGTTGAATCGTTCGGAACAGATGTTACCCATTTCTCCACCGGAGACCAGGTATTCGGCGCAGCCGCTCTCCGGCTCGGAGCCTATGCAGAGTATGTCGCCCTACCGGCAAGCTACGCGATTGTCGACAAGCCTACCAATATGAGTTTTTCAGAAGCAGCGGCAGTACCGTTGGGCGGTCTCAATGCGCTGCACTTTATGCGACTCGCAGCAATTCGTCCTGGCGATAAGGTATTGATCAATGGTGCCGGCGGCAGCATTGGAGCGCATGCCGTTCAAATTGCCAAATCAATGAACGCGGATGTTACCGCCGTCGACAGTGCAATTAAGGAGGACATGCTAAGGCGAATGGGGGCAGACCTCTTCATCGACTATTCGAAAGAGGACTTTACAACAAGAGGTCAAACGTACGATGTTATTTTCGACATGGTGGCCGGAAGCTCCTACAGAAAAAGCATGAAAATACTCAATCCTGGAGGATGCTATTTGTCAGGCAATCCCCGCCTTTCCGTCATGATACGTTCAGTGATTACTAATCGATTTACTAACGAAACGGCTCGATTCACTTTCGCCGGTGAGACAAAAGCTGACCTACTCGTGCTCAAGGAAATGATCGAAGATGGAAGAATTCGCTCGATTGTGGACAGGGTCTATCCAATGGAGCAAGCAGTCGACGCGCACTGCAGGGTAGAGGCGGAGCAACGCCTCGGCGCGGTTGTGATTGCAATCGGTGAGCTAAACGGTGATCTAAACGGTGATCAAGCCTAGGCTAGAATCAAACAAACAGTACCCAAGGAAAACCAACATGAACGTAGCAAGCCTTTCGAAAACAATCGTTATTACGGTATTTTTGGTAGTGTCTTACACGGGATATGCGCAAAACCGAATTGATACCCAACGTCCGGACGCGCCGGAACTTGCTGCATATGGTGCTCACGCGATAGGCGTGCGAACGTTGGAGATGCTCAACGCAAATCAGCTCGATATAGCGAAGATTGATCCTAGTCAGCCAAAACCCGAAGCCCTACCCCGCTACGACCGGCCACTGACCGTAGAAGTATGGTACCCAGCCAAACCGGGAACTACTGGGGAGACTGGGCTTAAAGTTTATTTACGCGACGCAAAAACTGAGGTGACCATTGAAGGCAAAGCAATGCGCGGCGCTACGCCTGCAGAGGGAACATACCCGCTTGTTATCGTCTCTCACGGATACCCAGGTAACCGCTACCTCATGTCGCATTTGGCGGAAAACCTGGCATCTAAAGGCTATGTAGTAGCCTCCATCGATCACACAGACTCCACTTACCGCACCCTCGCTGCGTTTGCCTCAACTCTGGTAAATCGTTCTTTGGACCAACTGTTCGTTCTTGATCAGATGGACCGCCTCTCTAAAGATGGCGCTTCCTTTCTCAATGGAAAAGTCGATGCCACGCATACGGGACTCATTGGTTACTCCATGGGAGGGTATGGCGCCATCATCACATCAGGCGGTGGTGTCACCCGGGCGTCCGCCGACTCTAACTTAGGTGCGCCATTTGGCACGCTGGCTATTCACAAGGCCAACAGCGATAGTCACAACGCGCTTCCCGACAATCGTATTAAGACGTCAGTAGCATTTGGACCCTGGGGCATGAACGTCGATATGTGGGATGAGGAATCACTACAAGGTCTAAAAATTCCAATGCTCTTTATCGCAGGCTCTGTTGATGATGTTTCAGGCTATGAAAAAGGTACCAGAGCGATTTGGGAAGGTGCAAAGAACATCGAGCGGTCACTACTGACGTTTGAAAATGCTAACCACAATGCAGGCGCACCCATGCCAGCACCAGAAGAGTCTTTTCGATTCGACAATAAAATGGGTTTCGATATTAGCGAGCACTATACGGACGCGGTATGGAGCAACGTGCGCATGAACAACGTCGCACAGCATTTTGTGACTGCTTGGATGGCAAAGCACTTAAAGTCCGAAGAGTCCATGGACACTTATCTGAATCTGGTCGAAAGCTCAAATAATGGTGTCTGGGCAGTAGAAAAAGATGGGGCTGAGAACGCCGAGCATACTCACTGGAAAGGTTTTGCTAATCGTACAGCGAAAGGTCTGCGGTTCGAGAGATTGGAAGCTGGGAAATAGAATGGGGATTACGTGTCTCTGTCATTAGTCCTCCTTCTTCTGATGCTTCCGCTCGCAACCACGGCAAATCGAAGCGTCTTGGCTACAACGCTGGGCTCAGCGGCAACGCAACATCAATAACCGACCAGAACAAAGATGCTCATTTCTGAGTTAAGTTGTGCAAGTAGCGCTTGGTCTTGAACCAAAACCTCAGTTTCGTTTCCCAGCTTCTATGCCGCGAAGGCGGTAGGTCTTTGTATTCTTGGGTGTAATAGCCAACTCC
>JBNMMV010000306.1:0-5275 GCA_051270205.1 Limisphaerales bacterium
CATTGTCCATTTCGCGACCGTAGCTGATATTTAGCGAAACGTTCCACTCGGGCTGGCGAGAATCACTGTTGCCGCCAAAGTTGCGCGGCGTACCTGAAGGGTCGAAGCCGACGCCAGTGGCACAGTTGTCAATCACATCGCAAGGCAGTGAAAACGCTTGGTTATCAACGTCAAGGATACCGCCGTTGAACGACACACTCCAAGCTTCATTGACAACCCACAGGGTCTCTAGTTCAAACCCAGAAATTTCCGAGTTACCGCCATTGTTAATAATCGTAGTGGTGCCAGGGATTGATCCAGGTGGCAAAGTAATGATGGAACTAAACTGTGAACCTTCTCGTTCTAAGTAAAAATACGATGCGTTTATTGTGAGGCGACGATCGAAGAATTGATTCTTAACACCCACTTCCAACTGATAAGCTTCTTCAGGATCAAATGCCGCTTCGTTAGGATCGCGCGCAGATCTAATACTGAAACCGCCACTGCGGAAGCCTTCAGAATAGCTAACGTAAACCATTGACGATTCGCTGACATCCCAGCGGCCAGTTGCGGTAAAGATGGTGTCATCCCAATCATCATCATTACTGTAAGCCACACCTTCAGTCATCGGTCTGCCAGCAAAATTATGCTCTTGACTGGTGCCGAGGGTATCGAATGTGCCATCAGAGAAATCAAAGTAGGAATTAAATACGTCTTTTTCTTCTTGGATATTTCGCACACCGACAGAAAACTCCCAGTCTTCCCAGGGGCGGAAGTTAACCGAACCGAAAATAGCGAACGATTGTACGTCTTCACCGGCGCGCTGCGTGGAGCGAGCGTTAGGGAACTGACAAAGGCTATCGTCTCCAAGCGTGGGATTGCTGCGCCATCCCGCAACAGCACAAGGCAGTCCAGCTGGTAATGGGTTCGGAATTTGTAAAACAAGGTTGGTGTCCTGTCTAAACTCCAACTCCGAATCAAAGTAGTAAACACCTGCCATCACGTCTACATTTTCATTTACTGCAAAATCTAGTCTAAATTCCTGCGTGAATACGTCGTACTCTTGGGAACGCAGGGTATGCAACTGTGCAAAAGGAATGGCAAGACCACCAATAGCGCCACCGTCGAAATCCTGGTTAACCTGGTCGTCGCCAGAATGCAATCCGGTAACAGAATGCAGGGTCATGTCTTCATTAATATCCCAATCAACACGCAGTCCAATCTGATCTACTTCATAAGATGTAGGTTCACGTTTATCCGCTCGGTTAACAAAGGGTTGTGAGCCATCAAAACGAGGATCTTGTGGGGGAATTTCACTGTTGTCATCTATGCGATCGTAGGTCAGCTGAACTTCCCAATCGTCAGCAGGCAGCCAGCGAAGCGCAAAAGTTTGAGCGGCGTAATCGACGGAGCCTTGATCACCACCAAGGGTTGCATTTCTATAGTAGCCCTGGCGCTTTCTTTCTATAGCACCAATTTTTAAGGCTAACGTGTCATCGATGAGTGGAATGTTAAGGCGACCCTTAAACGTACGCTTCGAATAGTTACCCAGCTCACCACTGACCTTAATTCCAAATTCATTGAATTCAGGCTTCACTCTGTTGACGACAATGTTACCGCCGATGGTGTTTTTACCAAACAGCACGCCTTGCGGGCCACGGTTAACTTCTATGCTCTCAATATCGAAAGCATCGATTAATTGTCCGGTAGAAGAACCCATCTGAATGCCATCTACAATCACACCCACTTGTGGGCTTTGCGTTTTCTCAATATCAGCGTAACCGACACCACGAATGTATATGGCTGAAGCGCCAGGTCCAGCCGTGTTCATACCCACATAGATATTTGGCGCTAAGCCATCAAAATCTCGTAGCGTTGTTGGTTTCAATTGCTCGATGCGCTCGGCACTAAATGCGGTGACCGACAAGGGGACATCTTGGACCGATTCAGAACGTCTACGAGAGGTGACGATAACCTCCTCCATAATAATGCCAGACTGGCTACGCTCTATTTCTTCGGCTGAAACCGACTGTGTTGTAGCAATACTCAAACCGGCTAATATAAGAACGCTCAGGGCTGCAGAAACTGCCCCAGCACGTCTGTTAGTTACGCAGGTAACTGTACGCAAGGTTAGGTCTATAAGACGCTTCATGTCTCTCTCTCCAATGGAAATACAATCAATTATTTTTGTTATGCGGTTCGTTTTACTTCGTCATCAACAAACTGTCAAATCATAACCAAAGCTGTCCTACCCGAGGCTCCCCTGCCCTGCAGCTTTCATTCTTTCTAATTCTTCCCATCCCAAATAACTGGTCAGGCCATCGTCGTCATAGAACAGCACCGGACCATCACAAATAAACAGATACTCTGTATCCTCAAGCGCAACCGTGGCGCCGTGCAGCACACCATTAGGCTCATAGTCGTAGTCACCGGCATTGAGCACGCCGTCACGAACTTGGAGCTTGCCCTTGAGAATATAGGTGTGTGCGTCTGACAGGTGTTTGTGGGGGGATGCGGTATAACCTTCGTTCCAACGAAACAACGCCGCCCAACGTCCAGTTTCGGGCCCCGTCCAAAGTACCTTCATCCACGCTTGCCCCGGCTCTGTTTCTATCCAAGGTTCGTCCGCGCGTACGATAATGTCAGCCAACTGATCATTGATTGGTGATAGGTCTTGTAGTGCCATGCTCATTCTCCTAAGCGTTAAGATTCGGTTATTAGGTTACCACTTAATCTCTTTTCAGTTACCAGTCAGCAACATCCGCTCCTGGCACTACTGATGCCCGCTCCCAGCGCGCTGGCGTTGTGGAAAATTGCGCGGCATGGGGTATAGCGAGCAACTCACCTTGGTCGCATAGAAAAGGCTGTAACTCATTGTTGAAATTGACTTTCTCTGGTTCATTTTGGCTGTCATATTGTCCAAGTTCACGCAGCCAATCCGCGGTTTTCAAGAGTGAAACTTCAACATGCCAACTACCACCTTCGCTCATCTGCCGGAGCATCGCCGCCTGCGTTCCAAAGGCCATCAAGAAACCTGAGGCGTAGTCTAGAATCGGCATCGGCAAGGATTGAGGCAAATCGGCTCGACTCGATTGCGCCTCGGCATGGTTAAATCCAGCCACGCTTTGCACCAGCGAATCAAACCCGCGACGCTCAGACCAATGCCCGCCAGAACCATAGGCCGAAAGAGACACGTAGACGATGCCTGGATTAAGCGCTGCGAGCTCTGAGGGTGAAAACCCTAGTTTCGCCAAACCACCCGGGCGATAGCCTTGAATAAATACTTGGGCCCGGCCAGCTAAGGATTGTAATTTGCGCACGCCATTCGCCGTCGACAAATCCACTAGCGCCGAGCGTTTGCCACGACTGGTATCTACAATTGAGGATATATTCGGTAAAGTCGGCGAATTAACCAACATCACATCTGCGCCATAAGCCGCAAGCGTACGACCGGCGACAGGGCCGGCAAGAATTCTTGTTAAATCCAGAACACGCACGCCGCTCAAAGGCCGTTCGTCTGCGTTCATGTTATCCAATCGCCTAGCCGGCGCATCGGCTATTTTTGTCAGCTTAATGAGCGGCTGCTTTACGCTCCACTGTGCGTGAGGGTGAGCGTCCCACTCCTTAAAGTCCCGGACCTTGGCGACCACCAGACCTCGAGCCATGGCTTGGGTTTCAAATTCCGCAGCGCTCACACGGCTTAACGCCGCAGCTAACGATGCTTTATCTAGTGATTCTGCGGCGCCAAGACCTAGCAAACGCAATACACCATCTCTGTGGTGTTCGAAGTTGGCGTGTATCCGAAGGTATCCATCGGCGGTCGGATAGAGCCCGGAGAACTTCTCCCAGGCATTCAGCTTCTCGCCGTTGAGCTTAAAGTATCCCGTGCACTCTAACTCTGCTGCACGACGCTCAACCGAAATAGATTGGGCTTTGGCTGTGCGGGCTTCATAGATGGCTGCCGCCGCTGCCGCCGCGGCACCGATGCTGGTTTGAGCTATTAGCCCACAGCGAAAAGAGGAGGCGAACGTCGGCGAAGCATCCGGTAGAGAAGCTGCAGGTAACACACCGCTTTCTAAACCAGCCAGCTGCCAGATTCTTGCGAGTTCAGTTTCTGCTTGTGTCACGTTTCGAAACGGTGTTGCTTATTCTCCAGCCGCATCGGTGGTCGTATGTTCGCTCTCGAGAAGGCGCGCACCACGCATAATATTCCCTAGCGCGTAGTTGCCCTCGTGGCAGGCATACTCATAAACCTTTTCATCCGTTTGCGGCCAGGGATATTCACCACCCCACGGTTCTGCCCACGCTGTGTCGTCGTAAACCATAAAGGTATACATGAGTTCTGAAGCATCTACTCGCCGAAAGGTCTCGACCACATGTAAGTTTCGGTCTGCTGAGGTCAATGCTGGCTGATCATTGAAATTGGTTGTATCGACGATCAGTGTATCCCCTTGCCAATGACCCACCGAGTCGCCCATCCAAGTGCGCATGTGATCCGGGTGATGCTCACTGTTGAGTCGTATTACTCGCGCGTCGTGGACCATTTCCGCAAAGATCATGACGGTGTCGTCTGTCTGAATGATGCGCTTATGGTTGTTGTATGCCGAAGGAAATACAGGTGGGCCGGCGACAGGACCAAAACCCATTAAGCACCGCTCTCGTAGGGGGCGCTGTTCCATATTGTCGTAAGGTCCGGGACCTTCCTCATCTAGCCACCAAGCATTGCCTGGGCGAGGGATGAAATCTTCTAACAGCGCGTGAGCTTCTTGCTTGCCCCAGGCAGAAATAAGTTCAGGGCGTCGGCCGTTGGCGGGCGTGGTAATAATTGAGGTTCGATATTCACCATCCACCACAAATCTGTTTTCACCGGCGTCCAGCCAGAACGCATTATATCCACCAACGCTGGCGCCAATCTTGGGTGCTTCTCGGTCCGGATCACTTTTAAGGCTGGCGGCTTCCGTACGAGCCGCGCGCGCGGCTTCCATATCGCGGGCTTCTTCGGGTGTTATCGACTGTTTATCCCCTAGCGCCTCAGTACGCTGCATCGGGGTTATCGTCGCAACATCAAAAAAACCAGATAAATCGGGCACATTACCCGAAGGCTCAGCAAATAAACCCGAAGGTTCGGCAAGTAAACTCGGCGTAGCCAAGATCAGGCCAACAAATATTGAAAAATTGAATCTAATCGACACCTCTGCGCTCCCTTAAGCCCAAGACTTCACTTACTATACTCAGCCCAGAACATTGATGCTATATCAGCAACTTATAGTTGGAGTACTACCCATGAGCGAACAGG
>JBNMMV010000307.1:0-5245 GCA_051270205.1 Limisphaerales bacterium
TACGGCTCAAACCCCAAATTTTAGCGTCGGATACCCGAATGGTGACACCGGCGTACCGGCACCGTTTATCCGCGGCGTTGGTTTGAACGATTTCGGCGTCCTCAATCAGGGTCCTGTTGCAGCCTACATGGACGAAACTTACATTTCCTCCAACGCCGCGCAGATATTTCAGTTGCTCGATGTTGAACGAGTGGAAGTACTTCGTGGTCCCCAGGGCACTCTATATGGTCGCAACGCGACCGGTGGAGCGGTAAATTTCGTATCACGCAAACCTAGCCAAGAGTGGGACGGCTATGTTCGAGCGGGTGCAGGCAGCTTTGGCCTGACTAAAATTGAGGGCGCTGTCGGTGGTCCACTAGGCGACAAAACTGCCTTTCGCGCCGCATTGGTTAAGTCAGATTCTGACGGTTGGATGAAAAATCGTTTCACAGGTAACGACCAACAAGGCATTGATGAACTTGCCTGGCGCGTTTTATTAGAAACCCAACCGACCGATTCACTCAACTTGCTATTCAATGTGCGCGGCGGCACGACCAAGTCCGACGCTGTGCAGTATCGTCATCTAGGTGTCTGGGATGCAGGCGGTAACATGTGCGCCAACAGCGCAATACGGGCGGGCCAATGCGCAGATATCTTTGGCTACTCAGAGGAAGCACCTTACACAACGCTGAATGGCGTTGATGTCCCAGCGGTACCCGACTACGACGAAGGCAATTACGATTTCGAAGCAAAAAACGATACCAAGTTTTGGGGAGTCTCACTCACCGCAGATTGGTCTTTCGGCGACTATGTACTGACCTCGATTACCTCATATGATGATGTGGATGACTTCCGTCCGGAAGAAACGGACGATGGCCCCAACGATATCCTTACCGGCGAACTTGCCGTAGAACAAGAAACGTTTGCGCAAGAGTTTCGATTGGGATGGGAAAGTGAGACCGTATCATGGCTCGCCGGCGTCTACTACTTGAACGATGAAGCGACTGACAGCACAGCATTCGATATCTTGCGCGCGTTCCGCCCATTTACTATTGGCGACGATGTTGGTTGCACTGGCGCGCCTCCTGGCAACCCTGACGGTTTTTGCCTGGATCAATTTGTGTTCAAAACCAAGTCAGGTACTGAACAAGAAATAACCAGTATTGCAGTCTACGGAGACGCCTCTTTCCAGCTATCGGAGGTACTAAAGCTTTCTGTTGGTTTACGCTACACGGATGAAGAGATCGAGCACGACAGTTTCTTTTTCTATGACGAGCCTCTTTCCGGGTTTCCTGCACAACCTGGCTTTCCGGCACAGGCAGACAATGATTTCAGCAACGTCACCGGTCGCGCTGTGCTCGACGCGAAAATCTCCGAAGCATTGCTGTTGTACGGCGGCATCACCAGCGGTTTCAAGGCGGGTGGCATCCAAAGTACCAGCGACGGCATCGCGCCCTATGACGAAGAAAAGCTGTTGAGCTACGAAGCTGGGTTCAAATCTACTTTCGCCGACGGCCGTGTGCGTTTCAACGGTTCAGCTTTCTACTATGACTACGAAGACTTGCAAGTGTTCGCTTTTGTTATCGTCGACGGTCTGGGATTTTCAACCATCAGCAATGCAGCAGATGCCAAAATCTATGGCGCCGAGTTTGAATTACAGTGGCTGCCAACTAATAACTTGTTCGTGAATTTAGGCGTGGGGCTACTCAGCACAGAATACGAAGACTTCGTCCTCCCCACTGGAGACTTCAGCGGCAATGACATTACCATGTCACCCGAGTTGACTTTTAACGGACTCATTCAGTACGACATCCCGCTCGGGAATCGTGGCAACCTGACTTTGCAGACTGATTTTAACTATCAAGATGAGGTGTTCTTTGACGCTCTAAACAACCCATTGCTCGGTGAGGAAGATTACTGGCTATGGAACGCTCGAGTCAGCTGGACCTCTGCAGACGACCAGTGGGAGGTTGCGGCCTATGGACGAAATTTAGGTGACAAAGAATACATGGTGTACGCCTTCGATTTGTCCTTCTTCGGTTTCAACGAAGAAATGCTTGGTACGCCTAGATCTTACGGCTTAGAAGTGACCTATCGACCGTAGTGAAAACTCTGCATGGGCACTTCGTCAGGATTGAGCCTTGGCTACTTTACGGTGGTGTTGTAACACTGCATACGTAACTTCATCAACCAGTTACAGTAGATCGGAATTGAGCTGCAAAGATCAAATAGATAGTGATAGCGCTCAGCGCAACCGAATATTGAAGTCGTATATTGGACGAGATTGTTCCAATTAGCAGAATCGTGCCTACAGGCAGTAAATACAGCGCTACCGACCAGTCGCCGGTGACAAAGGCACCGATAAGAGGTCCGGGAATGACCGGAATTGATAAGCATATGAGAAAAGGAACACGTAGTTTGGCATGGCGTTCAGCAATTGTTTCGGAAGCGGCCTCACCGGGAACAAGTAACCATGAAGAGATGAATAAAAATGCTGGAACGTGAAATGTAAAAACTACTTTGAAAAGAGTATATGAAGCTGAGTCGTTGTCCGCCCAAAGACTGAACCACCAGACTATATGCATGAGTAGCAGCAGCGATAGCCAGATGACAAATAGAGGTGGGTGAGCAACCTCTTTGCGAAACTCAATGAGCGCAACGAAACCAGCTAGAACCCTCGCGACACCCATGGCGATAACGATTGAATAGAGGATCGCTACGAACTCGAACACACTCACTTTACTACCTCCATTGTTCTGCGCAGGGGCCGAAATAGAGTAGGTAAGCTTCTCGATTCATTGAGTTACGAAGTAGTAAATCACATACAACCAACTTAAGAACCCATGAAGAATGGCCCAAAGAATAGACTTGTTAGCCGCCCATGAAAGTGCGACGGCAACGACCGTTCCAAGGGTGAATCCAGTTATGGTTTTAGTCTTATCCATCAATTCTCTCTCTGATTAGCATTAGTCGAACCGTCTAGTATTGCGTCGATATCGCTCATTTCTGTTTCACTGAGTCGTGGTGCCGCTTCTGCCTGCAGACATTCTTCAAGTTCTTCTCGATTTTTTACACCTAGCACTACAGTGTCAACTCCCGGCATCGACAGCGCATATCGGTGTGCCAACATTGCTGGTGACAAGCTACCGTCAGCAGCGAGGTTCCGGAAAGCTGCTGCCCGTTCAAAGTCCTTGGCTTCCGCCGATTGAGGCTTCACATCCCTATCTATAGAAGTTGCTAGCGCGCCAGCAGCGAGCGCTCTGATGCCCATCACACCCACCCCAGCGTTGTGGGCTGCACTGATGATTGAACGCGGATCGGGTAGCTCATCTGAAATTGCCATGCTGCCTGGCGAATCGAGCACGTTGGTTATGCACTGGACTACTGCAGGCACCGTCGAATGCGACAAGACTGCTAGATTGCTTTCCTGGATGCTGGCCGCAGTGACGCCAAAGGCACCGATCCTTCCAGATGCTATCCATGACTCGAATATTGGCACGACGACGTTTGTGTATACCGAATGTTCGATAGCAATGTGCGGCAGCACAGAAGGTCGTGTTGCTGCCTGCCAATGATCTGGAATAACGAAACCATGAAGTATGAAAACGTCGATATACTTCCGACCAAGCCGCTCACAACTCTCCTCTAACGACTGCGTCAACCTAGCTTCAATGGCATCCTGCGCTATTGCACCGATCATGCACTTGGTTGTCACCCTGACCTCATCCGGATAGCCGTCGGCGAAGGCACGCCCCATGACCCGTTCCGCTTCGCCATCTCCATACATCGGCGCCATGTCAAAGAAAGTGATGCCAGCCGTGTAGGCTTCACGCACCGTAGCTATTGCTTCTTGCTGTGTGGTATTGCCCCAAACCTGACCAATGCCTCCGCCACCGAGGGTAAGTGCGCTGACCTCAAAAAGTGAGCCAAGATTGTTTTGTTGCATTGTAGAATTCCCAGTCGCTTGGATTTTAGAAAAGAAGTTTAGACACGTCGTCTTGACCACAGCAAGATAGCAAATATCACAAAGAAGCTTCCGATTAGAAACGGAACAATTGCGCTCTTGAGCGCTTTCTCTGTCTGCAGAAAATCAGGAACACCTGTTTGCCACAAGACCCATTCCGAGCCGATATTTGATGCAAGGGTTGGATGACCCGAGACCAACATCACCATGGCGTCTGCGGTATCTGGATTCATGCGAACTGTTGAGTTAAGGGCGGGGTCGTTAACACCGTCGTGCCCGAACACGTAATCTCCTTTTTGGGTCGGCGCGTACAGGATCGTGCCAAGGCCCCAAACCCCCATACCCATAACAAACCCATGCGGTTCACGCGTTTCTACTACTATTTTTTCTCCTATCGGCACCCCGTCTGCGGCAAGCATAGATTTCACCAACTTGCTCAAGTCGCTTGGAGAACTTGCAAGTCCAGTTGCGGCGGCAGATGCATATTGAAAAGACGTGGCCTTTGTACCGTCCAATTCATAGGAAGAAGACACGTTGTCCAGCCCGGCAACACTCGAATAGGTAGATCGATCCATACCTAGCGGGTCGAATATTGTCTGCTGTATATATTCGGCAAATGTGACACCACTGACCTCTTCAACCAACAGCTGCAGTATTAGGTAGCCACCACCCGAGTAGTTAAATTCGGCGCCGGGCTCGACTCCAACAGCTATTTCAACATTCTCGCCGCTAGATGCTCTAGGGCTACGAAGCTCATCCTCAACAGGGGGAATCACTTCATCAAACTGATAATCACCAAAGCCCAGCCCATCTGTTAAACCAGCGGTATGGCTGAGCAATAGCCGAACAGTCACTTCGTCATTATCAAATTCAGATTCGGGTAATTTCCATCGCGTTAGGTAGTTTGAAACTGGAGCGTCTAGATCGACCAGTTTATCTTCTACCAAAGACAAAACACCCAACGCGGCCACCCACTTGCTGAACGACGCTGTCGCAAACAACGTATTCTCATCAATGGTGTCCTGGTTATTGGAGAAGTACTGCTTCGCAACTACCCCGTTCTGTAGAAGCACCAAAGCTGAGCTGCCTTTGTTCTTGGCACCAATTTCACTCACCGCCCAATCGTAGAAGACGTCGGTATCTCCAGATGACACGACGGGCGTCATCCAAACGCCGTTGAGCGCTAGATAGACAGTGAGTACCCCCCATGCAGCGATACCAACAATAAAAACTAACAGTAGTTTAGCTATTCTCATCTCAGAACCCTATAGGTAAACCGCATAGACCCACAGTCTATACTGA
>JBNMMV010000308.1:0-5240 GCA_051270205.1 Limisphaerales bacterium
GGGGAATATCGATTTGCTTTGCTCATCACTCCAATCCTCTTAGATTTGGAGTCTCCGGTAAACCCGGGGCGGTTCACCTTTCGGGATGGCAAGCAGACCTAACAAGGGTTCTAATCAAGTACCCCTCGATTCGAGTGGAGCTATTGGAACTCGTCGAGGGGACCCACAATCCAGACTACCCGATATGGGAGCCGTTGCGCGACGGGACCGCATGATGAGTGTTTCGACCAAATGTTTGAGTTCGCTAATGAGTTCATGGGAATTCATCCTCTTTGGTGGCAATTGCGACGCTAATCATTGAATGATTGAATGATTGAATGATTGAATGATTGAATGATTGAATGATTGAATGATTGAATCATTGGGGAGACTGAAAGGCATGCAATTTTCCTAGGGTAGCCGACGTACACAAGTTAATGTCTGAAGTTGGCCGTAGTTAGCCAGTCGCGCCTATAAGAAAGCGGCAGGAATGGTATCTATATCAGTCATCACTTCGATCTACTGTGAAACGGCAAAGAACGACCCCAAACAGACATTCGCAGTGGACGTTCGCATGATTAATATGGAATGCGTATTATATGCTTAGAGCTTTTCTTCAATTTGCGTTCCTCAGATCAAACATATTTCCACTCTCCTACTTATTTGAAATCGAGCCGTACATGAACGAAGAACGAGAGACGAAAATGATAAATTGGGCAATCCTGATCTTGCTTTTACTTCCGATTTCGCTATCGGCTCAGGAGATCCAGGATGCTAAAACTGAAGTTTTGATAATGACAACTGGAGGGACGATTGCGAGTCGAACCGATGCCCCTTTGATTGCGGGTCCAGCCCTGGTTCAGGCTGTACCCGAGCTTGTAGAGCACGCCAGTATCAGTATTGAGGAGTTTAGTGTGATTGGGTCGTCCAAAATGACGCCAGCTCACTGGTTAAGATTAGCTAAGAGAATCAACACACTATTTTCAGAAAATAGTGGACTCGCGGGAATCGTAATTACTCATGGGACCGACACGCTGGAGGAGACCGCATATTTTCTAAATTTGACGGTGAAATCAGACAAACCTGTTGTTTTAGTAGGCTCAATGAGGTCCTCCAACGAGGTATCAGCTGATGGACCAGCCAATTTAATCAACGCCGTGAGGGTGGCTGTTAGTGAGCAAGCAGTTCGTCATGGTGTATTAGTCGTTCTTAACGAGGACATAAGTGCAGCGCGAGACGTATGGAAGACAGACAATCGCCGGGTACACACTTTCCAAGGATCAAACGTTGGCCACATTGGTACCGTCGATCCTGACGGCGTCCGCTTTTACCACCGCTCGCTACAGCCGCATACAAAGAGCACCATTTTTGACGTTTCGAGCCTCACTGTTCTTCCCCATGTCTTTCTACTTAGTGACTTCACCGGAATTGATGAAAAATTGGTCGGCAACTTTGGAAGACAGAAAATGGACGGCCTAATAGTTCGGACGTTTGCCGGGGGGCGCATGAGTACCGGCATGTTGGCCGGGCTCGCGACTCTGGAACATCTTGGCATACCTACTGTGGTCACTTCGCGAGTTCCCGGAGGCAGGATCGTTGAGGCACCCGACTACGATTTTCCAACAGTGATTTCGAATGGTCAGCAAGACAATAAGGCTAGAATCTTGTTAATGCTGGCGCTGACCCAGACTTCGGATTTGAGTGAAATACAGGGAATTTTCGATACCTATTAAGCGGTTTACTGACATCCACTCGAGACCGCTCATGGCCGTAGCGCACCTAAAAGAAAGCGGCAGGAATGGTATCCATATCAGTCATAGCTGCGACGTACAGTGAAGCGGCAAAGAACGACCCAAAGCGGACGATGTGTTGATGCGTTATTCTTAACAAAAGCGGACTCAACTGGGAGAACGGGTTGTCAATGAATTCAGAAAAAATCAATGGGTTGATTCAATCAGCTACCGCTATAGCAATTGTATTGGGCCTTGTGTTGGTGATCTATGAGCTTCAGCAGGGCAGAGAGATCGCGAAGGTCGAACAGGCAGATGCAGGATTCTCAGGATACGCATCGAGTGTTCGTTCGCTGATCGGCGACAATGGTGCTAAGGCTTATGCTAATGCCTGTGACAATCCCGATGAGCTTTCTACTGAAGATATGCTCATCATGGTACGGGTACTGGAGGATTTGCTCAGCCGCGTGCGTTTGAGCCTTTATCGCCAGAGTATTTCGGAGGATCTCAACGCCTACGCATTTGAAAAGGCGATTGGGAATTTTAGACACATTTTTGCGACGGAGTTTGGTCGGTGGTGGTGGGCGACGACTCAGCAGTATTGGGAACCAGAAATTGTGCAAGCTGGAAACGATTATCATGCGCAAGGTACCACCCAGGGTTGTAAAGAATATTTCGATCTCTACCGAAACCGCAATCAGACTTTGGAAGCAAACTAATAGCCCACAGAGCTTGCCGGATGCACCTAAATTCGACCGGCAGGAATGGGTGCTAGATCAGACGTACTTGCTAGCAGGCCAATCCGGCAAAGAAGTGCCCTTACCAGACGTGTACGTTCCCTCAGAAAGTCATTATCGTATTACCATGTGTACAAAACGAGATTGATGAATGGCCTAAACAGACGTTGGTCATCACCCTTTAGCCAGTTCCTCCATTCCGGAAAAACCAGCGATTTCTTGGTCATCACTACTTTCTATAGCGGCGATAAAGGATTTCGTAAACATCGAGTTTTCTTTGTCGAGCTTCCAGCTTTCTGCCAAAGCGGGAGTTTTTAGAATGGCGTTAGCGTAGCCCTTACGGAGCAGCCAAACTTCTTCATCCAAAATGCCTGCCTGATATAACGCATATTGAGCTTCCATCCTTTGCATCCATCCACGTAGGAAGCGATGTAAGAGGTACAGTTCGTAGTCCGAAAATTCCTGATCAGGTTGCAGTGCCCGGTAGACTAACTCGCTCACTAAGCCGCCGCCGCCGAGTAACTCGTTTACCTCAACAAATGATGATTGGGCATCCCATATAGCTTGTGCTTTGAGCACTCTCCCATTGTCTCGTGTCTGAATGGCGAGATAAAGTAACGTTACCAACACGGCAACCGCGCCTACAACTTCCGCTGCCGCACCCAAAGCATCCCAGTTCATTATCGCTCCACACATTATTATTTAGCCATTGTATATGGTTGCTTGACCGTCGGCTTCAGGCCGTGAACTACCCCCTGCACTGTACACTGGCTTGTCTGCAAATGCGTGTGGGTTCAATGGGTCGATGCAACACCCTGTGAACTTGTCGAATGGCGCAGAGACCGCTTGAAAAATCCGTTGTACGCAGGCCTATCCGCAAAACGGAGGGATAACATCTCTGAAAGCGAGCAGAGTCGCAGAAGTTGGGTAAAGGTAGGCGTCAGCGAAGCCTTACGCAGGCCTCGTTAGGCACCTTCGCACACGATCCCCTACAGTGCGGGGCCTGGTGGGGTGTTGCGTCGACCGGTTGAATCCGCAACTCCAAAGAGACATTGGGTTGGAGTGCATTTGGGCAAAACACAAACGGAGGGCACAGGCTGTGCTAGATTAACGGCGAGACCGCATGAACAAGGCAGCTATCATCGTTAATCCTCGTCCACATCCAGAAGCGTTACCTCATGGTGAGATAGGGGCTGTGTTCGACGACATTTTTCAGGTCATTGGCCAATTTGCGTTGAAGTTTGGCCCCATTGCCATACGAGGGAATCGGAATATGACTATTGTGCGTCAGGCCGATGAATTGACGCTCATTAACACGGTCCGGATGGACGAAAAAGGTCTAGCGCAACTAGACGCGTTAGGGATGGTA
This sequence comes from Limisphaerales bacterium, assembly GCA_051270205.1. Classification (GTDB taxonomy): domain Bacteria; phylum Pseudomonadota; class Gammaproteobacteria; order Pseudomonadales; family Azotimanducaceae; genus UBA4421. The sequence goes on from JBNMMV010000308.1 coordinate 3,816, forward strand.
AAACACATTATTCGTGTCGGTGCTTTTCATGGCATGGATGACCCATTCTATAAGGAGCGTTACGGCGCTCATGTTTGGTCCGTTGATACACCTTACAATGCCACACTAAATGCAGTTGCGCGCCCGGAAGACATTTACTTTGAACCGGATACCTGGGTTACGTCTGGCTCGGTTCTCCCAATCGCAGATGCCGAATTCATAGAGATTTCTGATTGCACGCCCAAGGAGTCGGTCATCTTGCTCCAGCGGGAGGGTGGAATTGTACTTCCCGGAGATAGCTTTCAAAACATGGACCCTCATGGACCAGAGCTAAATCTAATCACAACAATATTCCACCGCCTTGGTGGGTTTAGGCGGGCTCATAACATCGGTCCTGGCTGGTATCGGGTGGCAAAACCCGATATGGATGAAGTAGCCAAGATTCTAGATCGGGGCTTTGCACACTTGCTGCCTGCTCATGGTAGACCAGTACTGGGCAACGCAGCTAAGCTTTACCGAATGCGGGTTGAAGAGTTGCAAAGGAAACAAGCTCGCTAGTCCGCAAATGCGGTATAACAGCCATAGACAACGAATATTAGTTGTTGGAGCGCCTGACGGCTGCAAAGTCCGGATAGCCGCCTATTGCAGTGCACAATGCGATTTCGCCTTTTAACCCGTAGCAGTCCTTTATTGCTGCTGCGATACTTCCCAAAAAGCGAGGGGAATTTATGAACTGGGATGCAATTGGTGCGGTTGGTGAGGTGACGGGCTCCGTAGTCGTCCTAGTCAGCTTTGTCTATCTCGCCTTACAAGTTAGGCAAAATACAAAGCAAACGAAACTGGCCGCCGTGCAAGCCATTAACGCGTCTGATGATAGCGCGTTCGATCCGATCTATTCGGCAGGAAATACGGAAGTATTTGCGCGCGGACAAGACAGTTACGTCGGGTTGTCAGATACGGAGAAGATGCTGTTCGATATGCTGATGACGCGCCTTATTGCGTCTTTTGATTCAACTACGTACCAGTTTAACAACGACGCATACGACTCTGACCTTTACTGGGGAAAATGCAGATTCTACTCAACCTTTATTTCTTCCCCCGGAGGAGCTGAGTGGTTAACTGTGCGGAAAAATTCCTTCTCGGATTCTTGCCTAGAGAACCTTAAAGCTCAGTCTGTCACCTCTAAATAAGGTATTGACAAGTTAAAACCCCGATTTCAACAAGTTATCAGCTAACACTTAATCTAAGAGGCTGTCACTGCGTCCCATGTAGCGAATGATCTAAGCCGAAATAGCTTGAAAAACCTCCGACACAGAGAATGCCTGTGTAGATTGAACAGGTTGTAGACTGCGGCATGGCTTTCTAGAAATCGCTGCGCCTGCTTGATCGATTTGAAACGGCGCATGCCTCGCTCACGAACCCGGGTGGGTTGATGGGAAAGCTCTG
>JBNMMV010000309.1:0-5182 GCA_051270205.1 Limisphaerales bacterium
TGGCAAAGCTCATACATGGCAAGCTCAGTATCGCTCTCTTGGCCAATACGCACGGTAGTACCAACTCTCTCTTTCGCTGGTAAAAATGACAACTGGCCCCACTTCCTAGTTTCAGTGACGCCGCCAAGCGCTTGCACTTCATCAACGTTGGCAGCCACTTGGCGAATAATGTCCGCCAACTCTGCTAAACGCTCAGCAACTTTATGGCCAACCTTTCCTTCAATTTGGGCTGTCATCTGTCATCTGGCACTTCCGCATGCAGTACTTTGTCGTTTTCAAACGCTGTGATGGTTTCTGGTTTGTATCCCAGCTCAGCCAATATTTCATGATTGTGTTCACCCAAAAAAGCGGTCGGGCGATGGAAGTTAGCAGGCGTAGCGGAGAACTGAGCCGCCGGGCGAGGTTGCCGTGTAGCACCAACACGAGGGTGTTCAAACTCCCACAACGCACCCATGTGTTTTATCTGCGGGTCATCAACCACTTCATGGCGCTGATTCACTGTCGAAAAAGGCACGTCGTTGGCTTCCAACAATTCGCAAATCTCTGCGGTTGTGTAATTCGCGTAGGCCTGGTCGGTCAGCTGTTTCATGGCATCCCGATTTCTCGCCCTTGATTCAAAATCTTTCAACCGATCGACCCCAAACCGCGACTCTAGCCCTAGGGCTTTCAAGGCGCCTTGCACCTCCGCCTGTTGAACCGGCATCACCGCTACAAAACCGTCTTTGGTGGTGCGGATGAACAGACTCAAATCCGCATAGGGCATTTTCTCAGTGTCTTCATCTAAAAAGGTAAAATTACTCAAGGCGTCCGACCACAAAAAGGACAAATTTGCATCTAGCATAGACACCTCTACTTTCTGTCCTCGCCCGGTGCGCTCAGCTTGAAACAACGCTGCAACCACAGCTTCCGCCGCCGTGAGTGCCGTGATTTTGTCGCAGATTAGGTTATTAACCAACGCCGGAACACCGTCTACGGGTAAGCTCGCAAAGCCAGAAAGCGCCTGTATAACGGCATCATATACACGCCGCTTTGCATACGGTCCGTCGGGACCCACACCATTGATGGAGGTAAACACCAGCTTTGGCATACGTTTGGCAAATTGTTCATAACCAAGTCCCAAACGCTCCATTACGCCGGGTCTGAAGTTCTCCATCACCACATCTGCTGAGGCAACCAGATCTTGGGCTACCTTAAGTCCTGCTTCGGTACCTAAATCGACACACAGGGATCGCTTATTTCTATTGAGCGTCAGATAAGAACTTGCCATGCCGCCTTGCTTAGGTAGAGCACCGCGCATCAAATCGCCCCGAGGCGGCTCAATCTTAATTACGTCCGCACCCTGATCTGCCAATATTGTGGCGGCCAAGGGCCCAGAATATACGGCGGTAAAGTCCGCCACTTTCACGCCCGCCAACGGACCCGTGGCTGGACCACCAAAATCAATATGTTCTGTCACCGTGTTCCCCTAAATACTAAAACCTAAATCAGACAACGGCATCTTACGCACTCGCTCTCCGGTCGCTGCAAAGATGGCGTTACCAACAGCCGGCGCAAGCGGCGGCAACGCCGGCTCTCCCAAGCCTGTTGGACCATAGTCGCTCTGAATGAAGTGCGTATCCACTCTCGGCGCATCGCTAATGCGCAACACTTCGTAGTCGTGGAAATTCGATTGCTCAACACGCCCGTTCTCAAACGTAATCTTCTGCGCCATCATAGCCGAAAGCCCGTCAATCACAGCTCCCTCAACTTGTGACAGTGCGCCACTCATGTTTACGATCGGACCCACGTCCACCGCCACAGTGACATCATGCACGGTGAGCTTTTTGTTGGCATCAACACTAACTTCAGCGACCTCAGCAATATGACCTGCATGACTGAAGTAAAATGCCAAACCCAGCCCTCGGCCTTTCGGTAACGTGCGACCCCAACCCGCCTTTTCGGCCGCCAACTTAATCACACCTGCCGCCCGTCCGGTATTCAAGGAACGAACATTACCTTCCTCAAACCAGCGCGGCTCACCCAATATTTCTAACAAAAAGTCTAGGTAGTCACGTCCGCCAGCGTGCGCCAACTCGTCTAAAAAGCTCTGTACAACAAACGCCGAGGTATTAGAACCCGGTGCTCGCCACGGACCACATGGAATATTGATATCGAACATCGTTTTGGAGGCATACGCGTTAGCGATGTTTTGCATCGGAAACTCCGTAGCCGACAATCGCGACCCAGAAACGGCACGCCCATCCGTTTCCATGCCCATAAAGTGATCTTCAAATGCCACCAATTTACCGGCAGGGTCTACCGCACCTTTCACCGACTGGAAGCCTCCGGTACGAAAGAAATCATGGTGGATGTCATCCTCGCGGGTCCAAGTCAATTTCACGGGGGCCTGCATACGCTTAGATATGGCGATAACTTCAGCCATGTACTCGGTATAAACCCGTCGCCCGAAGCTGCCGCCTAACCGCACCTGGTGCAAGGTGACTTGGTCCTCGTCCAAGCCAAACATCGAATCGGCAATTTGGTAAGCACGGGCCGGTCCCTGAGTAGGCACCCACATTTCTAGACGATCGCCGTCGTCGGTTGATTGGTAATGCGCTGTACAGTTCATGGGCTCCATACAAAGGTGGGCCACAAACGGAAATTCATAAAAAGCCTCTAGCATTTTGTTTTCGCCATCAGCAAAAGCTCGCCTCACATCGCCCTTATCGATTACTTCATCGTCACCGCGGGTGCCGTGCAAAGACTGCGCGCGCTTTACCAAACCTGTCCAACTGTCCTTGGCAGCCCGGCTTTCATCCCATTCCACTTTCAGTGCGCGCTTAGCCTTGAACACCGCGTGGGTGTTGCGCCCAACAATCGCCACACCATCTAACAACTGTCGTGGATCACCATTACCTTTTACAGAAAAGACATCCAACACACCCGGCATGCGCTTTATCTCGTCGAGGTTGGCGCTGATAAAGGTACCGCCGATGGCAGGACATTTTTCATAGGCTGCGTAAATCATATTTGGCACCCGGGTATCAATGCCAAACAAAGTCGCGCCCGTCGCGATGACAAGGTTATCTACACCTGAGACCGATGAGCCGATAATGGTGTACTCGTCTTTGTCTTTGAATACCAAGTTGTCAGGGTCTGGCACTGCTTGTTTCGCAGCAAGGCCAGCGAGCTCACCAAAGGTCATATAGCGACCAGAGGAATGTACTACTTGGCTATCTTTGGTTTTCAGCGCCTCTCTCGGCACCTCCATAACAAGAGATCCCGCCGAGATAAACATTTCACGCGCAGACGCACCCAGGCGACGCATTTGATCCCAATTCCGTAGAATGGTGGTCGAACCACCTGCTCGCTGCTGACCAAATTTGCTCTCATCCACCGGCGCCTGCAGCACCCGCACATCTTCCCATCGGGCGCCCAGTTCCTCGGCGATAATCATCGGCAAGGCCGTCTTAATGCCTTGGCCCATTTCAGGGTTCGATGAATAGATGGTGATCTGTCCTTGTCGATCAACTTGAATGAACGCATTAAGTTCTGCCGACGAAACCAGCACTTCACTTTCTTGCTCAGCGGCAAGTGTGGCAGGTGAAGTCGCTGCAACTATAAAACCACCGCCTATGATGCCTGACAATTTCAAAAATTCTCGCCGACCTAGCCCAGCGTGACTCTCTATCGCGCGCTCAACCGACTTACGTAGTTGTGTTTGTGTGTTTTCGTTCATGCCTGTGCTCCTTTTGTAGTCGCATCATAGAACTGAGCATTCATCTGTTTGGCTGCCCCTTTGATGGCAGAGCGTATGCGGTTGTAGGTGCCACACCGGCAATAATTGCCCTCCATGGCTAAGTCAATGTCTGCATCTGAGGGAGATGGGTTGTTTGCAAGCAATGCTGCCGCCGACATGAGTTGGCCGGCCTGACAGTAGCCGCACTGGGCGACATCTTGGGAAATCCATTGTTGCTGCAGAGGGTGTAAAACAGACCCTTCGGCGAGCCCCTCTATGGTTGTAATCTTGCCTTCACCGACCGCCGAGATGGGAAAACTACACGACCTCACAGCTACGCCATCAACATGTAACGTGCATGCCCCGCACTGGGAGATTCCACAGCCAAATTTTGTACCGACGAAACCAAGCTCATCTCGTATCACCCAGAGCAGCGGTGTGTCTGCCTCTACCTCTACGGAGTAGGCTTCTTCGTTAACGATTACTCTATATTCTGACATCGGCGCTACTCCAATCTGATTAATAGGGCATAGACTAAGCACAAATTGGCAGAACGCATAGCAAAAGCCGGCTAATCATTGCTAGAATGCGCCCCGCTAGGACTGAACACCCTAGGCGCGTAGCTCAGTTGGTTAGAGCGCTTGGTCGACATCCAAGAGGTCCCCGGTTCGAATCCGGGCGTGCCTACCAAAACTCCCATTTCCCAGATTTGCATCTTCAATGATTTTGAGCAATGCTGCGGCCAGGCGGGCTTTAGTATAATCCGCCACTAAAAATAATAAGCTCACTAGTAGTGACCCAAGAGGGGGTTTAGTGAAGCAATCAGGAGGGGTAAACATGGCCGCACTACGCAGAAGCGTATGCGCACTTACGTGCGTACTATTTGTAGCACCTTTCGCAGCTAACGCTGAAGAAAGTCGCCGCATCGAAGAAATCGTTGTTACCGCCGAAAAACGGCAATCGACAGTTTCTGATACATCTATTTCAATCACCGCTTTCGGTGAAGACATGATCAAGGACTTTGGTATCCAAGGTGCCGATGAACTTGTCAACTTCATACCTGCAACTACTCGAGATGCTTACGACATTCGCATCCGGGGCGTTGGCAGAAACTTCCGCGCCCTCGGCGGTGACCCAGGCGTTGCAACTTACTACAACGGCGTTTATTCCGAAGACTTCGGCATCGCTGCATCCGAAAACGGTCTTTATGACGTTCAACGGATTGAAGCGCTACGCGGACCACAGGGTACGCTCTATGGTCGCAACTCTATTGGTGGAGCGCTTAATTACATCACCAACAAACCAACCCAAGAATTCGAAGGCGAACTGCGCACCCTTTATGGCTCAGAGGGTGCAAGGGAATACTACGGTATCCTTTCTGGTCCTATTATCGAGGACAAACTAGCCGTCCGCGTCGTCGGCGTAAAGCGCGAACGTGATGGCTCAACGGAAGGTCTACGTGGT
>JBNMMV010000310.1:0-5170 GCA_051270205.1 Limisphaerales bacterium
GGTGTTTTTCATATCGGTAGGCTATCGCATAAATGACGGCAACGGGTTTTGCGGCTATTCGGACGGTGGACGGAACCCGTTAGTAAGATCGTCTGCGTCGGTGTCACGCAAATAGCTCTCTGGAAAGTTTGCTGTCTCACTGCCTGAGCGTCTTCTAAAGCGGAGCCCTTGGGCGCGTTTCTCGGAAAAAGGCACAGCATGCCTCCCCTGTCGGTTGGCGAGGGCTTGGTAAAGCGCCTTCCGCCGGGTAACCAGCTCATTGACGTAGGCTGGATCATGAATCAAGTTCACGTTTTCCTCTGGGTCTGTACGTAGGTCGTAAAGTTCTTCTAGATCCCATAGACCATGATATTGGATGTACTTAATTTCATCTTCGGTAATGGCGAATGTGGTTGGCGTTTGCGGGAAGGTCCATTCCCAATAATATTCATAAACAAATGGCTGCACTTGCCAGTCTTCTTCAGCAACCTTACCTTCTAACAAAGGCACAAGACTCTGACCCTCGAACTCCGGTGGGGCTGACGCACCCGCCCAATCCAGAAAGGTCGGCGCAAGGTCGAGATTTCGTACGCGACTCTCGACAACCTGGCCAACCGGAATGCGCCCGGCACCATGCACTAGCATAGGGACCCTCACCGACGGCTCGTAGGCGTTGCGCTTATCGATAAGGCCATGCTCACCAAATAGGAATCCATTGTCACTGAAGAACACAACAACAGTGTTTTCGAGTTCGCCTGACTCTTTTAACCAGGCAAAAATTCGCCCCATGCTGTCATCTACGGCTGTCAACGTTGCGTAGTATCGTTTTAGATACTCCTGCAACGACAAGTCGCTGTGATAGGGGAAGTCCACACCATGCCAACTATTGCGTTGGTTGGTCACCCACATCGGTTTGCCAGCCCCCTTCTTGGGCATCTCGGTTGAAAGATTAGCCATAGGGATTTCTACGTCGTCATACATTCCAGCGTGCCGTTCGGCAGGCGAAAAGTCAGCATGTACTGCTTTATGCGATAGATAGAGGAAAAACGGCGTCTTACTTCCCGTTGCGTCTTTCGCTGCGTTCTTCCTTGAGCCAAGCCATTGCAATGCATAGTCGGTGAGTTCGTCTGTTATGTATCCTGCCTGGGGTACTAACGAGCCATTAACATTAAGTTGGTGCCGTACACCCTGGTCGATCATTTTCTGGGGAATACCCTGGGTTGGGTGATACGCACCCTGCCCTTTGAAACTCACCCAATGATCAAAACCTGGACGAGGATTGTCGTTGCCCCGTCCCATGTGCCACTTACCAACAAAGGCAGTTTGGTATCCTGCCGCTTGCAAGTGGCTTGGGAAATAGACCAGACCTTTTTCACTGTTGTCATTATTGTCTACAATGCCGTGGTTTCGGGTCGTCTGCCCGGTGAGGATAGTCGCACGCGAAGGCGAACAGAGGCTGGTGGTTACAACTGCATTGGGCAGATACATGCCTTCAGCCGCCATACGATCGAGATGTGGTGTTTCAAGAACGGGGTTTACAAAACCCATGCCGTCAAACCGCAGATCATCGACTAACACAAATATCATGTTCGGCTGGGAAGCATGACTGACTGTTGTCGTAAGACAAAGTAGAACCACGGCCGACAGACGTGATGCAAAGCCCAGCATCAGACCAGACCAACCACTGGGATAAGCGCTCCATGAACTGCCTTGGCACGATCCGAGGAAAGAAAACAAATGACCTCTGCGAGCGCCTCAGGAGACACCCATTGACTATGATCCGCATCAGGCATGTCCGCTCGATTACGTGGCGTATCGATGAGGCTCGGGAGGATGGCGTTAACATTAACACCCTGATGCCGCACCTCTTCGCTTTGGGCTTCCGTTAGACGCATCACCGTCGACTTAGCTGAGGTATACGCACCCATGTTTGCGGCACCACTCAACGCCCCAAAAGCACCCACATTGACGATGGTCCCTGCCCCCCGACTGACTAGGCTTGGAACCGCTTGGGCGAGCACTCGACGTAGGGTCTTGACGTTAATTTCAAACATGAAGTCCCACATATCGTCGGAAGTCTCGTGCACTTGGGGGCCCATATCGAAGCCTCCAGCGATGTTTGCAACGCCCGTAAACGCACCGATCTCACTAAAAACTGCCGCTAGATCTGCGGCGTTGGTGAGATCTACGCAGAAGGTCGGACCTAGATCAGACTCAAAGCCGTCTATTACATCTAAAAGCACCACTTCAGCGCCATGACGGCTCGCCACCTGGGCGACAGCCTGGCCTAGAACGCCAGCACCACCGGTAATAACGATTCTCTTTCCTTTAAGCATCACTGATCCTTCATCTAAGTTTAATTTTGTAGTGCTGGGACTATTTTGTGCCCTCTTTTTTTCTGCACTGGGCCTAGCTTTGCTGAGCTGGGACACGCACTTCTATGCCATCTAGATGTGGGCCAAGCGCCACCTGGCATGCTAGACGACTTCCTGAGCCTGGCTGCCAGGCATATTCCAACATTTCAGCTTCATCACCGCAGGGTTCATCGAGCTTAGCGAGCCATTCACCAGCAACATAGCAGTGACAGGTGCAACAGGTGCAACCGCCTCCACATTGACCGTGAATTCCGGCCACGCCGTTGTCTAACGCCACATCGAGAATTGAGTCGCCTTGTTTGGCTTTAAACGTCATTCGCTCGCCGCTTGCGAGTACAAATTGCACTTTAGTCATAACCACATGGTACGCATTCAAATCTATCATCGCATCTACAAGTCTCGCACTCTTGGCCTGGTAAAGCTAAAATCGCGGGCTGCACTGAGGATATACATTTTGATAATTGGTTTAACAGGCGGCATTGCGTCCGGAAAGTCTACGGCGGCTAAATTGCTCGGCACTTGGGGTGCCTACGTCATCGATGCCGATAAACTGGGGCATCGCGCCTATTTGAAGGACACCGATGCCTTCCAACTGGTCGTTGCCACCTTTGGCGACGACGTCGTCGGGGATGATGGCGAGGTTGATCGCACCCAGCTGGGCAGTAAGGTCTTTGGCGGCGAAAATCGCATGGCTGAGTTGACCGCCATTGTCTGGCCTGCCATTCGGAAAATGGCACAAACTGAAATCGACTCGGCATTGTCTGAAGCACCCGACCGCGTTGTTGTGCTGGAAGCGGCGGTTCTTATCGAAGCGAGTTGGCAGGACATCGCCGACCAAGTCTGGGTAGTGGTAGTAGAACCTGCAACGGCTATTGAGCGTGCCCAAGAAAGAGACGGCGTTGAAGCTTCCGCGGTACAAGCTCGAATCGACGCGCAATTGACCAACCAAGAACGCACCAAACAAGCTGACCAAGTGATCGATAACTCAGCCGACCTACAAGCTATGGAGGCAACCCTGCAAAGCCTCTGGAAAAATTTACCCGGAGCCAGCTTATGATTCTCGACCTTCACGCACATTCCATTAAGTCAGATGACGGTCGCGCTAAGGTTCAAAACTATTGCCAATGGATTAAAGCGAAAGATATACAGATCGATGGTTTTGTCCTAACTGAACATCGCCAATTCGACAACGAAAGTGATTATTCGGATCTCGCTAGCAAATTCGGCATTACTATTCTAAAAGGCGCTGAAGTGGAAACTGAGTACGGTCATGTACTGGTGTTTGGCGTCACTCCTGAACTACAAACTGAATTCGATTTCTCTAACATTCATCTGCACCTGGCCCAAGTCATTGAGGCATGTGAAAAACACGGCGCGGTACCCGTGCCCTGCCACCCAGGTCGCAAACGCGTAGGCATGGCCGCACACCTTGACGAGTTCGGAGTACCGGCAGGTGTGCGCATCGTCGAAATCTATAACGGCGGATCACGTGGCGACGAAGACAAAGTGGCACAGTCATTAGCTTTAGATCAAAATTACCTCGGTATCGGCGGCTCTGATGCGCACATTGTCAGCCACATCGGACGTTGCGCAACCAAATTCTCCGCCCAGATCAACAGCGAATTCGAGCTTGCGGAAGCGCTAAAAGGCTCGGATTTCGAAGCCATACAAATAAAGGGAGACTAACGTGACAGACCCAATCGACGTCGAAGCGTTACGTGAGGAATTTTTACACTCTGTCTACGATGAATACGAATTCACCTTAGATGCCAACGAACTCGCTGACTATGCCCAGTCTTGCGGTGAAACAGCAGCAAAGTTCATCGACCCCAGTGATGCAGATTTCCAAGCACCACCAACCATTGGCTCTAGTTTGCAACCGAAGAAACGCTACCCCAAGGGCTTCCCAACATTCAAAGGTCTAGGCATGGATGCAGGCAAGGCTGTAGCACCAGACAAGCCAATGCGTGCCGGTGTGCCAATTACAGCGCGCACACACATGCATGATATTTACACCAAAACAGGACGCTCCGGGCGCATGGTTTTCTTCGTTGTGCGCATGGAATTTAGTGACGAGAACAAGGCGCTACTCGGTTCAGCCGATACCAGCATCGTGATCCGGGAGAAGCCACAGTCATGAGCATAACTAAGATCACAGACGTTGAATTCGGTGAAGAACTACCTACTTTCGATCCCGATACAAGTATGGCTAACGTGAAGCGATTTGCAGTCGCTGCAGGTTGGGATGGCCCGCGCTTTACCGACCATGAGTACGCTCGCAAAGAGGGGCTTCCCGGGGCACTAATACCCGGCATCATGAGCCAAGGTTTTCTCTCCGCGATGATTCACCATTGGGCACCCAGCGCAGAAATAAAACTGGTAGATACAGTGTTCCGCGCACCTTGTATTGTTGATTTGCGGTACCACATCAATGGCGTCGTTACAGATATAGACGAAGCTTCAGGGGCGGTTGAAATCGATCTCACCGTGACCAATGACGAAAATGAAACAAGGGTCTTTGGAACCGCCCAAGTTTTCATTCCATAGCAGGCGCTTTCCGGACTAGAGGGATACTCACTTCTTCGTGGGTCTCCCAGGTTATCTCAACCGGCATGCCAACGCTCACAGCATCTACCTCGCACTCGACAACGTTGGTGAGTAAGCGTGGCCCCTCTGCCAAATCAACCCAAGCGACCACGTATGGCACCAAGTTCCTGAAGAATGGGTGGTAGCTTTGGCGAACAATGCTGTAGGAGTAAACTTCACCCAAACCGCTCGCGAGTTGCCACTCAAGCTCGCCGTCTAAGCAACCCGGA
>JBNMMV010000311.1:0-5116 GCA_051270205.1 Limisphaerales bacterium
TCACCTTCCCAGTAACCTCTTGAGCTCCCCAACCACTGACTTATGTCATCCGGCAAATGAGGCCGCCGATCTGTAGGAATAATACGCGCATCGTGGACCATTTCGGTCATCAGCATTACATAATCGTCTGTCTGCACGATACGTAGGTTGTTGTTATAAAAGCTTGGCGTGATTGGAGGTCCCGCGTTGAAGCCCACCAGACAACGTTCTGACAACCCCAGCGACTCAGGGTGTTCGTGCAAATAGTCCGGTCCAACACTAAAAGATGCGACATCCCGAACAGGTGGTGTTCGCTTGTTACTCTGAGCCACCCTGTGTGCCTCTGCTGCCGCCAACGCCTCTGGCAGCCGACCGTTGGGTGGGTCGATAATCAGAGAGGTTCTCAATTCAGCATCCAGATTCTCACCCGCATCGAACCAAAAGTCGTTGTAGACTTCCACATCGAGTTCGGCAATGCCGGTGGGTTCATCAACCTTATTTGGCGGTCGGATTTTTTCTAACAAAGCCTTTGCTTCGGCCGGTGTAAGTACCGCCTTGTCGCCAAGCTCTAGCGGACGCTCCAAAGGTGTCAGCGCACTGAAATTCCATACACCACTGAGATCAGGCTGAGCCTGAACCGATGCGGAGATACACAACATCAGAACCACAAACGCTGACGTATTCAATGTGTGTCTTTTCATCTTACTACGCCTCCAAGCGTTCTGAATGAATATCTGCTTAGCGCGGTTCCAAGCGCATGAACTCGCGCGGTGGAAAACCCATCAGAAATCGAGCGAAGAATGGCAACTCATTGTCGGCAAGTACTCGGTCGTGATCCGCGCCTTCGACCAACACTGCGCTATAATCACCATTCTGTGCTGAGTGCGCCCCGCCAAACTCAATGTGCACTTCGGGGTTTTCTTTCACCTGGCTAAACCACGCCCTCGGCCAGTGGTTGGCAGCGAGATACAACTCTTCCTGGCTCTCGAATAGCGATAGTACGCGTTGTGATTTGCTACCATCGTCTTGCGTCAGCGTAATCACCAGGTTCTCCTCTCCTCGCGGCTGATAGTAGCCGAGCAGTGTTTCGAACACGGTTACCAAGCCCACGTAGGCGACTAACACAATAATTAGGATCTTGATTGGCAGTTTCATTGCGATTCCCCAGTAACTTATGAAAGGCGGTGAGAATGACCTAGCTTAGTGGTACGCGGGAAAAGGAACAAGAGCCGCTGGTGATCCGTCATTGGGTTGCTCTAACTTGTTACACTGATTGGAATCTGTAGGAGTTGCGATTGTCCGTTTCCCCCCATTACCGATGGTTGATAGTTGCCACAACGCTGGTTAACCAGGCGTTCAGTGTCGGCATCCTAATCTATAGCTTCGCACTTTTTGTGGTGCCATGGCTTGAAGAGTTCAGCGTCAGCCGGGGTCAGATAATGCTGGCCATTTTTGCGCTGCAAGTGAGTGTCGGGTTGGTGAGTCCGTTATTGGGTCGACTTCTCGACAGTCGGTCATTGCGGTGGTTATTTATCGGTGGCGCGGTATGCACGAGTTCCGGTTTACTGCTGCTGTCGCAAGCCACCGCGTTCTGGCAGGTACTGTTGATTCACGCCACCTTGATGCCGATTGGTATGGGCTTGTGCGGCACGTTGGCCTCCCAAACTTTGGTCAGCAAATGGTTCACGTCAAACCGGGGCATGGCGATTGGCATTTCAGCCATGGGTACGTCACTTGGTGGGTTCGTCTTTCCTTTGGTCACCTCTTCTTTGCTGGTGACGTTTGCCTGGCAAGGCACATTGATGTTTCACGCCGCACTGTGCTTTTTTGTGTTGCTGCCACTTAACTATCTGGTGTTGTCTGTCGAGCCTCCGGTTCGCGAACTGGATACAGGCACCGATGTGTCACTGGACAATCGAGTATGGACGACGCCTGAAATCCTTAAGACCAGAATGTTCTGGCTGCCCGTTATTGGCTTGGTGCCGATAAACGCGGCGTTTGGTGGGGTGCAGTTCAATCTAGGCGCCTACGTCTCGGACTTAGGTATGACGCAAAGTTTTGCGGCTCAACTTATTGCAGTCACAGCGGTCAGTATGATTGTCGGAAAATTTCTGTTCGGTTCGCTGGGTGACAAAATGGATCATCGTCACCTGTACTGGCTGATGTTTATGTTTATGTCATTGGCACTGTTGATGTATATGGGCGAGCCAGGTCGTACTGAATTGTTTGTCGCTGCCGCGTTGCAAGGCATGGCAACGGGAGGCGTATTGCCGATGATGGGAATTGTCTATGCCAGCAGGTTTGGCACATTGTCGTTTGGCCGGGTGGTTGGACTGGTTAATCTGTTCCTCATGACTGGCAGTTTTGGCTCGATACTCTCGGGTTGGATTTTTGATGCAACAGGTAGTTATGACGTGGCTTTCAAGGTATTCCTGGTTTGCATTGTCCCCGCGGCCATCGCTATTTACTGGCTGCCACCGCCGCCTCCACAGTTTGAGGATTCCTCGTTAGGCGGGTCTGCTACGGTTAGGGCTTCGCCAACTGCTTGACCCCATTGCTGGCAACGACACCTGACTCATAAACGTAGGTTTCGTGGTTTTTTGTGACAGCGGACAGGTCGTAGACGTAGTTAACCAAAAGCCCAAGGGATTCTTGTAGTCCCTTACTCGACGGATCTCCGAGCCAATTGATGCGTTCCAGGCGAGCACCGTTTCGCAGATGAAAGCGCGCGACTGGATCAGCCGGCGCCTCGTCACGCTTTTCGTTGATTAGGTAGTGCGCGCACAAACGACTCAGCGTAACCTGCTGCTCGGTATCAGCATTCAGTACCTGTTGCGGTTCGGCAAGATAGCGCTCAACAAGCGCGCGATCGTCCGGATCCATGTTATCTACCGATTGGTTTAGCCACTTGGTGAATCCCGGTATGGGAGACAAAGTCGCAAACGTTTTGATCTGCGGGCAATCTGCAGAAATCTGTTCGGCAACCTGTTTAATGAGAAGGTCTCCAAAAGCAATTCCTACTAGGCCCCGTTGGCAGTTGCTAATTGAATAAAATATTGCCGTATCGGCGGCTTCTTCGTCGATGTGTTCCGGGCTATCACCGATGATTTCACTAACGTTGCTTACCAGACCTTTCACCAGAGCCACCTGGACGAAAATAATCGGCTCGTTGGGAAGCGCCGGATGGAAGAATGCGTAGCAGCGGCGGCCTGACGAAACTCGCCTTTGCAGATCGTCCCAGCCCGTTATTTCGTGAACCGCCTCATAGGCGATGAGTTTTTCGAGGACAAAGGCAGGCGTACGCCAATCGATTCGCTGCAACGTTAAGAAGCCGCGGTTGAACCAATTACGGAACAGGATCTCCAGATCACCATCCACTGCAAGTAGTTCAGACTCGTCTTTGGTGAAACGACTTAACGCGACCCGCATCTTTAAAAGATGCTCAGTTCCACCCGGACACATGTTGAGGATCTCGAACAGATTGCGGCGGCTAGGCAGGCTTGCCCGGTTAATTGCCTGGACGTTGAGCGGGCTAGGATCCTCTCGAAAGTCGTCAATCGCGGCATTCAAGCTTGGTTGATCGACGCGGAATTCTAGCAACAAATAGTTGAAAAAGGCCAATCGCTCTGCTTCTTCAAATTCGTCGTAGCGCTGCAATAGTTCGGCAGCCAGGCGCAACACCGTGGCTTCGTCGCGAAGACGCAGTAGGTCATGACAAATATCCTGCCATGATCTACGTTTAAGGGCTGCACCGGTGACCAGCTTGAGAATGTTCTTTAGCGCCATACCGCGATAGCTCACGAAAATTGCGATGTCTTAAGTCTATGCCTAAAACAGCATATCTGCCGTGATGCATGTGTAAGAGATGTAAGCGGTTTCGAGGGTTCACCAAGCTAGCTTTAGAAGTGGATCCGAAGGCCAAGGTGCTTTACCTTGTGGCGCCGGTTCCTGACGTGAAACCGGCGATTTGTTCTAACCGGTGGCTCGGCTATCCTTTGGCCAGCTTTTTCAAACGCTTCTTTAGTTTCTTGTTTTCTTTTTCCAACGCTTCAACGATGTCCCCAGATTTGGGACCTTTGCTTTTGCCAAAGTGCTGCTTGCGGCTCTTCAAAACCACCTTGTCGCGATCGAAATTCGAGTTGAATATGGTCACCCCTTCAAGGTTTTCTGCACCCGTATTGCACACCGCGTGGAACTGACCGGCGGGAACAACTGCAACAGAACCCGCGCACAAATCGAATTCGGTGTCTTCAATTTGGATTTTACCCGTGCCTTTTTGGATGATGAGGATCTCTTCTACCAGCGTATGGCTATGCCCTTTAGCTTGGTTTCCTGGCGCCATGCACACGTCTACAAAGCCCAATTCGCACATCTTAGCCGCACCGATCGCGCGCGCCGCTTCAAAGTCGGTGGCGTTTAATACCTGTCCCATATTCTTCTCCGGTTGTGATACTGATACTTTAACTACGCTTGCGCGGACTTTCATCATCCATTTTCACTAGTTTGGACACAGGCAACCATGGCCCCTGTCCGAACCCGACCAGGGCTGTCACACACAAACAGCTGACACCGGCGATGACCATCCAGGTCGACCACCCCCAATGCTCTACTACCTGGGGCAAGCCCAGGTTCAAAAACAGTCCCGCCACTGGCGAAAGCGTTGCAGTGATGCCAAAGGCACGGCCCACACCAAAAGGACTGATGCTCTCAGCGGTCTCCGAATACATGGCGCACCATGCCGGGTAGATGAAACCGGCGAAAAAGCCGGTAGCCGACCACATGATCATGAGCGTTGCTTCGGGCGTATCCACGGGCAGGTTGGCGCCGATGATGAAGCAACAACCTGTCGTCAGACCACCGAAGGCGATCACAGTTTTGCGTACACGCAAGCGGTCAGATAACCAGCCTGAGATGAACACACTCAGGGTGAACACAATCCAAAAGTAGGATGTGACTGATGCAGCCCGAGCGGGTTCTAGGTGATAGTGTTGGGCGAGAAATGTTGGCACGTAGGCCGATACGGTTACGTAGGTCAACGACCAAAATACAATAACCAATGACAACAGCCACAGTCGCGGGCTGCGATAGACCAGTCGCCCATCGTCGTACGCATTACCCTTATCGGGCGTTGCTTCCA
>JBNMMV010000312.1:0-5109 GCA_051270205.1 Limisphaerales bacterium
GTTTCTCCGAGAAATCGTAATATTACGGTGTATTGTGCGATAGATTACCAGCTTGAGTAACGAGGTCTCTATGCAAAATTTCGCCTATTCCAATTCTCCTTACCCGATTCGTCCAGATTTAAGCGATGCCTATCGAATTGCCTGGCAGGCGCTTGCGGCGCCTGGCACTTGGTGGACGGGTGCAGATCGGGTGTCCATAGCCTGCGAAGTGCGTGCCGCGCAGGCATGCGAATTTTGTGTTGAGCGTAAAGCTGCGCTGTCCCCCGTTATTCCCTTGGAAGGTGGGCATCACACCGTCACGACTTTAGAGGCGCGCGTTGTCGACCTTACCCATCGTCTGACTACCGATCCTGCACGTTTGTCCAAGCAATGGCTCCTAGATCAGTTCGATGAGCAAATTACGGCGGGTCATTACGTCGAGATTATTAGTGTGGTGGTGACGGTGCTCTGTATCGATAGTTTTCATCGCGCACTAGGGTTCGAGCTAGAACCGCTGCCAGAGCCACTCGCAGGTGAACCCAGCCGCCATATGCCAGCAAACCTTGAAACGGAAACCGCTTGGGTACCTCTTATTGATCAGCCGGCGGGTGAAGACAGTGACCTTTGGCAACGGCGGCGCATGACTAACGTCATACGAGCGCTCAGTCTTGTGCCAGATGCGGTGCGGCTACTAGGCACCTTGTCCAATGCCCAATACCTGGAAATGGCCGACATTCCGAACCCAAACGCGAACGGCGGTAGGGCACTAGACCGGGCTCAAATAGAATTCATAGCGGCCCGTGTGTCGGCACTGAGCGATTGTTTCTACTGAACCAGCTCACATAGCATGCTGCTCCGTGCGAACAGCGAGTTGAACGAAAAAGACACCAATTTGTTGGCAGTAACAGAAGGCACTGAAGTTGAGAGTGGTGTGCCGCAAGGGATGTTGTTGTCGAAATTAGTTGAACTGACGCTTTCAGGCGAGGAGCCAGCCGCGCAAGCTCAAGTTCGCCAGGATCTCTGTGAACAGCTTAGCCCAGCGGGTTTAGTGGATGCAGCAGCAGTCATTGGCAACTTCCAGCGAATGGTCCGTATCGCAGATGGCACGGGCATTCCGCTAGATCGCCCTGTCTCTGTGGTGTCCGCAAAACTGCGTAATGAGATCGGTATAAACAATTTCGAATCCGCCGATAGGACGCCCAAAGTTGGCGCCCTATTAGGCTGGATTGGGGACAAACTGCGTCCATTTGTCATCAAACGCATCGCAAAAAGCCATAAGAGTGTGAGTTAGTGGCATTTTTGATCGATTTAAGTCCTTGATGCGACACGATTAGAGCTTTAGAATGCCCGCCTCGAAAATAAGGAGCCGACATTTTCCTATGATGGGAGAGTCTTATTAAAAAAGGTATCAAGCGCGCTGAAAAGTCATTGCTGAATGAAGACATTACTTCAGCAAATGTACGTTTGGTAGGCGCTGAAGGCGAACAACGCGGAGTTGTATCAAGAGAAGACGCGTTAGCCGAGGCGCGGGCCTCGGGTTTGGATTTGGTGCTAGTAGCAACTGAAGCCGAACCCCCAGTCTGCAAAGTAATGGACTATGGCAAGCATCTGTTTGAGCAAAAGAAAAGTCGGGCTGCTCAACGAAAGAAACAGAAGCAAATCCAAGTCAAAGAAATGAAATTTCGACCCGGTACGGAAGAAGGCGACTATCAGGTAAAACTACGCAACCTGAAACGCTTTTTAGATGAAGGGGACAAAACCAAGGTGTCATTGCGGTTTAGAGGCCGCGAAGTAGTGCACCCAGAAATTGGCATGACTTTAATGTCGAGGATCGCTGAGGATCTAGACGAGTTGGGATCGGTGGAATCTGAACCCAAGTTTGAAGGACGCCAAGTGATAATGGTTATATCTCCTAGGAAGAAAAAGAAGGGTTAAACCCTCAACACTTTCGAACCTGGTTACTCAACTCGACGTAAGTCGAGTTTAACAATAGCGTGGAGCATATTAATGCCTAAACTAAAAACCAAAAGTGGTGCCGCGAAGCGTTTTCGCAAGACATCATCCGGTTTCAAGCACAAACAATCCAACAAAAACCATATCCTGACCAAGAAGGCGCAGAAACGTAAGCGTCAATTGCGTGGTATGGAAGGTGTTGCAAAAGCAGACGTGCCCGTATTGCGACGGCTGATACCAAAGAAAGCGAGGTAGGAGAAGAAGATGCCAAGAATTAAAAGAGGCGTGGCTTCTCGGGCCAGACGCAAAAAGATACTAAAGCAGGCGAAGGGTTATTACGGCGCTCGTAGCCGAACCTTTAAAGTTGCAAAGCAAGCGGTTATTAAAGCAGGCCAGTATGCCTACCGTGACCGTCGGCAGCGTAAGCGTCAGTTTAGACAGCTTTGGATCATTCGAATTAATGCTGCAGCTCGTGAGCATGGTTTGTCGTACAGCCGCTTTATCGCCGGTCTCAAGGAGGCAGGGGTTGAGGTAGATCGCAAAGTGTTGGCAGATATTGCCATGCACGAAAAAGATGCGTTTGCTGCGTTGGTTGAGCGGGCAAAAGCCGCTTAGCCAAATCGTTCAATCTAGAACTGCTTTCAGGAGACCTAAATAGGGACCTTCCTGGCGGCAGTGTGCCGAACTTATCGGTGATACAAAGGGAAGGAGACTTCCCTTTTTTATTGCCAAAATAAATGGCAATCGAGTTAGATCGGAATGAATTAGACCGGAATAAGGTGTAAACCATGGATATTGAAGCGGACATTAAAGACATTGTCAGTCGTGCCAATACCGCTTGTGATGATGCTGGCGATTTACAGACGCTTGATGCCGTTCGCGTTGGCGTGCTCGGCAAAAAAGGAGAACTTACCGCGCTGCTTAAAGGTTTGGGTCAGCTAGATCCTACAGAACGACCTCAGGCCGGCGCGAAGATCAATGACGCAAAAAGCGTTGTACAAGCCTTTCTCAACGAACGAAAGACAACACTTGAACAATCTCAATTAGCCGATGTGCTCGCGCAAGATTCAGTTGATGTCACTCTGCCTGGGCGTGCACCTGGTTTAGGCGGCATGCACCCTGTTACTCAGGCGATGTACCGCATAGAAGACATATTTGTCGGGGCAGGATACAACGTAGTAACTGGACCAGAAATTGAGAACGACTACTACAATTTTGAAGCCCTTAACATTCCAGCCCATCACCCTGCTCGGGCCATGCACGACACTTTCTACTTCGGTGACGGACAGTTGCTACGTACGCACACCTCACCAAGTCAGGTCCATACCATGGAGCAAGGTGAGCCGCCTATTAGGGTGATTTGCCCTGGACGCGTCTATAGGCGTGACTCGGATTTAACCCATAGTGCAATGTTCCACCAAGTAGAAGGGCTGGTTATTGATCGTGGCGTCAGTTTCGCAGATCTTAAAGGAACCGTTATCGAGTTTCTTCAGCGCTTCTTCGAGAAAGATTTGGATGTGCGCTTTCGTCCCTCTTACTTCCCTTTTACCGAGCCTTCTGCAGAGGTCGACGTTCAGTGCGTCCATTGCTTGGGTGCCGGCTGCCGGGTTTGTAGCCAGACGGGTTGGCTGGAAGTCATGGGCTGCGGCATGGTGCACCCCAACGTACTCAATATGTCAGGAATAGATTCTGAAGAGTATTCCGGATTCGCGTTTGGCTTTGGTGGCGACCGCCTAGCCATGTTGCTGTACGAGGTTGACGATTTGCGACTGTTTTTCGAAAACGACGTGCGCTTTTTGAAGCAATTTAACTAGATATCCCACGGTCTGTTTGTTTAGTGGGCATTAAGGAAGTTACATGAAATTTAGTGAAGCTTGGTTGCGAGAATGGGTAGACCCAGGTATCGACCGAGAAGAATTGTTTAAGCAACTCACCATGGCTGGACTAGAGGTAGATGGCTTAGAGCCAGTTGCTGGAAAATTTAGCCAAGTTGTTGTAGCCCGCATCGAGACATGCGAAGCGCACCCTAACGCAGACAAACTGCAGGTTTGCACAGTTAATGACGGTACTACAACGCATCAGGTAGTGTGTGGCGCGCCTAACGCAAGGGCAGGCTTAACCACAGCTTTTGCCCAAGTAGGTGCAGTGCTAGGCGAAGATTTTAAAATTAAGAAAGCAAAGCTTCGCGGCGTTGAGTCGTTTGGTATGTTGTGTAGTGCTGCCGAACTTGAGTACGGTGACGACCACGATGGGATTCTTGAATTGGACGAAAGTCTAACCTTGGGTGCTTCTGTGCGAGATGCGCTGAATCTTGACGACCTCACTGTGGATCTAGACTTAACCCCCAATCGAGGTGACTGCTTAAGCTTAAAAGGCATCGCTCGCGAAGTGGGCGTTTTGAACAATGTCGAAGTGTCTTATCCAGAAATTGCAGTTGTCAGCGCGGAAGTTGATGACACTTTTTCAGTAGTGCTTGAGAGCCCTGAAGGCTGCCCACGCTATCTCGGTCGTGTCATTAAAAACGTAGACGTCACGCAACCGACGCCTGGATGGATGCGCGATCGGCTCCAGCGTTGCGGCTTGCGCAGTATCGATGCAATTGTTGATGTTACCAACTATGTGTTGTTAGAGCAGGGTCAGCCCATGCACGCATTCGACTTAAAGCAGCTCAGCGACGGCATCGTTGTGCGCATGGCAAAATCGAAAGAAAAACTGACGTTGCTCGATGGTCAGGAAGTCAATCTTGATGAAGAGACGCTACTAATCACTGATAGCAGTGGACCCGTTGCCATTGCGGGTGTCATGGGTGGTGAACGCAGTGGTGTGCAACCCGATACCCAAGATGTGTTCCTAGAGTGTGCGTTCTTTTCACCCCTTACCATCGCGGGCACAGCACGGCGCTATGGTCTGCATACGGATGCCTCGCATCGTTACGAACGCGGTGTAGACTCAGCCTTGCAAGCGGCGGCCATGGAGCGCGCGACCGGTTTACTCATTGACATAGTGGGTGGCCAGGCAGGTCCCGTAGTTGAGTCGGTGAGTGAGGCGCACTTACCGGTGCAGCCTAAGGTTAGCCTGCGACATTCACGTTTAACTGCGCTTTTGGGTGCCGAAATACCGGTGGCCCAAGTGGATGAGTGTTTGGCTCGCTTAGGTTTGGACGTGGTGGAGCGTGAA
>JBNMMV010000313.1:0-5109 GCA_051270205.1 Limisphaerales bacterium
AACTGCATCCTTGTGCTGGCACTTTACATGCCGCGATTGATTGTGTTGCTCAGATACAACGAGAACATAAGGTTCAAGTCGAGGATGTTCAGGAGATTGAAGTTGGAGTTGTGGATTGGGCGATTCCCCATGGAGCGGCAATCGTCGAGCCGACCGACGTGATCAGTGCTCAATTCAGCCTGGCATTTTCACTGGGCCTACAAATGGCAACAGGCGCTGTGGCAATTGACGACTTCTTAAATCCTGCCAAGTGGAACGATGACCGCATTCAGGCTGTTGCGCAAAAGGTACGCCCAGTTGCTGATCCTGTACCCGAGAATGCCTCAGAGTTATTTGCTCGAGTTACTTTAACAACAACTGACGGCACGGTATATGAAGCATATCAAGGAGCTCCCCGAGGATTTCCAACTCTACCCGCTTCGCCTGAAGACTTAAAAGCGAAGTTTCGCTCCGTCACAGATACTATTTTGACACTACAGCAAACAGAGGCTCTTATCGCCAGGGTTGATACGCTAGAGGAGCAAACCGATCTGACGTTTGTGACCGAAACATTCATGAGCGTGGCATGAGGTTAATAACATTAATGGCCATCCGATGGACTTAGGGGATAGGGTAGGGGCTTTATCGTCGTTGGCAGTTCTACGGGAATGGGTTTTGAGACCGCTAAATTGCTCGCGGCTAACGGTGCTAGAGTCGCCATCATCAGTCGCTGCGGCGCTGATGATTCGCTAGCCACATTGCCGACTGATCTAGCGGCAAAGATTAGCAGTGTCATCGGTGATGCAACCCAAGCCGAGTCCATCGACCACGCTATCAGCCAGGCAGTGGAAACACTGGGAAGGGTCAATGGGCTGGTCACCGCTAATGCTGAACGCAGATACGGTGACTTGTTAGATAGCCCTGACGAGGACTGGGTGCATGCTTTTGAAAGTGTGGTTATGGGTACTGTTCGTTGCTGTCGAGCGGTAATTCCGTATATGATCAATGCGGGTGGCGGGTCTATTGTAACCCTGGGAGCTTATTCTTCTCGATCACCCAAGCCTTACCTGTTTCAATACGCATCTAGTACAGCCAGCGTGGTCAACCTCACTAAAAATATTGCCCGCAGCTACGGCGCGCAAGGAATAAGAGCTAATTGTGTTTGTCCAGGTGTGATTGAAACTGAGCGCGCTAAGAAACGACTTGACGACCTAGTCACTGAGCACGGAATAAATCGGCAAGAGGCGGGCTCATTGGACACCTCCAATCTCGGTATGAACGTTGCGCTACGCCGACTGGGAAAACCCAGCGAGGCAGCCAATTTAATTGCCTTTTTACTCTCTGAAAACGCTACTTACATCAGTGGCGCACTGATCAATATTGATGGTGGGACGGAGTTTTAATGAGCCCTAGCTCGCCAACTAGAATCTTCATTTAGCCCGAGCTTTACGCGCATGGTATCCGGCGAGTGCAAAAAAGAAAGTTGCCACACTGTACAAGGCGACGGTTGCCAGCACTGCAGGTCTAAGTGAATCATCACCTCCTACTGCATCACTTACCACACCCGTCATTAAAGGAATAATTCCACCACCGATCAAGACTGATAGAAGCTTTCCAGTAGCAAGCGTAGTTCCTCGCACATCTGACGCAGCTAACGATAGAATCAGCGAATACCCGGTTGCCACGAATATACCGGCTAGTAACCCCACGGCAATTAGCCCACCAATCATAACTTCAAAACTTGGCGCAAGCGTCATGATTAACCCGGCGACAAATGCTGCCGCGGTTCCCACGGTCGGAATCAGCGCCAAACGGGCAGGGTCTCCTCTTGAGAATCGATCCGCAAATGGGCCGACCATTAGGGAGCCAATGGATTGCGATACCCCAACACCAACCCCAATCCAAATGGCCGCTTCAGCAACGCTTACACCGTGAATACGAACTAAAAATGACACCAGCCAAACCATCAATGAGTACTGTACTCCGGTAGAAAAGGTGTTCGCGAGCAGCGCATAGCGCAGCGCTGGATCGACAAAAATTTCCTTAATGGTCTGCTTAGGTGAAGGCCCGCTGCCAAACAAACCTTTAGAGGGAGCGCGTTCCTTACGCACCTCATCAAACGCACCGCGAACAGGTTCACGGGTAGTGAAAAACAAAAGACCGGCCAAAATAAGTCCAGGAACCCCGGCGACAAGAAACACTTCTCGCCAGCTGAAATTCAGTAGGATCCAACCGCCCAGGACAAAAATAACGAATTGCCCAAGTGCTGCGCCAGAATAGTAAATTCCAACCGCGGTGCTGCGTTGCCTCTTTGGAAAGGTGTCGGCAATAATAGACAGGCTGGCCGGCGATGCTGGCGCTTCAGCCACGCCCACGCCAATTCGGGCAGCTACCAAGCTCATATAACTCCCGGCAAACGCACTAAAAGTGGTGCACAAACTCCAAACAGTGACGGTGGAACTCAACAATACGCGCCGATTCACTCGGTCGACTAGCCAGCCCATTGGTAACACAAAAATCGCGTAAGGAAGCGAATAGGCAAGCCCACCTAAAGCACCAAGTTGTGCGTCAGAGAGGCCGAATGCTTCCTTGAGTGGCTCCGCTACAACCGAAATCACACCGCGATCGACTGCCCCAAAGATATAGATCATTACCAAAAGTCCTAATACGTACCACTTGTAAGCTGGTTTGGAGTCGTTTGGGTTTGCTGCTACTTGTTCTGTCATAGTTAAAACCTGAGTAAATTAAGCTCGGCGTCTGAGACGCTAAACGAGCTATGAATCGATAATACTTTGCTCTGACGTTGGTACGCGAACATACATTGCTTAAGATACATAAATAGTTCCAGGGTTTAACGGTCTGACCGCCATCCCTCGAGTTGTGTCCACTGACCCTTGGACCCACGGTGCCAACCACCGGCAGCGGTAGTGCCGCCATCCACTGGTAGGTTTATACCGGTTACGTAAGACGCTAGGTCAGAAGATAGAAATGCGACTACATCGGCGACTTCGGTATCTACTCCTTCGCGCTGCAAAGGAACAATTCTGTTGAGTTTGTCCTCTTGTTCTTGTGTTCTCACAGTCCACTTTTCACGATCCACAGGGCCAGAGCGATTACCACGTGAACCAGGGGTTAAGGTGTGGTCGGGGGAAACACAGTTCACGCGTATTTGGTGCTCAGATAATTCTAGCGCCATGGACTGGGTAAAACTCACGATCGCCGCCTTACAGGCAGCATATACGGCAACGTTGGGCCCGGCACGCGAAGCCTCGACAGAAGCGATGTTAATAATTGAGCCACCCTGCCCCTGGCGAAGCATAATGTTGACGGCCTCTGAGGTTGTCGCCAATGCACTGACAAGATTAATATCGATGTGTCGGCGCCAACTACGCTCGCTTTGTTCAAGAAAGGGCACATAACGGACCCCTCCAACATTGTTTATGAGAATATCGAGTTGACCAAAGGTGCTGTCTGCCTCTTTTATCATCGCCCGGACATTTTCTGTATCGATCAAATCGCATGTGATTGGCAAAGCACGACGGCCCCGACCGACAATTTGTTGCGCTGTTTCCTGACAACGAGATTCCTCAATATCTGCGATAACAACATCAGCGCCGCGTTCAGCCAAGCGCAGTGCACATGCTCGACCAATGCCGCCGCCGCCACCCGTTACCAGCGCCACTTTTCCTGTTAGGTCTATTTCACCCGTCATATCTCAGTCCCATCCAAGCGGCTCGTTAGCGAACTGGCTGCAATCGGCGAAATACTGGGTAGTTGAAAAGTACCTATACCCTCATCTGAAAGTTGCTGTTCGTACAGAGTGGTTTGGGATCGCCGTGCAAATCGCCAACCTTCATCCAGTCGCACTGCATCGTCCTGGTACACGCCCATAATCTGTAGCCAAGGACCATCGCCGGCGGTTTTCTTAACTTCACTAAACCACCAGCGAGCGCGGGCCCGATCTTCAGCATCAAATTCTACTACGCCGCTATGTATCATCTGAAATAAAAAATCTCGTTCACATTGCAACCTCTGATATCGTTTTTTGATTTTTTCGATACCGCTAACAGGCTCGCCAAAACCGGGTTTCTCAATCACACCATCCGGTGCAAAGACGGCAGCCATCCCATCAGCATCACGACAGTTTACCGCATCGGTATACGCTTCAGCGAGGGCTCTTACCGAAAGCTCGTCGGCTACTTGATACATTTTCTAAACTCCTTTAGTTTAGATATGACAATGATAATTCTAAGCATAGCACCAGACCTTACTGTAAAACAATTCGATGCATTTCACGCCTTTGACCGGCGTAGTCGTTGACCGCAAAATGCCAAGTGTGAGAATTGTCCCACATGGCAATGGATCCAGACCGCCATCGGAATCGGCATTGAAATTCTGGCTGCAGACAATGCTCATATAATCTGTTTAATAACTCCATGCTTTGCTCACGGCTCCAGTCCTGAAACTTCACCGTGTAGCCTGGGTTTATGAACAAAGCTTCTGCTCCTGTGTGTGGATGCTTTCTAACAACTGGGTGGTGGTGCATCTTAGTTGGTGACCTAGCAAACTCCTGATTCATAGCTTCGACACCGTGTTCTTGTTTATGTTTTTTGGCATAATCCAGGTCTTTGATAAGGAATGAGTGTGAGTGCAAAGCATGCAGATCAGAGATCTCAGTTTTTGTATGCTCAGGCAATTGCTCATAAGCAGCGCGGGTATTTAGCCACAGTGTATCGCCACCGTACTCGGGGACTTCGACCGCTAATAAAATTGTATTCATCGGTGATGGCAAGAAGGTGTGATCGGCATGCCACATATCACCAGTGCTGGTTTCATGCGATGCCTCTTTGATCAACCTAGATATTGCTGAAAATCCAGGCACAGTGGGCGTTAAAGGGTTTACTTTTGGTACGCCAAAATTGGCGGCGAAACCCAAATACTGTTCACTACTAAGGTGTTGATCCCTGAAGAACACAACACCGTAATGATGCATGGCGGCGCGAATCTCATCATATGCTTGTTCAGACAGCACCTTGGTCAAGTCCAGGCCAAATATCTCGGCACCCGCATGCGTTGTGAGCGGCCGAACACCCAAACCCGAGGAGGCTTTATCGCTAATCCGACGATCTA
>JBNMMV010000314.1:0-5104 GCA_051270205.1 Limisphaerales bacterium
AACCGTCACGAACATGTGATTGGTCGAATATCTAGAGGATAGAGTGCTATTTCTTGGTTTGCGGTCTTCTCTCATGACTTCTTCTGAGGTGGTAGAAAGACGATCAAAAAAATTCAGAATTACACAGAAATAGTTATCTAATTCAGAGTTTTAAAGTGTGCATCGTTGAGAGGCTCCACTTCCTTTCGTGTCTGCTTGTCAAGTCGCCAGTCGAAAAAAAGGGGGGGGGGGCGGGGGCTAATTGTATCCATTGAGATGAAAGTGATATTCTCACATCGCGGTAAGTGTTAACGCTTGATTGACTTGACAGAATAGTGGTTAACTTGACAGAAAGCGTTCCCATCGTTTGACGATTTGTCGACGAAAAAGCAGACGAAGTTGTTTGGTCGTGCATTGGATTGATTTGAGTCAACTGGCCGCTGGTCCCTTTGGGGTGTCGTTGAGTGGAGCAGCGAGGGGCTGCAACAGGCGCTAGGCGCTTAGCGTGGGACTGGTTCGCGTTGTGAGTAAAATTGAATAAGTGACGAGGGGAATGTTTAGTATGCGTAGGTTGACGCCCGATCGTGACCACCGTCTTGTGTTGACGAGTGTAGTCTTATCTCTTGTGGCTGCCGGTTGCACCATAGCACCAAAACAACTCACCAAAGCAGAGCTGGTAGACACCGCCGATAAGGATTCAGCGGTGATGTTCGCTGACCCGTCTGAATATTCAGGCAGACTGTCGCTAGATCGGGCCATTGCGTTGGCTCTAAAATACAATCTCGATCATAGGGTTAAATTGTTTGAGGAGACGCTGGCGTATGATCAAACAAAAGTAGACCGCTTCGATCTGCTGCCTAAGCTGACTGCAAATGCCGGATGGAATTGGCGATCCAACAAGCCGGCATCGTCATCGGAAGATTATGATGATGGGTCTACCTCCGTAACAAATCGCAGTTTCTCTCAAGAGCGACGGCGACACCTCAGAGACCTTACGCTTTCTTGGAACATCCTGGACTTTGGCGTAAGTTACTACAACGCTAAGCAAAATGGAGAAAAAACATCGATCGCGCATGAAGCACGCAGAAAGCTTCGGCAAAATATAATTGTCGATGTGAGGAATGCGTACTGGCGCGCTGTTGGCAATGATGCGCTTCGCCATCGGATACGCGCCACTATCAGAAGGGCGCGAAGGGCCTTGGCAAACTCAAATGCGGTTGCGCGAGAGCGTCTGATATCGCCATTGCGAGCTCTCCGTTACAGGAAAACCCTGCTCGAGAATTTGCGCCAATTGACAATGGCGGAGCAAGACCTCGCAACCTCGAAGGTTGAGCTTGCTGGTTTGCTGTCTATAAAGCCGGGCACGAAATATCGACTACGTCGCTCGCGGCTTCGGGTGCCCGGATGGTCTGCGTCCACAGCAGTAGCGGAGGAGATTTCTTTTCAGCGCAATGCCGATTTACGATCCCGGCATCACAGTGTGAAAGTGAGTGTGTTTGAGACACGTAAAGCCTTATGGAAGTTAGTTCCTGGTATCTCACTAGTCGCGTCTACGCAGCATGATAGCAACAAGTACCTAGTCCATCCCAACTGGGAGGAGGCTAGCGTCAGGATCGGCGCCAATCTTGTCCAGAGTATTTTGGCTGCACCTTCAATCCGGGCCTACAACGAAGATAACGAAAAACTAAATATCGCAAGGCGTGTTGCGGTACGAATGGCAGTCCTGGCGCAAATTCACGTTGCGAATACTCAGTATCATGGTTTTAAGAGGCTGTACTCAACTGCAGCAAAATTGGCCGACGTCGACCGAAGAATCGTCAAAGCTTTTGAGGAAAGAGAATCCGAGTCATTCAAAAGTGAAGCTGATGTTGTTGCCAACCAAACCGTCGCTTTAACATCAGCGCTCCGCGTCTACATGACCTATGCGCAGTTGCAGGGTTCACTGGGTCGTATCCACAGTTCAGTCGGCGTTGATTTAGCAACAGATGAAGAGGTTGAAGATCTCACCGTTTCTGAACTCACCAAACTGATCCAAGGAAGGCGGCTTGAATTAGACTCTTGGTCTGGGAGGTTTCCAAGCAAAAAGAATGGCGCATAGGTTTGACAAGGATCAATGCCTGGACGTCGCTCGATTGTCAAATAAGACGATTTCAATACGCGGGCTAATAGGCAGTTCTTTGCCATAAGTTCATGGGTTTGAGGTAATAAGATGTTCAAAAGGTTTCTCAAGTCAATCGGTCGGGCACCTAAACCATCTGCTCAAGTGCTTGAGCCACGTGTCATGTTGGATGCGGCCGCCGTTGAGCCCGCACTCCAAGAGGTGCAATCTCAGGACATTTTGGATAATAACTTATTTGAGCCCAGTTCAGAACAATCGTCGGATGGAAGCGAAAACGACTCAATTGTTGCGGCTACCATTGCAGAACCAAGTTCCGAGCAGTCTACGCGCAACGAAGGTGAGGCTGGTCTTGTTGTCTTGCATGAGGTTGGGGATCTTCCCAATGGAGAGCAGAGACACATCCTCTTTGTTGAGGTTGGTCAGGTAAACTCCACTACACTCGCGCAAATAACCAATCCGGCTGTTACGACTGTTGGTTTCCAAAACGATGGCGCAGCGATTGAGTTGATTTCTGAGTACCTCGAGTCTGCTGGCGAATACGATGCGATTACTGTCATCTCAGGGAGCGATTTGTCTGGCTTGGAAGTTATAACTTCTCCAAGCCAGGGAAATTACATGCTTGGTGGAGCCACACAGGCAACAAGCCTACTTGATTACGTGGTGCCTGGCGGAAGCGTCACAGTCCTCACCCAAGACGTCGACAGCGAAGATGGGTTGATCGGCTTTGCCGCGAATAATAATTCTCTACTTTCAACAGATGGGACGCAATTTACCGAGCTGTCTGAAGCAGAGATTTCGGATGAGCTTGATCGCCATTTTACTGGTGGAATGGCGCCCGGGCCGGGCGGCATGTTTGAGCTGGACTATCAGGCTCATTTCACTGCGCTCGAAGATCAAGGTGGGCGGGCTGCTCTCCAGGCTGCGAACTCTGCGGTCTCTGATCTTATTTCGGCTTTCACTTCGGATTTTAACTCGGCGGCCAATTCTCTGCGCGACATGTTTGCTGGCGACCCCGACTCTGTAAGTTCTGTTTGGAACTTGCGCGCGACGCTCTTGCTTGATGAGCTGGCTTCTGGGGCGTTGGACCTAGAGGTGGAGCTAAGGTCGCACGCAGAAATGTGGGGCGGCTATGGTGCCTTTGCCGAAAAAGGTCCTGATGGAAGTCCGATTATTTATTTAAACGCTGACTGGATTAAGGCGGGGGCTACCGAGGCTGATATTGTACGTATCGTTGTTGAAGAGTTCGGCCACTATATCGACGCTCGCTTGAACCCTGAAACTGATACGGTTGGAGATGAAGGTCAGAAATTTGCAAACAACTTGATTGGTACGAATGACAGTGAGTCACCTTTCCGATTTTCGGGGCACCAGGATCACTTCACGTTAACAATTGACGGCCAGCGGGTTGAAGTGGAAATGGCCGCGCTTTTATTTGACTACCCAACATTGCACGCCGGCGAGCAGGGTCTAGTTGGCGATCCTGATCCCATTCGAGCGACGCTTGAAGAAAATAAAATGCACACCTACGATATTCCTGGTGCTGCTAAGGCTTTGTTTGTGTCAGATCCGCCAGATGCAAAGTGGTTTAGTGGAAACAATGTTCGCGGCACGCTGTATGTATTCGACGCCGATAATAATCTTATTGTGCAAGACCACTTAGATCCAACGCCTTGGGCTCAGACTGATCCGGCAGACCCTAATTATGATGAGAAAACCTCCACTTGGGATGGTTACACCGGGCTCGGGACTGGCTCTCAATACGAAGGTGGGTATTACGGCGAGATAAGTCGACTTATAAAAACCGGTAGTTATGTGGACGGGATGCAGATGTATCTCTACAAAGATGAGGCGACATCATCCGGTAGCAGTCGAGATCTTAATGCGTCATTAATCATCGTACGGGACGGACTGTCTGGTACCCAGTTTAACTACGACGATCCCGCTACGACTGGAGTTGATGAATTTTCGGAAACAAATATCGGTACGAGCAGTGATCCAGTGGCATCTGCTCTGAACGATATGCTCGAACCGTTTAGTGTCACTGCGAGTGCAGATGCGGCCACGGCCCAAGAGGCAGGCGGGGTTAACAACGCTACTGCTGGATATGATGCAACAGGTACCATCGCTGATAATGTAACCGCTACCGGCAAGTCTTATTCAATCGTCGGCGGCAAACTGGTTGAAACTTCCGGTGTTGGTACACTTACAGAAATTGTGGCTCCTGACGGTACACTGCATTCGGTGAATGCAGCTGGTGCAACCATAATTACGGGTAGTTATGGCACTCTGACTATCGAAGCGGATGGCACTTACACTTACGCAGTCGATGATACAAATCCTGAAGTTGAAGCGCTTCGAAGCGCATCGGATACGCTTTCTGAAAGCTTCCAGTATACTGTTACTGGCGGCGGAACATCTTTGGCAAGCTCCACTTTAACCATCACGGTTGAAGGACAGAATGACACCCCCGTCGCTGAAGTTAATTACAACGTAGCAAAGGAGTCTCTGTTACCAGATGGCGATTCCAATCAATACAGCGCGAATGATCCCGTCGGGCTTATTGCAACGGGTAACGTCCTGCCCAACGACACAGATGTAGACCAGTATGGCGAAACTTCTCAGGTGGTCGGTGTTACCGCAAGTGCGGATGCAACAACTTCTGGAGGATCGTCTGAGCTTACTTTCAACACGGCGCAAAACTCAATAGGCGTAGGCGCTTATACTTTCTACGACGGTGGCTCGACCCTTAAATACCCATTGTTGACCTACGACGGAACAGGTGATCCAACTCTAGCAAGCAGTTACACGCATGTTCAAGTTGCAGCTGAAGTTAGTAGCACACAATACGTTCTAAGCGGTGAGGTCACTCATTACTTGGTTGACGCAAACTATATCTCCTACGATCTTCCTCCTGGTGGGGGTGATATCCTTGGTTTCGCTAATAATGCCTCTGGGACTAGCAATTATAAAACTTCCATGTTCCAGGGTGCGTCTACTGTAAGCAAC
>JBNMMV010000315.1:0-5092 GCA_051270205.1 Limisphaerales bacterium
CCGGCCGCCCATGGCGGCTGCGTGGGAATGTTGGCCCGCATTACCACGAACGGCAGCAGTCGCAGAAGTGACCAACAATGTTCCTTTGCCTCGCTCCTCCATTAGTGGAAAAATCTCAGCAACCAAACGAAAGAGTGCAAAAGTAGCCATACGCCATCCAAGCTCAAATGCCTTCAGAGAGGTTGCTGCAAGGGGACGATCGCCAATTTGCGCTCCGAGGTTAAAAACAATGACTTCAACAGGACCAATTTCTGCTTCAATCGCTTTCGCGCGCTCTTCAATCGCGCCATCGTCTACCGCATTTAAAAGGAACCCACTGGCGGAGCCTCCATCGGCTTCAATATCCGCAACTAGGGTATCCAAGCCTTGCTGATCTGAACGACGACAAAGCACGGCGTGATAACCCTCGCTAGCAAAGCGCTTACCTACATTGCCACCAATACCTGCACCTGCGCCCATCACTAAACAAACTGGCTTCATGTCGTTCTCCTGCGTTTGATTCTATTTTAGTTCTAAACCCGCCAACGTTCCTTCATCCCGCCATGCCTGCATCTTGGCAAAATAGGGATTAGAGCCTTTGCCGTAGGGGCCATTCTGAACACTCTTCGGATTCGGTTGGCCCTCGTTGTTGTAATAGCCTGGCGTACATGACTCTTGGAATGCCTCTGCAAAGCGGGAGACTGCAACAATCTCGTCAACCCAGGCATCTTCAGCTTCTTGAGTGGGTTCAATTGTCGTCGCTTGGTCATCTGCCGCGCGATTGAGAATGTAGCCAATATGGCGGGCAGCATTATCCATAGCGTGGGGGAAGTTGGTGGTAAACCCCGCTTGAGAATTGCTTATGATAAAGAGGTTGGGGAAGCCACGGGTATGCAATCCGTGCAGCGTTCGCATGCCGTCCGCCCACTTTTCACTTAGCTTCAGGCCGTTTTTTCCCACCACATCATAGCCCGCTCTCCGGGTGTATTCGGTACCCACTTCGAATCCGGTGGCGAAAATAATGCAGTCCAACTCATATTCCTGACCATTGGCAACCACACCCTTTTCGGTGATCGCCTCTACGCCTTTGCCATCCGTGTCTATCAAGGTGACAGAGTCACTGTTAAACGTCTGTAAGTAGCCATCGTGAAAACAAGGTCGCTTACAAAATTGTCGGTAATAAGGTTTCAGCGCTGCAGCCGTTTCGGGGTCTTCGACAATCTCCTGAGCTCGCGCACGAATTTGCTCCATCTTCTTAAAATCGGCAACTTCCATAAGATACGGCACTTGCGACCAATCAGTGTCCTTACCGCGATAGTTGGCCATGGATATGAGGTTTCGAATAATCTCAGTCCAACCGTCATTCACCAAATCTTCTTCGACGATTCCACCCGAGGTCAGGGTGTTGAAGTTCTCCATGCGCTCACGCTGCCACCCTGGCTTCAGATTTGCAGCCCATTCAGGATCAGTTGGACGGTTAGCTCTTACATCAATGGACGATGGCGTTCTTTGAAAGACATGTAGCGACTTGGCCCCCGCTCCAACATGGGGAACACACTGCACGGCTGTCGCCCCTGTACCGATGATGCCCACTCGCTTGTCAGCAAGTCCTTCCAACTCACCTTCCGGTCCACCACCGGTATAGTCATAATCCCAACGACTGGTGTGAAAGGTGTGGCCTTTGTACTGCTCAATGCCTGGAATGGCGGGTAATTTGGGCCGGTTCAGAGGACCATTAGACATAATCACATAGCGGGCGCGCATAGCATCGCCACGATTCGTGCGCACACACCAGGACGCGCCTTGCTCGTCCCAATCTAATGCTGTCACCTCTGTCTGCAGGCACGATCGTCGATAAAGATCATAGTGTTCTGCGATATTGCGGCTATGAGCGAGAATTTCGGGCGCGTGGGTATACTTTTCCTTCGGTACAAAATTCAGCTCTTCTAGCAGCGGCAGATAAATGTAGGACTCGGTATCACATGCCGCTCCTGGGTAACGGTTCCAATACCAAGTGCCGCCAAAATCACCACCTTTTTCGATGATTCTAAAATCATTAATTCCTGCCTCAGTTAGACGTGCAGCTGTAATTAGCCCACCAAAGCCACCACCGATAATGACAACATCTACTGTATCTTCGAGGGGTTCGCGCTCGATAACTTCGGCCACATAAGGGTCGTCGACATAGTGGCTGAAGTCGCCACTGATCTCTTGATACTGTGAATTGCCGTCATCACGCATCCGCTTGTCGCGCTCAACGCGATATTTCTCTCGTAGCGTATCTGGGTCGAAATTTAGGTCGTCTACTAGGTTAGAATTCATCACTCTCTCTTAAATCTCTTTTAAGTCTGGGCTGTGGGGAAGTATCCAAGACACGAGAATATTACCACTGTCAGATTGTCTTCAGCTATTGAACATTGGCCGTGGTTAACCGAAGATGAGTGCATTAGAGCAAGCTTGGGGGAGAGGCAATGACAGTGCAGACTTTTGATCCGGGGACAGCACAGCGAACTGGGGGATTATCCCGGCGGGAACTCATAAAAAGTGTTATTGCATCAGGTGCCGTGGTTTCAGCCGGTGCATTACTGGCAGGCTGTGGCCCGAACGGCGAAACACCTGTTAAAGCGGGTGGTGTAGAACGACTGATCTCACTCAACGTCAACGGTAAAGTACGCCGTGTAGACGTACTGCCACAGGAAACATTAGCCAATACATTGCGCTATAGGCTGGGTTTAACAGGTACCAAATTGGGTTGCGATCGAGGCGAATGCGGTGCTTGCACCATACTGCTA
The DNA here is from genome assembly GCA_051270205.1 of Limisphaerales bacterium. Taxonomy (GTDB): domain Bacteria; phylum Pseudomonadota; class Gammaproteobacteria; order Pseudomonadales; family Azotimanducaceae; genus UBA4421. The sequence continues at coordinate 2,772 of JBNMMV010000315.1, forward strand.
GACGACCTGCCCGTTTACGGTTGCTCAACATTGACCCACAACGTACGTGGCAAGGCAGTAACAACAGTTGAAGGCTTACAAGCGGCTGACGGAAGTCTGCACCCTGTACAACAGGCATTCATTGAAGAACTGTCGCCTCAATGTGGTTACTGCACACCCGGGCAGATCATGTCTACGGTGGCGTTGCTTAAAACCAATGCCAATCCATCCCGAGAAGAAGCGCGACAGGCGCTGGCAGGCAATCTCTGTCGCTGTGGCGCCTATGAACATTATCTAAATGGCGTCATGCGCGCCGCACAGGAGGCTTAAAATGTCGTTCAACTTAATCGGAAAAGACTTCACGCCACCTGATGTCCTTGCCAAAGTCACCGGCAAAGCAAAATACTCAGAAGATTTCCGCGTAGAGGGCATGGTGTCTTGCCGCCTTCTGACCAGTCCCATGCCACATGGCCGGGTACGCAGCATTGACGCAACCGCCGCCTTGGCAATGAAGGGTGTGTATGGTGTTTTAACCGCAGACGACGTGCCCGATCAAGGCGGACCCAATCGCAGCATCTTGACCAATGAGCCCAAATACGTAGGCGAACCCATTCTCGCGGTAGCCGCAGAGACTGACGAGCTTTGCCAAGATGCCATCGAAGCGATCAAACTCGATTTAGAACCACTGGACTTCACAGTGGATCCACTGCAAAGCCTATACCCAGGCGGACCCAACGCGCGTAGCGACGGCAACGTCGCTGGCCGCAAAAAAGGCGCACCCTATGTAAAGGAAACAAAGTGGAGTGCGCGTGATTTTGCAGCCGCCAAAGAAGGCGAGCTGCCAATGGGCCCCGCCGAAGACGAGTGGCTGTACGGCGATCTCGAAGTAGGCTTTGCCGATTCAACCTACGTACTTGATGAATCCTTCGTAACCCAAGGTCTATCACACCACGCCTTGGAACCCCGATCGGCACTGAGCTATTGGCAAAACGGTAAATGCTTTGTGCATGCATCCTGTCAAAGTCAGTCGTTCCCGGTACCTTTTTTGGCCGGATATATTGGTATTGATCCAGCTGACCTAGTTTTTATCGCCGAGTTCTGCGGCGGTGGCTTCGGTGGCAAAGGCACGGCCTACCCAGAAATGGCCATTCCAGCGTATATGTCAAAGAAAATTGGCCGCCCGGTGATGATGCGTATTAGTCGCGAAGAAGAGTATTTCGTTGGCTCAGCAAGGCCAGGTTTCCAAGGCCGCTTAAAAATGGGTTTCAGCGCAGACGGTCGAGTCAAAGCTTGTGACCTCTACATTGTCCAAGAAAATGGACCTGACGTCGGCATGAACGACTACCTCTCAGCTGCAGATGCTGTGTCGTTGGTCTACACGCCAGAAAACATGCGCTTTCGCGGCATACCCGTACAAACCAACACACCACCCCGAGTACCGCAGCGCGGTCCAGGACAAAATCAGATCGCCTGCGCCGTGGAGCCGCTGCTAGACAAGGCTGCTGCCGAGCTTGGCATTAGCCGCTTAGATATCCGAACAATTAACACGCCCAACAATGGCACCTTATTCGGTCCAAAAAAAGGCAAGGTCACCAGTGCCTACCTAAAAGAAGCCTATGAGAAAGGCGCCGAGGCTTTTGAGTGGGAGCGTCGTTCCAAACTTTCAGGCCAAAAAAATGGCACCAAGGTTACCGGTATTGGCTTAGGCGCGGCCTACCACAGCGCCGGATATTCTGGCTTTGATGGACTGTGCGTAATTACCCCTCAGGGTAAACTCAATATTCACACGGGTGTCGGTAACTTAGGCACCTACTCGCATACAGCCACATCACGTGTCGCTGCTGAAATGCTGAAAATGGACTGGGCAGATTGCACTGTGGTGCGTGGCGACAGCCGCAAGCATCTACCTTGGAATCTTGCCCAATTCGGCAGCAACACTTCATATACCATGACCCGCACCAACTATGTGGCGGCAATGGATGCCATCGCCAAACTGAAGGAAATTGCGGCGACAGATTTAGGCGGCAGCGCAGACGACTATGACATTGGCGACGGCCGAGTATTCGCAACCGCCGATCCATCATCGCACTTGACCTACGCACAAGCGGCGCAACGCGCAATCGAGCTCGGAGGCAAGTACTCTGGCGTTGAAGCACCAGAAGACATCAACCCAATGACCACTCGCGCGGTAGCTGGGCTGGCAGGAACAGGTCTCATTGGTGTAGCAAAAGACACCCTCAACCAAGAAGGTACAGTGCCTGCTTTCGCGGCAGGCTTCATGCAGGTAGAAGTCGATCTAGAAACGGGCAAGTACGAGATTATCGATTATTTAGGGGTAGCCG
>JBNMMV010000316.1:0-5074 GCA_051270205.1 Limisphaerales bacterium
GCTTCGCTTGGACTCCTCTACAATGGCTGGGCGTTATTTCGCGGAGCTAGTGATTGAACGATTCAACTAACACGCCAAGAATCGGCCTTGCTTTGGGTTCAGGCGCGTCGCGCGGCTGGTCTCATATCGGCGTTATCAAGGCGCTTCTCGAGGCCGGCATTGAGCCGGACGTTGTTTGTGGCACGTCAGTGGGCGCAATGGTTGGTGGCTCATACTTGGCCGGCAATCTAGACAAACTTGAAAGTTGGGTGCTTGGCTCTAGCCGTAGCGATGTGCTGCGTTTTTTCAGTTTCAGGCTCGCGCATTCGGCATTCGTCGATATTGAAAGACTCAACTGGTTTCTGCATAACTTCGTGGCAGCCGCCGACGTGCTCATAGAGGAGCTGGCAAGGCCTTATGCAGCAGTGTGTACTGATCTGGAGTCCGGGCGCGAGGTGTTGTTGCAGAAGGGCGGGATGGCAGATGCTGTCAGAGCGTCTATGGCAATGCCGGGTTTGTTTCCAGCGGAACGCAATAAGCAACGATGGTTGGTCGATGGTGGACTTGTCGACCCGGTCCCGGTGACGGCGTGTCGCATGCTGGGGGCTGATATTGTCATCGGTGTGAATCTGAATTCCGACATCCTCAGCAGACGTCATGCCAAGAATCAGTCGACCACCACAGTGCCGACCGATAGCACCTTCGGGAACCTGAAAGAGCAAGCCAGAGCGTATTCAAACTCGCTTTTCGTGAACGGTGGTGAACCTGACAAGACGCCCGGATTATTTTCGACGATCTCGCATACAATAAATATTTTCCAGGATCAGATCACTCGAGGCCGACTTGAGGCAGATCCTGCCGACGTATTGATTGCACCAAAGGTCGGCGACATCGGCATGTTTGATTTTCAGCGCGCCGCCGACGCGATAATAGAGGGTGAGGCTTGTGTGCGCAGCGCTATGGTTGATATTCGTAGACTCTCCCGGGCGCGCCAGAATTCCACAGACTAGCCGCACGGCCCCGGAAAAGAATTGAGTCGACTGCAAATCAGTGACGACTTTTTCATTTGCACGTCTTAGAGCTTCGCGCTTAAACTTAGCGCTGTGTCGTTTTCTTCGGATCATGGTGCACTTCGATAGGTCAATATAGACCTAAATGAAAGTGCCCACTAAACCTGAGCAAAACCACAAAGCAGACGTAGTCACTCGCTATTCAATAAGGTTGATAGTGTGAATGTTTTAGTCAGATTCTGGCAGAAAATACCTGCACTGATCCGGGGCCCAATATTAGGAATCCTCGTTCTGCTGCTGGGTGTGCAGCCTCTCTTCATTCTTGTTTCTACGAATCTCAAGGTCATGTCTACTGTACCTTGGTCCGTAATTCCCGGTGTGATCTATCTGTGGCTATTTTGGTCCTACTTGAATGGTGTGGGGCCTCCAGGCTCTTCCAGCGATAGGCGTCGCGAACTGCTCCGCGCAAATGTTCTCTGTCCAGACACCCGAACGCTGGTGGTGCTTGCGTCGCTGTCCCTGGCGCTGCTGATTGCTTCCTTTGCCGTGATCACCTACGCCGCGCGCGAGGTAACAACAGAAGAACTGGGTATGGTAAGCGTTTTGTCGGAAAGCTCTCCGTTTACCGCAGTGGGCCTAATCTTTCTCGTGGCTTTGTTTTCCGGGGTAGTGGAGGAAGCCGCCTTTCGTGGTTATATGCAGGTAAGTCTGGAGCAGGCCTATCACCCTGTGGTGGCCATCGCCATTGTGTCACTTGCCTTCGCTCTCGTTCATCCACAGGCACTGGCATTTATCGCAGTTTTTATGGTTGGTGCCTGTGGCTGGAGCATACTGGCTTATCTGTGCGGTTCCATTAAGCCTCTGATAGTCGTTCACTTTACGGTGGATTTCTCTTTTCTGCTCTGGATGTATTTCTTCCCTCAGGCATTCGAGAACTTGTTGGCCCTGAATGTTCTGGTTACAGGATTGAACGGAACCGTGATTTCTTGGTTAATCATTTGGTTGCTCTCAGCTGTGTGCTTTATCACTGCAGCGGTGTTGCTAACAAAAAAGAGAAGAATGCAGGTGCACGGTTGACCTCATATGATGTGATTATATGCTGCCATTCGCATTCTGGTAAGTTCACACCTCTGAACGATTGCTTATGACCCAAAGCGGACATCATGCCTGGCTACTGATATCATTCCTTAGATGTCGCTGTTAGATCTTATCATCGAGAAAACTGGCGTCAGGACCGCAAGCGATAGCATTTCGGGCGATTCTGAAGCGCAGATATTGATCGCGTCGCTGCTGGCGCTGGTTGCCAGAAGCGATGGCGGCATTTCGCCCGACGAAAATATGCGCATAGTGAATTTACTGAGTAAACGCTTCGGACTCAGGTCGGGTGAGGCGTTGGATCTTGTGGCCCGTGCGGCGGACGAACTTCCGAGTCATGAGCAACTCGATGAGGTCGTGGATTCTGTAAACGAAGCGTTGTCGCGCACCCAGAAAGAAGATCTGATGTTCATGGTTCTGTGCGTAATTGCGGCTGACGATCAAAAAGACGCGGGAGAAATGAAACTGCTCGTTAAACTGGTCGACAGCTTCCGGTTGCCCGACGCAACCATGCAAAAAATGTACGAGGGGAATTTCGACGGCCTGTTTTACTAATATTGCTAGGTACCGACAAAGTAACTTTCCGCCTTGAACGGTTTTCTCTGAATTCGCGAGCTAGATGGCTGCGGCGCATTCCCAAGACGCAGAGGACTATCACTCTTGTCTCCGATGTCTTCGCGGCCAACCGCTAATCAATTAGTCGGCGACAACGAACGCAGCCATTACGAGCAGCGAATCTCCATCTGCTTACACAATGGATAGAACTGTCCTGCCAATACAGCCTCCGAAGCTGGCTCCAGTTACGGAAATGGATGCGCGCAATGTGGCCAATCCGCCGATATTTAGCATTAAGCCGCCGGAGGGTGCACCCAATGTTGTAATCGTGTTGATCGACGATATCGGTTTCGGTGCGGCGCATGGGTAGCTCCGGGCGCCGCACCATGCGCCGAAAGAGTGGATAGAAAAGTACAAGGGCAAATTCGATAGTGGTTGGAACGCGTATCGCGAAGAGGCGATTGCTCGACAGAAGGCGATGGGCATTATTCCGGAAAATACAAAACTGGCGCCGATGCCTGAAGATATAGAAGAGTGGGAAGCGCTGAGCGATCAGGAGCGTGAACTTTATGCGCTGCAAATGGAAGCTTTCGCTGGTTTCGCAGAACATACCGACAATGAAGTTGGTCGACTGGTCGATGCTATTGATGGTATTGGCGCGCTCGACAATACCCTGTTCATCTACATCATGGGCGACAACGGCTCGAGTGGTGAAGGCGGATTGACCGGAACCTATAACGAGATGATTCACCTTAACGGAATCTTCGATGCCGAGACCACGGAAAGTATGTTGGCGAGAGCAGACGACTGGGGTGGTCCGGATTCGTTCCCACACTTTTCGACAGGGTGGGCAGTGGCTACTGATGTGCCGTTTACCTGGACCAAACAGATGGCCGCCGATTTCGGTGGCACGCGCAACGGTATGGTGATGCACTGGCCGAAAGGCATTAAAGCCAAGGGCGAGATCCGTAGTCAGTTTCATCATGTAAATGACGTGGCCGCGACTATTCTGGAAGCCACTAATTTGCCGCATCCGAAATCGGTTAACGGCGTGCCACAGACGCCATTGACCGGTGTCAGCATGTTGTATGCCGCAGAAGACGCTAATGCAGAGGATCGGCATACCACCCAGTATTTTGAGATGTTTGGTAATCGCGGTATTTACCACGATGGGTGGATGGCTCGAGTTGTGCATCGTGTGCCGTGGGGTTCTGCGCCAATAAATTCATTGCAGGACGATATTTGGGATCTCTACAACGTTACCGAAGATTTTAGTTTGACGAATAATCTGGCCAGTGAGCATCCTGAGAAACTTAAGGAGATGCAGGATTTATTTGAAAAAGAGGCGATTGCGAACAGCGTTTATCCGTTGGATGACCGTGTATTCGAACGTTTTAATGCAAAAGTCGCGGGGCGGCCGGATTTGATGGGTGACAGGAAGAGTTTGACGCTGGCACAGGGCATGGTCGGCCTATTGGAAAACACGTTTCTCAACGAGAAGAACAGTTCCAAAACTATTACTGCAAACGTTCAGCTCAACGGCAGCGATAGAGGCATCATTCTGACCCAGGGTGGTAAGTTTGGTGGTTGGGCGTTGTATATGGACGATGGAAAACCTGCCTATACCTACAATTGGTTCGGACTAGACCGGTATACGATCATTTCGCCTCTGGCAATCGATAAGCCAAATGCGGAGATCAAGCTGCAGTTTGATTACGATGGCGGCGGCGCCGGCAAAGGTGGCCTCGCAACTCTTTATGTTGACGACTCGAAATTCACCGGGTATGTAACCAGCGTTACCATCAGCATTCCCGAAAGCGATTAGTTCTAACTAGTCTATACGAGTTATTTCGAGCGAACCCTTGTCGGGATAGTAGGGACAGCACATATCCTGCCCCCGCTACCAATATTAAAAGAGCCGGTCCCTTTGGGATCGGCTTTTTCAATTAGACGGCGGAAAGTGCGCTCGCGCGATGCTCTTGCGGACTTAGTCCACGGACTCGCTTGAATGCAGCGCTGAACGCGAATGGAGTTGCGTAGCCGACTTTCTCCGCTACGGTACCCACCGTTTCGTCCGGTTGGCACAACAAGTCCGCCGCCATAGCCATTCGCCAATTTTTCAGGAAGGTCATGGGTGGCTCCCCGACCAAGTCATGAAATCGACGTGCCAAGGATGACCGAGAGGCACCTGATTCTGCTGCGAGTTTGTCCAGAGTCCATGGATGGGCCGGGGTGTCGTGCATGATCCGCAATGCATGCTCGACGATCCGGTCGCCTTGGGTTCGCCACCACTCCGGCCTGCTGGAATCCTGCTTCGCAAACCAGGCCTTAAGTACTGCGGTGAGCAATAGGTCGAGCAGGCGGTCCAATACGGCGGCCTGGCCCGGCTCGTCTTTGACCACTTCTTCGCAAAGCAGCGACACGAGGGGAGACTC
>JBNMMV010000317.1:0-5068 GCA_051270205.1 Limisphaerales bacterium
CATTCTCTTTTTCGAAGAGGGCATTCCGCTCCTTGAGAATATGGAACTGCGCGAAGTGGCACGGGATCAAGCGTACGAGTTCCTATTCCTGAATTTGACCCTGCGGATCAAGGGTGCAACAGGTTCGCCGGTCCGCCCCATCGCAGTCCTATAGGAGGGGGGAAAGGACTAATCTAGGAGGCCTGTTAGAGGTCGTGCCTTACGCGGCCCACCTATTGGGCCATGAACTCGACCTCCATGGCATGGCAGCCAATGATGTCAGTGACACGCTCGATCTGGCGCTGCAAAGCAGCGTGCTTAAAACGGCGACGGTCAAACACCGGTCGCGCTTGTTATCGGACAACGAACCATCCTAGGTATCGAGAGTAAGGTTTTCTCCGTTAAATTCATGGTAAGTTTGCGACGGTTATTCTTTGATGGAAAAGATATGAGCATGTCGACCTCATTTATAAGACGCTGGCATAGACGACTTGCCATCGTTCTTGGAATTTACCTCCTATTCCAAACTGTCACCGGTGTCATCACACAAAACAACCATAGTTTGAATAAGTTTCTTTCACCCGACATGTACAAAGTTGCAGAACTTGCAGGAGCTGAAATAAGGCCGGGCGATCTAGTAGATATAATTTCGGAACTTGAACCAGAATTTACTGTTGCGCATGCCATGTTTCCTCTGCAGCGTGAACGCGAATCTGCCGTCGTGATCATGGGCGGACGAGATAAAACAAAGCATGACATGTCATATCTCATGACGGTTGACCCCTATGCACGTAAGATTTTATCTGAGCGGCAATCTCTTGGCGGCTGGATCGAGTGGGCACTGTATCTCCATATCGGCTTCCTGTTTGGAGTGGCTGGCAAGGTAGCAACTGCGATCCTTGGAACTTCGCTCGTATTGTTCAGTGGCTTGGGAGTAATTCTTTGGTGGCGCACGCGCCATATCGGACGCGAGGCCAAAGGGATTGTACGTATCCACCGAATTGCTGGTGTCACAGCTGCAGTCTTTATTTTAATCGTTACGATTACTGGAACTTCATTGAGTGTGGCTACGTGGATTGAAAAATCGTCTGGCACCTCAGTGCTCGGAAATAATATGGTCACCGCTATGCGACAAAGCCATGACGGTCACGAAATACCCGCGCCTACTTATGATGGTAATGCCGCCTATGATTTGGCAATTAGTAAACTAACTATTGAAACAGGCAAAGAACTGCAGCTCATTGCTTATAGCCCTTCCGGACCTCATGCCGCCGATTACTGGTTTGCATTTGTTGATAAGAACTATTTTCGGACGGATGCACTGGTTGATCCCAATGATGGCAGCGTGCGGATATTCGCGACAGGCTTAATGGAGGGTGGAAAAGGCCCAAGAGCTTTGTTATTGCCTATCCACACCGGCAATATTCTGGGCAGTGTTGGTGACGCCATATTCTCGATATTTGGCCTTGCTATTAGCCTATGGGCATTCAGCGGGTTCATCTTGTGGTGGCAAAGGCGGCCCGGGAATAACACAAGCGCTGACGCAAATTAGGGGCGCCGCCGCCGTCCGCGACAGCTGTGGCGTGGTCTGCCCAGGCACTATGGCTAGTCATCGCATGGGGCTTTTGGGTTGATCATCACCGGGTGAGCAGAAGCGACGATTAGTTTTTACCGAGCAACCGAAAATGGCTATTTTCGCAGCAAGCCGCGGTATGTGATGTTAATGAGCTGCCACGTAAGATACTCGTAAAAATCTAGGCAAAGGCGTAGATTATTGCGGTTAGCCGAAGAAACTGTTGAGTCAAAATAAGGAGCCAGGCATGAAATTAATACTGCCAGTTGCTATCGCTGCAACCTTGCTGACGACCCGATTGCAGGGGTGGCTGTGAAAATATTATCTCGGCTATTGCTGGTTCTTCTCGCGATCCTCGGAGCGTTCATAGGCATTGTGTCCATGATTCCGGAGGCGCCCGTGGTTGTGACGTTCAACTACCAAAGAGCAACTGAGCGCGATGACGGCACACCGCTGTCGCTGGAAGAAATCAAGTACACGCAGCTATATTGCGACGGCAAGCGGGTGGCGCAGGAAGACGGCGCCGATGGTGATATATCCGCAGAACTCACAAGTGGCTCTCACCACTGCTACAGCACGCACATTGATATCAATGGGGTGTTCTCACTCCCCTCCGCTACAGTGACAAAGTTCGTCGAGTAGTAAGCGGATATATCACCACAGCCCGAATGATGTGGACGTTATCAGTCGAACAGCCCTATTATTCTCGCGATACCCAGTGACAAAAGCTACTGGACTCGTTTCACTGTGACCGGAACAGGTCGGCAGATCGTGTTGCAGACCGGGGAATGACCTTTCGCGAATACAAGCAAGTCATCAAGCTCTTCGTCGCTACAGTCAGCTTTGATATCCATTATTATCTGGATCTGCTCATAGCCGACCGGCACGGTGTCGTCGAGTCCCAGTAGTCCCTGTACGTCTAGCGTACCGATGAGTTCAGTTGACAGTCGCTCGATCTGGATGCCCCGTGCCGCGGCGTGCAATACAGTGGTCGTTGTCACGCAACCAGCCAATGCATGGAGCACGAATTCGACAGGGTTTGCGCCTTCATTAGCACCGAGCAGCACGGGCGGCTCGCCATTGGTGAACTCAAAGGCATCCGTACGCGATTCGTCCTCGCTGCCTGCCCCGTAGAACTCTTTGATCCTCGAACGATTCTCGCCACCGTTGATCCACTGATTAGTAGCGCGGAACTCGAATGCACCAAGCGATGGGTCGTTCTTGACCGCTTCGACGGTCCCTACCAGGGCCTCCATGTCCAATCCGTTTGATCGGTTTGTTGTCTCTATAGTTGCTGATTGTGGGTTCATCATATAACTCCTATTAGTGGTTGGTTTCCAGTGCTGCCGCCCTGCAATATCAGATCAGTAGCGCCTTGACTCAAACAATAGGCTTCGCATAAGATCTTTATAAGATGCATTTTTGACAAAAACGGTTCGTTTATGCCACTTATTGAGCGAAAACTATGAAAAATCCCGAGCCAGCGCCAATTGATGCCACCATCGTCGCGGTACCGGAGACAGCTGGATCAGCCCTCTATGGCATGCTCGATGTTCTGCTGGCCACCGGGAATATCTGGCAAACGCTGGTTCGCAACGACTCTGTTGAAACCCTCTTTAGGGTTCGTATTGTTTCCCCGACGCACGAGCCATTTGCTTGTGGCAACGGCATCCCGGTGCGCCCGGACATTTCGGTTGCGGAAGACCCTGAAGCACAGATTGTGATCCTTCCAGAGCTATGGCTTGGACCGGATGAACATTTGCAGGGGCGTTACCCGGAGTTGATGGCTTGGATTCGCCGTCAACATGAGCGGGGCGCATCCATCTACTCAGCTTGCTCTGGTGCCGTAATGCTCGCTGAGACCGGACTGCTTGATCAGTGCGAAGCAACATCACATTGGGGCTATCAGGATCTGTTTCGAAAGTACTATCCGAAGGTCCGGTTTCGACCTGAGCCAAACTTGGTATTCGCTGATCCGTCGGGGCAGATAGTCACGGCAGGAGGTACAACGTCGTGGCACGATTTGGCGATTCATATTATCGCAAGACACTGCAGTCCCGGCGAGGCTTTACGTATCGCGAAGGTCTATTTACTCAAGTGGCACGGAGAAGGAGAATTACCTTATGAAACACTCGTTCGAAACAATCCTCACGCCGATTCTATTGTGCACACCTGCGAAAAATGGCTTGAGGAGCACTACGCTGAAGACGTTGTAATACCAAGAGTCGTCGAGCTTGCAAGTATTCCGGAAAGGACGTTGAAAAGGCGTTTCAAGCTCGCCACTGGTTCATCTCTAATCGAGCGGACACAAGATCTTCGGGTCGAGGAAGCGAAGCGTTTGCTTGAAGCTGGCACGATGCCGGTAGATGAGATTAGTTTTGACGTGGGATACGAAGACGCATCTTTTTTCAGGCGCCTCTTTAAGCGCCGGACCGGCCTGACCCCGAGTCAATACCGTCGCATGTTCAAACCGATCCTCGCCGCTTCTGGCCGTAAGCAGACTGCCGAGTGATAAACTACTGAACGACCGCTACTGACCTAAAGCGGATATTGCCAAAAACAAATCCTTTTTCTGCAACCAAGCGTTCATAAATAACGTGGAGACCACGATGTTCATAGGACACTATGCTCTAGCATTAGCGGCGAAGAAAATCGCCCCCCAGGTATCTCTGGGCATTCTGTTTCTCGCTTGTCAGCTAGCGGACATCATATGGCCCAGCCTTGTTCTTCTTGGTATAGAGGCGCTTGAGGTTGAGCCAGGCATAACCGTGATGACGCCCCTGAATTTTGTGCACTATCCGTATTCGCATAGCTTGGTTGCGCTGCTACTTTGGAGTGCAATATTCGCAACGGCTTACGCATTGCTGCAGCGCTCAGGCACAAAGGCGGCGATCACAATCGGCATGCTCGTTCTAAGCCATTGGGTCCTCGATGTTCTAACTCATCGACCCGACATGCCAATCACGCTGATCGACTCGTCTCTCATTGGCTTTGGACTTTGGAACTACCCTGTTGTTGCTGTGCCTTTGGAGCTACTGCTTTTTGCTGCGGGCGTATGCTTGTATATCCGCAGCACAAAACCATTAGATCGCCAGGGCAGCATTGGTTTTTGGGCGCTCGTTTTATTCCTGCTCGTAGCCTATGCAGCGGCCCTTCTGGGACCGCCGCCGCCGTCCGCGACAGCTGTGGCGTGGTCTGCCCAGGCACTATGGCTGGTCATCGCATGGGGTTTTTGGATTGATCATCACCGCGTGAGAAGAAGCGACGATTAGATTCTACCGAGTGACCGGAAATGGCCATTTTCGCAGTAAGCTGCGGCATGTGATGTTAATGAGCTGACACTAAGATATTCGTAACAATCCAGGCAAAGGTGTAGGTTATTGCTGTTAGTCGAAGACATTATTGAGTCAAAACTAAGGAGTCAGGCATGAAATTAATACTGCCAATTGCTATCGCTGCAACCTTGCTGATGACCGCCGCTTGCGAAAGCACGACAACGACACCGAGCGACATCGA
>JBNMMV010000318.1:0-5058 GCA_051270205.1 Limisphaerales bacterium
TTGTCAGCCGTGCTTAGGTCGGCCGCCGCTCTATCTGCGGCGGTTGGTTCGTCTGTATCGGTTGCTGCGCAGTCTCTATTCGGTCCGCGGTCCTGCAAGCTGAACTTTGATTCCGTCTGGATCGTAAAAGAATACAATACTCACATCGGGGCCGCCGCCGAACGGACCCAATTGCTCGAAACCGAGTTCGTTCATCGTCTTCACTGCTGCAGTCAGGTCTTTCACGTAGAAATTGATCCTGTCGATGCCCAGGTGGTTTACAGGAGATGGATAGGGGGGTGTGTCGTCGTAGGGGCTTATCCATTGCCGCAATTGGAGCGTTGCTCCGTCGGTACCTTCACCGAGGCTGATGTCCTCGCCCTGGAACTCGATCGGACCATCAAATCCATGGCCTGTGGCGAACTCATCTGAGCCAGCCTGAGAGCCAGGCGCAGATTCGGTGAACCCAAGTAGTCGGTAGAACTCCCGTGATCTTTGCAGATCAGACACGTTCATGTTTGTGTTTACCAGTCGCACCAAGTCAGTAGCAGGGGTCGGTCCCTCACCTTCGGTAGTCTCGATCAACTTTAGGAAGGCGCCGTCCTGGTCTTTCAGGAACACAAACCTTTCACCATTGGGTGCTTTGGAGGGCACCGAAACGAATTCCACACCCTCCGTCTGAAGGTAGGCAAAATCGCCATCGAGATCGGTCGTCGAGTAGGTCGCGTAGGTCATGCCGATGTGGTTCAGGTTGGCGTAGGGTGGTTCTTCGCGATACGAATTACCTCTGAATTGCACAGTGTCGACGAATGGCATGGTGGGCGGGTCTTCCAGGCTATGCAGCGATACGTGGATCAGGTAATTCTCCGGAAACCCCAGCGACTGGGCGAAGGTTGTGCTCGTCTCCGGTCCTGCTGGGTAGATCTCGCCAATGAATCCTAACGTTTTGTATAAGGCTCTTTGACGTTTTATGTCTGTGGTATTGAGCCCAAAGTAGCCTTGGCGCATGATTCCAATATCTGCCTCGGTGACCTGGGTCACGCGAACGCCGAGTTCGCCACCGGGCAGGCCAGGAACGGTCACCTCGATCGTGTTCTCCTTCTTGAGGGTCAAGGCTACGACGATCTCGCCGTTGTCGCTAAAGTCCTTCGACTGGACAACACCGTGGCCGTTGATCTTGATCCAGGCATTAGCGATGCCGTCGTCCTGAAGGACCAGCTTGGCTGGACCATCTATGGCTTTGAATGTCGCTGAATAGGTTGTTGGTTGTCCTTGCACGAGCTCATAAGTCTCGGGCCCGAAGCGTGTCAGGTTAGCCTCGTTCGCCCAGGTTGTGGGCGCAAGCGCTAAAAGGCCAAGAAGCAGAGCTGATTCGACTGCTCTGAGACTCAAGGCTGAATGGGTGTAGATACTCTTAACTCTATTCATATATAGCCAATTCCGTGTTCAAGAAGATTTTGCTGTGGCTTTACTCTGCGTGAAATACCAATGCCGATCCACGAATATTAACCACACCAAATCCGTTTGTCGCAGCTGGCCAAGGTCTTGTCTTATATATATATAAAATATGTAGATTTATTTAATTAAAAAAATGGAATAAATTAAATAGTAGGCCTATGCTCCCTTGCATGGGAATTAGTACAAAAACAGCTAAGAATATAGACGCGGGCCAAGCCGCTGCTGTGGCCTCTCCGCTACGCATTGAAATATTGGGGTTGTTCGTTGGTCCAGATGCATTGGCCATTTCGGATATCGCCGCGTTGATGAACCGCAGCGCAGGCTCTCTCTATCACCATGTGAAAATTCTTGAACAGGCTGGCATCCTGGAAAAGACAGGTACTCGGCCGAAGGGGAAGCGGCATGAAGCGCTGTACCTACCGACAGCTTCTCGTTTCAAATTTGACACCTCGTCCGGAGACGAAGACGCGATTACCGGTGCGGTGAAGGTGATGGCGGCTGGTTTTCGAATGGCGGAACGCGATCTGGATGCTTTTCTACGATCAGACGATCGCCAGATGGATGGTTCAGACCGCGACTTCTATGCATTTCGACTGCATGCACGAGTCTCCCCTGAACTCCTTGCCGAAATAAACGAACACATGAATGCGGTGCTGGATCTTCTGAAGCCAGAAAAGAAAACTTCGTCCAACTTCGGTCCCAATGACCAATACGTTGCTTTAACACTTGCACTTTTGCCCATTAAGGGTCGAGACGTGCGCGAACGAGAGGAATACTGATGTTAGCTATATCCGGATTGTCCAAGACCTACCCAAATGGCGTTCGAGCCCTGCAGGACGTCAACCTGGAGATCCCTGCTGGCATGTACGGCTTACTGGGGCCAAACGGCGCCGGTAAATCTTCGCTGATGCGCACCATCGCCACCTTGCAACAACCCGATGCGGGCACGATCACGCTCGACGGGCTAGATATCCTCAAGACACCGGCAGAATTACGCAAACAGTTGGGGTATTTACCCCAAGACTTCGGTGTCTACCCGCGCATTTCGGCGCTGGATATGCTCGACCATATGGCGGTACTCAAAGGCTTCAGTGATAAAAAAACCCGAGCGGAAATTGTCGAAAGCTTGTTAGTGCAAACCAATCTGTTCGACGTTCGTAAAAAGGCGCTGGCGGGCTTTTCCGGCGGTATGCGCCAGCGTTTTGGCATAGCTCAGGCGCTCATCGGCAACCCCAAGTTGATTATTGTAGATGAACCCACAGCGGGACTGGACCCGGAAGAACGCAACCGCTTTCTCAACCTGCTTTCCGAGGTCGGTGAGAACAAAGTTGTAATCCTCTCCACCCACATTGTCGATGACGTCACCAACCTGTGTCCGCGCATGGCAATTATTGCCGGCGGACACATTGTCAAGGAGGGCAGACCCAACGACCTGATCAGCGAACTCTCCGGTAATATTTGGGTAAAAGCCGTGGACCGTGGCGAGGTGCAACAACACCGCGACCTGCATACCGTGATATCCAGCCAGTTGAACGCCGGACGCAGCGTTTTGCACGTTCTCTCAGGTACTAGCCCGGGTGAAGGTTTCAGCCAGCAGGAACCTAACCTCGAAGATGTTTACTTCTCAACGCTTCTTGCGCACAGCAACTGAGGAAGAAATACATGTTTGGCCAAGTATTTAGCTTCGAACTTCGCTACCACCTAAAAAGTCGCCTGTTCATGTTCAGCGCGCTAATTTTTTTACTAATGACCTATCTGGCAATGGTAAGTCCCAACGTGCAGCTGGGGTCACTGGGTGGTGCCAACTTCAATTCACCGTTCGCCATTGGTCAGTCGCACTTGATTATGTCGATCTTGGCCATCCTCGTTGGCACAGCATTTCTAAATAGTGCGGCGCTCAGGGACGAAGAATTCCGCATGGCGGAGATAGTCTATTCCACTCGTATTACCAAACCAGCCTACGTTCTCGGCCGATTCTGGGGTGCCTTCGGGGTCACATTTCTGGCCTACCTGGCAACCAGTGTCGGTTTTGCGGTTGCCTCGGTTATGCCCTGGCTCGACCAGGAGCTGATTGGCCCATTCGTACTGTCCCACTATGTTTATGCCGCGGTGGTGATCGGCCTGCCCGCGTTGTTTGCCAATTTGGCCATAGTCTATGCAGTGGCCGTATTGAGTCGCGATCAGCGTATTGCTTATGCCGCCATCATTGGCCTGTTGGTGCTCTATCAAGTGACCTCGTCAATACTAGGGCAAATGGAATATCGCACGCTCGCGTCGCTGGTTGACCCGACAGGCGGCAACGCCATGGCGGAAACTGTGCAGTACTGGACTGTGTTTGAGCGCAACACGGAGCTGGTTCCCGTTACCGGTACCTTGCTACTCAACCGACTAATCTGGATCGGTATTGGTTGCCTGATGCTGGCCTTAACGACACAACGTTTTCGTTTCCTTGTTAGCAGAGCTGCCGGGAAAGTCTCCAAGGTAACGAAGAAGGGATTACAAGAACTTACTGTCAAACCCACTGTAAAAGCAGATGGATTCCCACGACAGCAGGCAACGTTTAACGGCAACACCAGCTGGCATCAGTTTCTTGCACGTCTGCGATTCGAGGTGCGCGGTGTGGTACGCAGTGTTTTCTTCTGGGTACTGGTTGCACTGGCAGCAGCCAATTCGATTGGCAGCTTTGTGGGTCTGTCGGCCGTGTTCGGCACCTCGGTGTACCCAGTTACGCGCGTGTTAATGGGTTTGATGGGTGGCACCGTCACTCTCAGCCTGATGATAGTGATGGTGTTTTATGGCGCCGAGTTAGTATGGCGTGATCGCGAAGTGCGGTTTCAGGACTTGCTCGGTAGCACGCCTACACCCAATTGGGTCTACGTGCTGTCAAAAATGTTCGCGGCGATCTTGGTGGTACTGATATTCCTCTTAATCTCAGTCCTGGTAGCCGTCCTATTCCAACTCTTCAGTGGCTATACGCGATTGGAACCCTTGCTTTACCTGCAGGGCTTTATCTACTCCTACGGTACTTTGTTTTTCCTCTCCGCAGTGCTTTCGGTTGTGTTGCAAATCCTTTCGCCTAACAAATACTTCGGCATGTTGTTTATGGTGATGTACATATTGGCATTGTTGGTACTGCCAAGCGCTGGTTGGGAAGACCCATTGTATATATTTGGTGGCAGCAGCAATGCACCATACTCGGATATGAATGGGTACGACGGGCAGCTGGGTTATGCTGCTTGGTACGACCTGTATTGGCTCTGTTTCACGGTTCTTATCGGCGTACTGGGTTACCTCGCCTGGGACCGTGGCCCTCTGGAAAAACTGCGTGTCAGACTACGTAACCTGGGCACCAATGCCAACCGCGCCACCGGCCTGATTACAATAGTGGCGGGCGCCGGCTTCATTTCCTTGGGTGGCTGGATTTATTACAACACGCACGTGGTGAACAACTATTTCAGCGCCGATGATCTACGCACTTTTAGCGCCGACTACGAGCGCGAGTACATTCATCTTAAGGATCAGCCCCAACCGCGCATCACCGACATCTATATAGACGTCGACCTCTATCCGGAGCGCCGAGGATTTACCGCACAAGGTCGCTACACAGTTGAGAACAAAACT
>JBNMMV010000319.1:0-4988 GCA_051270205.1 Limisphaerales bacterium
ACTGCGCAACAACACCTCTGGGTCGAAGATACGCATAACCATTTTTTCGCCAAAAGCGGTAGGCAAGGTCGACAACCGTAGTTCGATTTCGTTGCCGTCTTGGCTCTTGGTTTTAACGCGTCCATCCTGAGGGCGGCGTTTTTCGGCCACATCCATGCGTCCGAGAATTTTCAATCGACTGGTGACCGCGGCGTTCACTGCACTGGGCAGCTCGTAGACGTGATGCAAAATACCGTCGATGCGGAATCTGATAAGGCCTTTGTCACGCCGAGGTTCAATGTGAATGTCACTGGCGCGTTGATCGAAGGCGTACTGCAACAGCCAATCGACAATGTTGACAACATGAGCGTCGTTGGCCTCGGGAGACTTAATGCCACCCAACTCAAGCATTTGCTCGAAGTTAGTAATGGCCGAAACTTCCATGCCTGATTCTGCGGCTTTGGCGGCTGAACGGGCGATGGTGTAGAACTCTAACTGATAACGCGAAATGTCCGCCGGATTCGCCACCACACGATTGATGCGTCTGCCGCGCAACGTTTGGGTGAGCATGCCCTCCCATTGATACATATGCGGCTGACAACTGGCGATAACGACGTGATCGTCTTCCACCTCCAACGCCAAAATATTGTGGCGCTGAGCAAACGCGTAAGACATGACTTCGGTTGCGGCATTGACGTTGATTTTAAGCGGGTCAACGCGCACATAAGGCTGTTTGGCTTCCTCCGCCACCCACTGGGTCATGGTCTCTAAATCTAGGATATGGCCTTCATCTAGGAGATTTTCATACTCGCGACTGGCAACAATTTCGAGCGCATGCATGTTCAGCTCTTTCTTGGTGCGGGGCGCAATAAGGATGTCTTCAGCCTGACGTTGGCTAATGCAGCCACGGGCCACAAGTTTTTCGAGCACAAGCGGTAGATCGAGCAAGGTCTCTTGCTCTACGTCAAAACGAGAGGCGATTTTTTGCGCCTCTCTACTAGCGTCGTTACTAGCTTCTTTGTCAGCCTCTAATTTGGGCGGCGAACTGGCCACGCATTTATCCATTTATGCCATATAGGCCGTGCAGTATCGCCTGTGAGGCGGGTTTTGCAAGCACTAGACCGCCTCCGAGTGACTCTGTTCACAGTTAGAAAAACCCCTGATATATAAATAACTTAGGTGCACTTTTAAGACTTATAAGACTAAAATGACCGGCTTTTGACGACAACTAACAACGGTGGGCGCGAACAGGTGTTACCAAAATTTAACGACATGCTGACAACACTGGTAAAAGAGCCTTCAGTAAGCTCGTTGAAGCCAGAAATTGATCGCAGCAACTTAAAGGTGATTGAGCATTTAGCCACGTGGACCGAAAGCCTTGGGTTTAAAACCGAGTTGAAGCCATTACCTGGATCACCCAACAAGGCAAACCTGATTGCTACCTTGCCAGCGAACGCCTCCGATGGCGTAGGCGAAAAAGGCGGCTTGGTGCTGGCAGGCCACACCGATACAGTGCCATTTGATGAGAATAAGTGGCAATCGGACCCATTCAAGGTAACCGAACAAGGCGATAAGCTTTTTGGCTTAGGCACGTGCGACATGAAAGGGTTTTTCCCCGTCGCACTTGAAGCCGTGGTGGAGTTTATAGACAAAAAACGCAGCGCACCCATTACCCTGGTGGCCACTTCCGACGAAGAATCATCCATGGCAGGCGCTCGTTACTTAGCCGAGGGGGACCGACTACCCGCTGAGTATGCAATTATTGGCGAGCCCACCGGACTGACGCCTATTTATGCGCACAAAGGCATCGCCTTTATGACGATTAAGTTGCTTGGCTCGTCTGGTCATTCCTCGAACCCAGATCTTGGCTGCAACGCGTTAGACGCTATGCACGATGTTATGGGTGAGCTAATCGCCTTTCGAACAGAGCTAGCTCAGCAAAACCAAAACCCTGCATTCGAAGTGCATGTACCCACCATGAATTTGGGTTGTATGCACGCAGGTGACAGTCCCAACCGAATTTGTAGCCACGCTGAGCTACAAATCGATTTACGATTGTTGCCCGGCATGGACACCCACGCGACCATTGAAATGCTCTCGCTACAGCTACAACAAGCCGTCGCCAACTGTGATGTGAAACTGGATCTCACAACCCATTACCCACCCATACCGCCATTCGAATCTGACGCGAAGGGTGACCTGGTACAAACCTTGAGCAGCCTTTCAGGCAACACGCCATCGACGGTTGCGTTTGGCACAGAAGGCCACTTTCTGCAAAGCCTGGGCCTTGAAACAGTTATATTTGGACCCGGCAGCATCGACCAGGCACACCAGCCCAACGAGTTCTTAGCCCTTGACCAAATCGAAACCGGGCGCCAAATTCTAAAGCAGACCATTCAACGCTACTGCGCGCCGACATAATGGACACCACCGATTACGCAAGGTGGTTTAGAGGCTCCACCCCCTACATCAGTGCCTATCGCAACAAAACATTCGTTGTCTTGTTAGCCGGTGAGGCTCTGAATCACAAAAACTTAACCAATTTGATTCACGACTTGGCCTTGCTGCATGTGCTAGGTGTACGACTGGTACTGGTGCATGGTGCACGTCCACAAATTGATGTGGCCCTGCCTAACAGTACATTCCACGAGTCACGTAGAATTACCGACAGCAATGCGATAGAAACTATTGCCGCCGTAAACGGCCAGATACGCACCCGACTAGAGGGAATGTTCTCTACCGGTCTACCTAACACGCCATTGCACAATGTTGATGTGCCAGTGATTTCTGGCAATTTTGTTGTCGCCCAACCGATTGGCATTATCGACGGTGTGGATCACCTATTCACCGGCAAGGTACGTCGGGTGGAAACACAACGAATCAATACCGCGCTAGACGCAGGCGCACTGCTTTTACAATCTCCCTTGGGCTACTCAAGCTCCGGACAAGCTTTCAATGTACCGGCAGATTCCTTGGCACAAGAAATCGCCACCCAGCTGAAGGCCGACAAACTGATTGTCTTTGACGAAGAAATTGTTCGAGATGAAAACGGTGTACGCATGAGCAGCTTTACCCCTTCAAGCTTGGATCAATACCAACACAACTTCACCGATGACCAGCGACAGCGACTTTTCGCAATGGCCGCCGCTGTTCGCGCGGGTGTTGGCAAAGCCCAGCTCATTAGCTATCAAGAAGACGGCGCTCTGCTCGCGGAACTGTTCACCGCAGAAGGCGTGGGTACCCAAGTTGTTGAACAACAAAGTAAACCCGTTCGAGCGGCAAGAGCCACGGACGTGGCAGGCATCGTGGAGGTCATTCGACCATTAGAAGAAGCGGGCATACTGGTGCGTCGGGAACGAGATCGACTGGAAGCGGAGATTGATCACTTTCTGGTGGCAGAGCTCGACGGCATTGTTGTGGGGTGTTGTGCTGTATACACCTTCGGTGAAGAAGCAGAACTGGCATGCGTGGCCGTACACGAGAACTACCGGCTGCCCAGTGGTAGCGGCATAGGGAGGGGGTTGCTTGCTGCTGCCGAGGAACGAGCAAAACAGGAAAGCGCACGATCTCTGTTCGTACTTACCACGCAAACTTCCGAGTGGTTTAAGGAACAGGGTTTTGTTGACGCTGATGTGGCCGATCTACCCGGCGAAAAACAAGGTCTGTACAACTGGCAGCGCGGTTCGCTGGTGTTGGCTAAAGCACTTGTCTAACGCCTTTAATCATCGGTTGAGATGTTGAGAGTGGGGAAATGTCTTCCAATGGACTACGAACCGCCAATTTTGGCGGCAATCACCGCTCGCCGGATGGCTTTCTGCATAGTGCTGGGGTTTAGGTGATGACGGTCTTTGCGTTCGGAACGAGGATCAATCAACAATTTGTCAGACGGAAAAACATACTGCCAACTCCAATCCCGCGCTGCCGATTTGTACTTCCGGCTGAGCGCATTGGGCAAATACACTTGACCCAACCCCTGTGCTAAATCGCCTGAATGCTGCAACTGAACTTGAATGGCTGCATGCAGTTGCAAAGGAAAAATCACCACTCTGTCTTTCGCGCCTTTGCCATCATGAATGTGCAGGGACTGATATTCGAAATTTAGATCTTTGACGCGCAGCCTCAGCCCCTCCATGAGGCGCAAACCCGAACCATACAGAAGCGCCGCAAATAGTCGGTAATAGCCAGAAAGCTCGCTTAACACTAAGCGCACTTCTTGCCGGGAGAGGACAACAGGTAATTTCTGGGGCTTCTTCGCCTGAACTGCATTAACTTCATCCAACGGCTTTCGCAGCACAACTTTGTAAAGGAACAACAACGCAGACAGCGCTTGATTTTGAGTATTCGGCGCAACATCTTGTCTAACCGCAAGGTGGGTCAAGAACGCATTAATGTCCTGTTCATCAAGTTCTTGTGGATGGCGAGTGCCATGGAACTTAATGAATCTCACCGCCCAAGACACATATGCTCGCTCAGTACGAATACTATAACCCCGAACTCTAATCGCATTACGTAACTGTTCGAGAAGTTGAGATGGCATCTGCCTATGATGGCGCCGATACTTTTTAGCAAAAGTAGCAAAGCGCTATTCACTCTGTGAGACAACTCGTTTTATTAGCAATTTTTCCGATTTTTCCCTGGTTACACGGAACTATTCCCGCTAATAATGGGAAAAGTAGCGCCAATACTAGGATACGGAGAGTCTCAATATGGAGCAATTGAGGAAGAAAATACTGGAAGCCCAAACGGTTAGCTCACGTTTTCCGGACTTGTCGGTATTATACCGACCGTTTCCGCATACTAAGTGTTAGGCGGAATGAAATACTATTCAAACACTGAGAGTAGATTATCGTGACCGAAGCAGACTTTGCTGCTTTATTCCACGATCATGCTGACTCCGTTGTCACAATCCTTTTCGGATATTTCTCTGTCACTTCGGCATTTCTTGTAGCTTCATACCTGACAGCGCGGACCCTACCAACTACCCTGACTTATGTGGTCGTAGCACTTTA
>JBNMMV010000320.1:0-4973 GCA_051270205.1 Limisphaerales bacterium
GATTTTGTGGGCACAGCGGTGCGATCTTCTGCCCAACTAATGCAAAACAAAACACTTCTGGGCAGGCTTTTGCCCAGCCCTCAATTTGGCTGACGTCCGCTTCATTTGATTTAAACAGCTCACCGGCAAGATTATTCGAGGACGGTCGTACGCCGTAGCACGGTGGATAGGCATACAGACTTGGGTGTAATGCTGTGAGTGCATCGTAGGCAATTTGTTCCGGCGCTTTCTCTTCCTTTTGCTCTTCCTCGGTTTGCTGGCCGGAATACATCATGTTGTTGCGATACCAGTAGACTCGCAGCTTGCCTTCGTCTTGTTTTAGCACGGCTGTTTCCTCGACTTCGTTGCCAGACAGATCGAAGCCTGAAAAACCTAATTCGTAAAACACCCCACAGACCTTTTCGAAACAGTCCTTTGCGGCGAAGCGCGTCACTTGTCGACGTTCAGGATCTACAGATGCGGCATAGTCGAGCATCTGTGAGCAACTAAAGTTGTTGTGTTTTAGCAGACCCAGGCCATGACACAACGCATCATCTCGAGCACCACTGGCTGCCTGGCTAAACCAGCTTGCCAAATAGTTAAGGCTGTTTGCTTGTGGGTCTTCTTGAGGCGCGCAACTTGCGACGCCGAGGCTGACTACAAGGAATGTAGCCAGCCCTTTTGACAGAGAGAAATACTTCACTCTGTCCGGCGGCCGCGCTAAACGCGCTCTATGATGATCGCAGGTGCCATGCCGCCACCTGTGCACATAGTGATTAAGCCTGTGCTTAGTCCACGTCGCTCGAGCTCATCTAGGCAGGTGCCGATTAAGATAGAACCGGTAGCTGCAATGGGGTGACCCAATGCCATAGCGCCGCCATTAACGTTGACCTTTGCTGGGTCTAGCTTGAGATCGCGGATGAATTTTGCGGCCACTACTGAAAAAGCTTCGTTGATCTCGAACAGATCGATATCGTCAGTGGTCATGCCAGCGCGAGCGAGTGCTTTAAGAGCCGCGGGTCCAGGCTCGTTGAGCATAAGCGTTGGGTCGCCGCCTACCGTTGCCATGGCGCGAATTCGAGCGCGAGGTTTCCAACCGGCTTTGTCAGCGTAGTCCTTGGTAGAAAGGATGATCGCTGCGGCGCCGTCGACAACACCAGAACTGTTGCCTGCGTGGTGTACGTGATCGATTTTTAGATCTGGATATTTACGCTTTACCAGATGATCGAAAGTTTCACCCGTGTCGTCGATGGGAACATCCATGAACTGGTTAAAAACTGTCTTAAGCTCGGCCAGAGATTCCATGGTGGTGCCAGGTCGAGGAAATTCTTCTCGATCCAAAGCGATGGTGCCATCGTCGTTGAGAATAGACAGCAGACTTTTATCGAAGTAACCGTTGTCCATCGCGAACTTGGCGCGTCGTTGGGACTCTACCGCGAGGGAGTCGACGTCGTTACGGCTAAACCCATCTAGCGTTGCGATCATGTCTGCGCAAATACCTTGATGGGGTTGAGGATGCAAACCCCGTAGGTGTAAATTGCCACCGTCGACGGTTCGATTGTTGGTCGAGTTACCTAAGGTTGCTGTGTAGGACATCATCTCGACGCCACCTGCTACACAAAGGTCGTCCATGCCGCTCATGATATTGGCTGCAGCGAGATTGACTGAAGTGATACCAGAGCCACAGAAACGGTCGAGGGTGACAGCACTTGCGTTGGTGGACCAGCCCGCGTCCAATGTTGCCATGCGACCGACGCATGAACCTTGCTTGTCTACCTGGGTGCTACAACCGACCACGACATCGTCGATATCGGCAGTGTTCAGATCGTTGCGTTCGGCAATGCCTTCGAAGACTTTCGCCAGTAGTCGGCTTGGATGGAATTCCGACAATGCGCCTTTACCGGCTTTGCCTATTCCTCGCGGTGAGCGTGCCGCGTCAATGATGTATGCATCGGTCATAATGAGTTCTCCCCTAAATTTGAGTGATTGTTTCACGATCTCCAAGAGACCGCGACTTTAGCGTGTTAGCGCCCCTTAAATTCTGGTGGACGTTTTTCCATAAATGAAGCCATGCCTTCTTTGAAATCTTCCGACTGAAAGAGCGGCAACAATTGCAAGAAAACGTGATGTACATGATCGTTGAAGTTTTCGTTCATAGACATGCGCATCATGCGCTTTGAGGCTTGCACGGCCATTGGCGCATTGGCCGATATTTTCTTTGCCAGCTCCACTGCAGCGGCATGAACCTCGTTGTTGTTGACGATATGGGAAACGAGCCCCATCTCTTCGCTCTCAGCGGCGGTTAAAATCTTTCCGGTAAAAATGATCTCCGAAGCTTTAGACCAGCCGATAAGCCTTGGCAAAATCCAAGTTCCGCCTGATTCAGGCACGACGCCTCGCGCCGTGAACGCAGCCGCCAACTTGGCGTTGTCGGCCATAATGCGAATGTCGCAGCCCAGTGCCAGGTCCATGCCATAACCGGCAGCTGAACCGTTTAGCGCGGCGATGGTGGGGGTGTCTAGATTGTGTAAAACCGTTGGGGGGGTGTTGCGCAAATCAATGTTTGCTGGACTGGATTTACCCTCTGACAGGTTGTCCGTAATGTCGCTGCCACGAAGGTCGAGGCCCGCGCAAAAGAACTTACCAGTGGCCGTAATGATAATCGCGCGTACGTCGCGGTCTGCATCTGCCTCAAGTAGCAGTTTGGTCAGTCTTGCTAGCATCTGCCCTGAAATAGTGTTCTGTGCATCTGGATTGTTGAAGGTGATGGTAGCGATGTGATCTGTGACATCGTACAAAACGAGAGAGTCGGACATGAGTAAGCCTCAATGCAGTAAAAGCATAGGACCCTAAAGCTGCTGTGGGCCACTTGCAACACAGATTTAGAAATTTATGGAAGCCGAGGTGGCAAAACCTTCAGGCGCCAACTACAGGATCATATCTTGGCGCAACTTCGTCGATTGACCAGTGATAAGCAACATCTACCTTTGAGTAAGCAGAAGACTAACTAATCCACCAACTATTCAACTCACTATTCCACTATCTAATCAACTAGGCAGACCGCTCTGGCATTTTTTGATCACTTACCGGATACCCCGCTTCTGCGGGAATACAAATATAGGTCCCATCGTCCCGCTTCTCTGTCCACGGTAATACGGCAACGACTTTTTCATCCACGGTTGCTGCCATAGCATCTTCCACCGTCGAGTAATTGGCGAGTTTCTCTAGTTGGCACAAGGTTGGGAATATAACGGTGCGCGTACCGGCTTTGGCATCTGCCATGCCTTGCTCCGGGGTTAACCAAACGGAATCCACCGACTCATAGCCGTCGTGCAACGCTAAGTGGTCTGCGGGTGCGGTGGCTAGGTAGAAATGAGTGTCAAACCGCTTAGGCATCATGTCCGGGGTGATCCAATGGGCATAGTGCACTAGTTGATCGCAGGCGAGTGTTAGCGCTTCGGTTTGCAAAAATTTGAGCAACGGCGTTTCGCCACTGTTCAGGCTTTCGCGGTAGGGTTCCAGAGTTGCCAATCGCTCGGCTTTGATCATCTCGCCGTTGGCTTCGTAGGCGAGTAATATCCCACATTCTTCAAACGCCTCGCGAATAGAGCAAACCTGAATTGCACGCATATCGGCTTCGCCTGCCGCGCCTTGTAAGTGGGGCAGGAGCGCATCGTCGAAATCTTGTGCGTCCGCTTTTCCACCCGGAAACACGAGCGCGCCAGAAGCGAAATCGATTTGATGATGACGCACAACCATGAACACCTCTAAACTGTCGCTGCCCTGGCGTAGCATCAAAATGGTTGCCGCAGGTACCGGCGTTGCAACTTCTTGATTAGACACGGGCGACCTCCTGAATAAACTTATCCATTGTCGCAATTTTTTGCGGCGTTTTGCCCATTGTAAAATCTGGGATGATTATCTCGTCGACGCCGGCTGCTTCGTATTCGGCAACGATGTCGCGCACCTCGCTGGAATTACCGATGATGCTGGGCCGGCCCAAATCTCGACTGCGCAAGTCTGATAAATAGGCTTCATCATCGCTCAGGAACAGGAGTGCGACGGCACTACGTTGTATTTCTGCGGGGTCGCGATCGATATCGGCGCAATGCGCGTCGAGGATCGACATTTTGTGTCTGAGTAAGTCTGGCTCACCCCACACATTCCACTCATCTGCATACTTTGCGGTGATTTTCAGGGTCACCTTTTCTCCACCGCCGCCGATCAGCAGGGGCAGGTTTGCTTGCGCAGGCTTGGGCTCCAATGTGGCGCCGTTCAGCTCATAGTATTGCCCCGCGAAGGTTGTAGCGGGTTCGCTAAACAAACTTTTAATGATTTGGCAGGCTTCGTCCAACTTTGCCAGCCGTTCACCAAAATTGTTGAAGGGAATGCCATATTGAGCGTGTTCATTTTCCTGCCAACCACTGCCAAGACCGAGTACAACACGGCCACCAGAAATATGATCCACGGTTGCTGCCATTTTGGCGAGCACAGCAGGATGCCGGTAAGTATTACCCGTCACGAGTGTGCCTAGCCGAACGCCCTGCACAGTGGCTGCGAGCGCCGCAAGCGTGGTCCATGCTTCGGGCCAAGGGGTACTTGTGTCTTCTGCATTGGGCATGAAGTGGTCAGCCAGCCATATGCCTTCCCAGCCTGTGGTAGCGGCGTGTTGAGAAAGTTCGAGAGTATCGGAGTAGGACAAGCTGGGCGTTGGCCAAAAGCTAAAGCGCATAAAAGGTTCCAGTATTAGACGAACCCCGATGTTCGCTTATGTCATAGCCTATGGCAAACTTGGGTCATGGATGCACTACAGACTAAACGGCTGTTGCTGCGGCCGTTGGGGGAATCCCACGTTCAACCGATGCACGAATTGTGTGTGCATCCTGACGTGCGCCGCTATTTATTCAAGGACAGGCTCATCCCTGTTGCTGAGGTTGAGTCCATGGTGGCGACCAGCCAATTTTGCTTTGATCAAATGGGTCTAGGCTTCTTTG
>JBNMMV010000321.1:0-4934 GCA_051270205.1 Limisphaerales bacterium
ACGTCCTTCACTAGGCCTTCGCCTTCGCCACGATCGACATACATCGTCTCAAAGTCCGCAAGAACCGGTGCCAGCTCAGCAGCGCTAAAGAAATCGTTGATTACAACAAAGCCGGTGTCACGCCAGGCTTGTACATGATGTTGATTGAAACGCTTAGACTCACTCATAGTTTTCTACTTACCTTCGACTCGCTTTATACTTACCCATCCCAAAACGCGAGCTACAACCTTGGTCCAATTTTTGTCGTGTCAGATCTCGCCTCCTTACATAATAGTACCGCCAACCCGCGTTCGTCTATTTTGAGCGCCCCCATTAACAACCCAGGTTGGTTCACGCGATTGGCATTGCGCATTGCCTCTACGCCATTCGGCGGCTGGTTTTTCACCACCATCACACCGTTTATAGATCGGTTTCTACTAAAAAACTCTGTGGGTCGATATAGCTTGGCCGGCTTAGGCGCGCCGACCCTGCTTCTCACCACCACTGGCAGAACCAGTGGCTTATCACGCCAAACCCCTTTGCTGTATTTACAACGTCAATCAGCAGATGGGCAGGCTCAATTATTAGTCATTGGTTCCCGAGGTGGGCGCCAAGCTCATGCACATTGGTATCTGAACCTCAGCCAAGAACCTGTTGTAGAGGTTACACTCCTGGGCAGTACGTCGACCTACGAAGCTCGCGAGGCACGTGGCGACGACTGGCAGGTTCTGTGGACTAAGTTTGTGAGTTTCAATCCTGGCTTCGAGCGCTACCGAGCCCGTGCCAATCGCCATATCCCAATCGTCATCTTAACGCCACAAGAGCAACTGTAAATCTATGCAACCTGCTCAAAAAGTTGCTCTTATTACCGGCGCCGACGGCGGCTTGGGCCGTGCAACCGCGGTGCAGCTTGCAGGGCGCGGTGTTGAGTTATTGCTCGCTAGTCGTGATGCCAAAAAAGGTCAGCAATTGGCAGAAGACATTGCAAACATACACCCCGGCGCCAAGATCACTTCTTTAGCGCTTGATCTCGGCAACTTGAGTTCAGTCAAACGTGTCACCAATCTAGTTATCGAACAGGTGCCTCGTTTGGATTGGTTGATAAACAACGCAGGCGTGTTTATTCCTCCCCTCACCTTTACCGACAATGGTTTCGAGTCACAATTCGGTATCAACCATCTAGGCCACTTCGCTCTTACCGTCGGCCTGCAAGAGAAACTAAGTCAAGCTCATCCATGTCGAGTGATTACAGTGAGTTCGTCTGTGCACCGCTTCGCGCAAATCGACTGGCAAAACCTCAACGCCGAAAAACACTACAGTCGTTGGCATGCCTATGCGGTAAGCAAACTCGCCAATCTGTTGTTCACCCACGCTCTGCAGACACGACTGCCCGGCCAAAGTCTGGCCTTTGCCGTGCATCCCGGATACGTGGCAACAGCTATTACGCGGCACCTGGCGTTGGGGAGCTTGGGCAACAAACTTTTTGGACAATCCCCCGATCGGGCCATAGCTGGGATCCTCCGTGCTTGCGAGGATGGAGACCTGGCGCCAGCAAGTTACATTGGACCCGCTGGTTTGATCGGACTCCGTGGCACTGCTGAAATACTGAAGCCAAGCAGCCACGCCCTGAATCCAGAGCTGGCAGAAAAATTGTGGCAACATTCTGAACAGCTGACCAACTTTCACTGGTCCTAACTTTAATTGATCTTTATGGAGCGAGAGCGTCGGTCCCTGTAGAGTGAGCGGCGGAGGAAGTATGTCTGCATTAAACAATATTCGCGTCCTAGATCTATCTAGGGGGCCCGCTGCTGGTCTCGCCAGCATGATTCTCGCCGACTTTGGGGCTGAGGTAATCGCATTGGAAGATGCGCAATCTGACGACCTCTTTGAAACCCTGCCTGCCGCTACACTTTGGCGACGAGGTAAGCGGCACGCCAGCACACCAGACAAAGCAGGTCTTACTGACCTCTTAGTTGGCGCAGATGTCTTTCTCACGACCTTAAACGAGCCGGAACTTGTGCAGCGAGGTCTCGATTATGAAACACTCAAACAGCAAACAGCTAATCTAATCTACTGTCACATTTCAGGATTCGGCGGCCAGGGCCCATTCTCTGACCTTCCGGGCTATGAGCATTTGGTGGCTGCCGCAAGCGGGCGAATGATGACTTTTCAAGGCACGGTCGATCGCCAGGGCCCCGTCTTTAGCGCGCTGCAAGTGGGCATCCACGCTACCGCTCAATCGACGGTTTCGGGCATCCTCGCCGCCCTGTGGCGTCGTTTTCAAACCGGCCTCGGCGCCAAGGTAGAAACGAGCCTTTTACAAGGCATGCTGCCCTACGAACAAGGTGCCATGATCGCTCACCAGTTTCCCGAACGATTCGCTGGCAAGTTACCCACTAAAGTAGACCCTAACGCACCAATACCGACATTGTTCTATCACCCAACCCAAGCCAGCGATGGCCAATGGGTGCAATTTGGAAACTTACTACCCCACCTGTTCGATAATTATTTGATGGTAACGGACTTAGTTGACGTGCTGGCAGACGCTGATTTCAATGCCACTCAACTTATGCTGCCACCGCCAAAGCAAGAGGCGTTTAGGCAGCGCATGTTGGAGCGCATACAAGAGCAGTCTGCGGATGACTGGATGTCGTTGTGCATCGAAAACGGCGGTGTTGTGGCGGGCAAATTTCAGACCACACAAGAGGCCCTTAACGACGCAGATATTGTCGACAATGGCCACGTCATCGATCGCGCCGACGGCGGCCGCGAACTTGGACCACTTGCTCGTCTCAGCAAAAACCCAGCACAGCCAGGCAACGACACACCGCTAGAATCTCTTCCGCTGAGCTGGACTAGTGCGAAGGCAAACAACACCGAACCCAGCGATTCAGACGGGCACAAGGCGGCGCCTCTTGCTGGCGTCAAAGTACTTGAGCTAGCCACCATCATCGCCGCCCCTCTAGGCGCTTCCTTCCTCGCAGATTTAGGCGCTGAAGTCATTAAAGTAGAACAAATCGGCGGCGACCCTTACCGCGGATTCTCATTTGGCGTGGGTTCCGCCCGAGTAAACGCTGGCAAACGCAGTATCAGCTTAAATCTAAAATCTCCAGCCGGCCAAAAAATCGTCAACCAATTGGCAAGCCAGGCTGACATCCTCATTCACAACTACCGACCCGGCGTTCCAGAACGCTTGGGTTTTGGCTACGCCTCAATCCAGGCGTTGAACCCGAATTTGATCTACCTGCAATGCAATGGCTATGGCCCGGACGGTCCTGGTGCATTGAGGCCTTGTACCCACCCAATCCCCGGCGCCAGCATGGGGGGTGTTTTGTTTCAGATGGGCCATCGCGTTCCTGACCACTTATTAGGCATCGACGAACTTCGGTTATGGGCCAGCCGGCTGATGCGGGCCAACGAAGTTAATCCAGACCCAAATACCGCACTGGTTGTGGCCAGCTCAGCACTACTTGGACTCGTCGCCCGAGCAACTCAGGGTGAGGGCCAACAAATATTTGTCGATATGTTTGGTGCCAACGCTTACGCCAACCACGATGATTTTCTAACGTACCCCAACAAGTCACCTCGCGCGCTGCCTGACGAAGGTTTACACGGCCTCGGACCCACTTACAGGTTATACCCGTGTGCCGAAAGCCAGTGGGTGTTTTTGGCTATACCTAAAACAGGTGAGCAAGGGCGATTTTTAGCCCGCATCAACGAAGCAGGAAACGCCGAGCTAGATGCATCAATTTTCTCTCAACCCGACACAGCAATAGAATCCGCTTTGACCGATCTATTTTTAACCGACTCGGCAGACTACTGGGAAACTCTTCTCACAAGTGCTCGTATCGGATGTGTTCGCGCAGATCGCCATGACCCCGCCGACTACTGGCTGGAAAGCACCCAAGCCACTGCGAACGGACTTACCCACTCTGCAGAGCACCCCGCTTGGGGCAGCTATCAACGTCATGGCGCAAACGTCAGATTCGATGATCAATCGGCACAGCTTATGGGACCGCCACTAGGTGGGCAGCACAGCCGGGAAATTCTTTCAGAGCTGGGTTATTCAAACGACGAAATCGACAGCCTATTCAAAAATGTAACGACCTGGAGTGAAGTAGTTGAGTGAAGCCCTTTCCCCTGTGGATCAAGTGCCTTCCCGAAAACTCGCCTTCACAACAAAACTCACCTTCGGCGTAGGTGCCGTTGGCGAAGCTGTATACCTCGGCCTTTTCAACACTTTTATCACCATTTACTACAACCAGGCTATTGGTCTATCTAACACTCTGATCGGTGTTGCAATAATGTTAGCGCTGATCGTCGATGCCATTACCGACCCACTCATTGGCCTAACCTCAGACCGCCTGCGTTCAAAATTTGGTCGACGTCATCCGTTTCTCTGGATCGCCCCGATCCCCCTCGCTTTATCGATGATCGCCATTTTCAATCCACTCGTTACCAGTCAAATGGGATTGTTCGTCTGGTTGGCTTTTTTCACCATTCTTTCCAGAGCCTGCATGACCCTCTATAGCGTGCCCCACTTAGCGTTAGGCGGCGAACTTTCAAAAGACCAACACCAGCGCTCGCAACTATTTAGCGCCAACACCATCTTCAATTATGTGGCCGGATCAAGTTTTGGCTTTATCGCCTGGACGTTTTTCTCTGGC
Source organism: Limisphaerales bacterium (assembly GCA_051270205.1). GTDB lineage: Bacteria > Pseudomonadota > Gammaproteobacteria > Pseudomonadales > Azotimanducaceae > UBA4421. Next base: position 4,647 of record JBNMMV010000321.1, read on the forward strand.
AATCGTGTCAGAGCAAGCGACGGCGCGCTGGTTCCCGGCCAATTAGATCCCACCTCATATGGGCCACTTGTTATGTTCGCCTGCGCAATGGTGCTCATCGCCATATGGACCTGCGCTGCAGGCACAAGCAAAGAAATTCCGTACCTTTCGAGCCCGCCGGCCCGCTCACCAAGATTCACCTTCACGTTTTTTATCAGCACAATTCTGCGCACCTTGAAAAACCGCAACTATCTGGTTCTGTTATGCGGCTATTTCTTTTTTATGATCGCCAGCGGCATCTACGACACC
>JBNMMV010000322.1:0-4929 GCA_051270205.1 Limisphaerales bacterium
AATTCGCGTTCTGTAGCTTGTGGTGCCACCGTCACTCACCAGGTGGTAGCTGTTAATACCTTTGGTTGCCTCAACTAAACAGGATGCTTCTCCGGCCGGAATAACAGGGCCCCAGCTCACGTTTAAAAAGTGGTGTATCAGCGTTTCAATGTCTTGCAGGGTGCGTTCTTTTGGCGGCGGTGTGGTGAGATGGTGGTCGCTCTTGTAGGGGCCTTCTGGCATGTTGTCCAGGCATTGCCTAACAATACGCAGGCTTTGACGAATCTCTTCAACTCTCACTACTGCTCTGTCATAGGAGTCGCCATTGGCGGCAACGGGTACTTCAAACTCAAACTGATCGTAGCCGCCATAGGGTCGGTCTCGACGCAGGTCCCAATCCATTCCGGTGGCGCGCAGGTTGGGGCCAGTAACACCCCAGTCCAATGCCTCGGCGCTAGTGTAAGTGCCAATGCCCACTGTGCGTTGTTTGAGGATACTGTTGTCCATGGTCATTTTTTGATAGTGATCGAGGCGCGCGGGCATGAAGTCGATAAAGTCTCGCACCATCTTTTCCCACCCTTTGGGTAAGTCCTGGGCGACACCGCCAATGCGGAACCAGGCGGGATGCATGCGGCCACCAGTAATGGCCTCTATAATGCCGAACAAGCGCTCGCGGTCGGCAAACATATAAAACACGGGAGACATTTGGCCCACATCCTGGGCAAAGGTACCGTAGAACACCAAATGGCTGGAGATACGAAATAACTCGGCCATCATGATGCGTATGACTCTGGCGCGATCGGGCACGGTGATGTTGGCCATGGTCTCGATCGACATCACATAGGGCAGGTTATTCATCACTCCGCCCAGGTAATCTACTCGGTCGGTATAGGGAATATAGGAATGCCAACTTTGCCGTTCACCCATTTTTTCGGCGCCACGATGGTGATAGCCAATATCGGGAACAGCGTCTACCACCACCTCGCCATCGAGTTGTAACGCAATTCTAAACACACCATGGACAGAGGGGTGATTGGGCCCCAGGTTGAGAAACATATAATCGGAATCTTCGGTGCGGCGTTCCATACCCCAGTCTTCGGGTCGAAAGGTGAGGGCTTCCATTTCGCGATCCTGTTTGTCTTCGTCGAGACTAAACGGCTCCATCTCTGTAGCGCGTGCAGGGTGGTCTTTGCGCAATGCGTGGCCCTCCCAGGTGGGAGGCAGTAAAATACGGCGAAGATTGGGGTGTCCGGCGAATTCGACACCGAACATGTCCCAAGCCTCGCGTTCATACCAATTGGCGTTGGGGTACACGCCCACTACCGTAGGGACCTTGATGTCGTTAATGGATACCGCAACACGCAGGCGTATTTCCTCGCAACGGCTAAAGTTGAGTAAGTGGTACACCACGGTAAAATCTTCGGTGGCAGGGTGTTTGTGTTCGCGTAGTCGTTCATCAATGGCAAACAAATCGAGCAGCATTGGAAACTCACGCTTGAGGTATCGAAGAACCTCAACTAATTTTTCGCGCTCAATCCAGAAGGTGGGGGTGTGGTCTGCCGTGACTTGTGCATCAAACACATGGGCACCAAAGTGGGCGAGTAACTGATCCACGGTGCCGGTGTTTACCACTTCCATTTATACCTCGTCGGGGCTGCGCAGTTCGGTGGCTTGACTGCGCTTTTCTTGCAGCAGATCTCTTTGCGAGGGCATATCCGGCTTAATGATTTGCTGATCACCCACGACCCAGCTGAGCGGGCGCCGCTCTTTTTCTATAGCATCCTGCAGCATCATTAATCCTTGCATGAGTGCTTCCGGGCGCGGCGGACAGCCGGGGACGTAAACATCTACCGGGATGAATTTATCAACCCCCTGCACCACGCTGTAAATATCGTACATGCCACCAGAGTTGGCGCACGAACCCATTGAAATAATCCAGCGCGGCTCCAGTAGTTGATCGTATAAGTGCTGTACCACCGGAGCCATCTTGCGAAATACCGTGCCTGAAATGACCATTAGGTCGGCTTGCCGCGGGGTGGCTCTAATGACCTCCGATCCAAAGCGGGCTATATCGTGACGACTGGTAAACGACGTTGCCATCTCGACGTAGCAGCACGATAAGCCAAAATTAAAAGGCCACAGAGAGTGGGCTCGTCCCCAGGCTATGAGGTCCTCTAATTTGGCAAACATCACATTGCGTTGAATTTGTTCTTCAATGCTATCTCCGACCATTCCGGCGGAGCCGGGTGTCTTGGCGATGGTGTCTTCCGGGCGAGTTAAATTCCATTCCATTAATCAATAGGCTCCTGAATAATTATTGAATCGGGTTTTTGGGCGCGACTTTTTATACCCCAGTCAAGCGCGCCTGAGCGCAATTCGTAGACCAGAGCGACGCCCAAAATGAAGATAAACGCAGAGACAGCAATGAAACCTGACCAGCCCAGTTCAAAAAAGGCGACAGCCCAGGCAAAGATAAAAACGGTTTCGAGATCAAAGATGACAAAGAAGATAGCGATGAGATAAAACTCCACTGCCATGTGTATTTGTGGTGAACCCACCGACAGGGCGCCAGATTCGAATGGCACATTGGTCGCTTTATTTGCTCGTCTTTGTCCCAACACATGCGACAAGCCCAGCATCGTCGCCACGAGCACGAGTACTGCGATGAAATAGACAACAAAGGGCCAGAGGGATGTTTCCGCCTCGTTCAAATTGACGGTCTCCCGCATTGAACCAGCTGGGGGGCAATTACTTCAGGCAAAGGGGGTCTGGGCAGGCCGCGAGAAGCGGTCTGTCGGAAAGATGGTGCTACTGCTATGTGTCTAATCATACAAACTCCAAGGTGGGGGTTAGTACTCGACTTTCTACAGTTACCACTTACAACTTCCCCGACTCTAGCGAGGTTGAAAACTAAACGCAAGAAACAGACAAATTTTTCCGACGCGCAGCTATTTCCCGACGAGGGAAATAGCGCTAAAGATTGCACAGCAACACCTGACATGGCAATCTGCTCAGCTATGCTAGCTAGCGCGTGTGCTGCGGCATCACCCATACCCAAAAGGATTCTTTATGCTTAGTCAGTACAATCGAGATGAGGTGGGAAAATTAATCCTGCGTTTGACGCTGGGATTACTGATGTTATTCCACGGCTATGCCAAAATCACTAGCTCCGGCTCTATGGATTGGATAGCCAATACACTGACGTCTAGCGGTTTGCCCGGGATTCTGGCCTACGGTGTTTACATCGGGGAAATACTGGCGCCATTAATGATCATTGCCGGTATTTACTGTCGTTTGGGGGGCTGGATTATTTTCGTCAATATGTTGTTTGCGATAGGGCTGGCTCACATGGGCGAAATATTAGCCATGGGGCAGAACGGCGGATGGGCACTTGAGCTGCAGGGCTTCTATCTGGCTACCGGATTAGTGGTGGCGCTCATTGGTAGCGGAAACTTTGCAGTGAGACCTGACTAGTACAGGCATCCTCGCCCTGTCTGGTGTAAAGTGCGTCGCTTATTCTGACCAGACCTCTACAGGAGCACTACATGCGAGTCACTATAGCGATCGCGACAATGACGATGCTAGTCGCGTGTGCTGGCAGTCCGCCCGAGCCAGACCCTGTTACTCAATGCGGCGAGCCGCGTCCTCAGGTGTGCACTATGGAATACAATCCTGTGTGTGCCACTTTATCGGAAGGTGGAACTAAACAGTATGCATCGCCATGCAATGCCTGTGCCGATGACGCAGTGTCCAGTTACCTCGCCGATCTGCGCCCCTGCCTCATTAGTGGCACCGCGTCGCAACAACAATAAAAAAGGGAGAGACAAATGACTCTGACAAACCGAATTTTGGCGGCGATGGTGGCGGGTATTTTACTCGGCTCCCTGCTCAACTTGTTATTTAAGAGCAGTGGCATGTCGGATGGTTTTCGGGTGGCCTTGGATGGTTATCTCATCAATGGCTTATTTGATCTAGTTGGGCGAGTTTTTATCGCGTCTTTAAAGCTACTGGTTGTGCCGTTGGTGTTGGTGTCATTGATATGTGGCTCAAGTTCTCTGGGTGACAGCGCTCGCATGGGTCCAATCGCAGTCAAGACCTTGGCTTTCTACCTCGCGACTACCGCTATCGCGGTGAGCCTAGCACTTGGTATTGCCGTACTTGTTACCCCAGGGAGTCATGTTGAGCTGACCAGTGACGCGGTGTTTCAGTCCTCCGAAGCACCGCCGTTAATAGACGTACTGGTTGATATCTTTCCCTCCAACCCTTTTCATGCATTGGCGCAGGGAAAGATGTTACAAATCATTGTCTTCGCCTTGCTGTTTGGTTATGCAATATCTCACGCGGGAGACGCGGGCAAGCGAGTCGCTGCTTTTTTCCAAGATATGGAAAAAATCGTGATGAAGATGGTGGGTATCATGATGGAGTTGGCACCCTATGGTGTCTTCGCCTTGTTGGCCAAACTGTTTTCAGAAATGGGTATAGGCGCGATTGCCGATCTCGCGGCCTATTTCCTCACTGTGTTGGGTGTATTGCTGCTTCACGCGCTGGTGGTATATAGCTTATTGCTTAAGTTCTTCAGTGGGCAGTCGCCCAGAATGATGATGTCCAAGATGCGCTCTGTGTGGGCTTTTGCATTTAGTACGGCCTCCTCTGGAGCCACGCTTCCAATAACACTCAGAACGGTCGAGCGCAAAATGGGTGTGCACAATTCCGTTGCCGGGTTCACTGTTCCTTTAGGTGCAACCATTAACATGGACGGCACGGCCATTATGCAAGGTGTCGCGACCGTGTTTATTGCGCAGGTATATGGCATCGACCTGTCGTTGGGAGATTTTCTCATCGTAATTGTAACGGCCACTTTGGCGTCTATAGGCACTGCGGCGGTGCCAGGCGTTGGCTTGATCACACTCGCGTTGGTGTTGGAGCAGGCCGGCTTGCCGGTTGAGGGTA
>JBNMMV010000323.1:0-4919 GCA_051270205.1 Limisphaerales bacterium
TGACGTACAGCCAAAACCGTTGAAAGCGATTGCGTTCATCAATCAAACCTCGCAATCCGCTGCGATGCCAGTGAACCCACCTTTAACAGCGGCTCCTTCGGGAGCCGTTTTGCTGTCAGGCGCTCTGACGCTCATGGTTTATAGTTGGCAAGGTAGTTAGCCGAAGCACACCAGCGTACGCGCCATATTCCCCGCTATATTCACTGTAGGTCTTAAGTATCCTCAAACTAAAAGATAGCGACCACCTAGCACTTCAGTCGACCACCACAACACACTCCAAGCCCGCACATGTCTGCGCCGGACAAAGAAACGAAATACTGGATCAATGCGCTGTGGTAAAAGCCAGGACGATGACGAAGCGAGAAGGACACAACCTGCGCTGGCTCTTGTGTAATAGGACTAATCCACAACAAAAAATCCGCACTATGCGGGCTTAGGCCGACTTTAGTTCCTAAAACGCTAAGAACTTGCCAAAACCATATCGCGGTTTGCCCATTAATAGTCACGCAATCATCTGTCCGCAACAGCATTGCTCACGGCCCTTTTGTTTACCCTATACTTTGACCTATACTCGCACCGTGTTAAGACAATTTTCAATGTTGTTATTGGGGCTGCTTATTCTCTCAGGCACCGCGTCGGTTATGGGACAAACCGCACCCACTGGCAAAAGTGGGCCTGCCATTCAGGTCCCCGGCGAGAAAGCCGCTCCTCCCACTAAGACCAACGATGAGCACCCCTGGTCGATTGCCGAGCAGCTCCCCGGCACGGCTTCCCCTCGCGATGTCGTTGAGCCCGAGCAGCTCGACAGTCCCCGTAGTCTGATGTGGAGCTTAGCCCGCACGCTTGATGCCTACCGAGAGGCATTGATCGCTGGCGGCCGGACCTATAGCACCTACGAACATCTAGACTGGATTCAGTATCGACTTGCACAGTGCTTTGACCTCTCCGATGTCGCGCCGGAGTTCCAACTCGCCACTGCAACTGACGCCGCTGTGCTGCTGCGGGGAATACTGCTCCGCGTACCCATGGCCGACTGGGATACGATTCCCGACGCAAAGATGATTTCCGATATGCCACTGGATCAACGACCGACCCGCTTTCGATTCAAGAACGTACCGATTGAGCTGATCCAGTTAGAGTCTGGCGACCGCTCTGGAGAATGGGTTATCTCTCAGGAAACACGGGAGATGGCCAGTGATGCCTATAAGCGCATGGCCCACCTTGACCCAATCGGCGGCACACTGGGGAAAAGCCTGCACCGCCTTCACTTCTTCGAGCCGGGTTGGCTGATCCCCTCTGCCTTGGTCAATAATCTGCCTATTTGGACAGGACATGAGATTTTTGGACAGGCCATTTGGCAGTGGACGACGACCTTCATAGCCATTCTTATCGTAGGGGGAGGCCTTGTGCTCGTCTTCGTCATCATGAGACACACGCTCAAGCGGCCGATCACGCTTACCGGACGGATCGTCCATTTCCTATACCTTGTGTTAACTGGGTGCGGCGCAGCGGCGTTCGTGGACTTTCTGCAGTACCATGTCTTTTTGAACGGCATGGTGCTCGAAATCTTCATCTTCGCCGGCTCGACCATCATGATGTTCGCTTTCATGCTGGCGATCCTTTCGCTGGGGGTTATAGCAGCTGAGATGGTCATCGCCTCACCCCGCATTGGTCCCCGAAGCCTCGATGCCGCCCTGATCCGGGTTGCGGGTCGCTCGATTTCGATCATCCTTGCCGCTTTTGTATTCTTCAAAATTCTAGCTCAGCTCGGATTTAGCGCCAGCACGCTGTTGGCCGGAGCCGGCGTCACCGGGCTGGCCATCGCCCTCGCCGCTCAAGATACACTGAAGAACTTTTTCGCCAGCTTAACTTTGCTGCTGGAACGCCCGTTTCGTGAAGGGGACTGGGTTCGCATCGGCGAGGATGTTGGGAGCGTAGAATCCATCGGTCTCCGCTCGACCTGCATGCGCATCAGCGACGGCAATCTCATTTACATGCCCAACGAATTAGTAGCCCATGGCCGCCTCGAAAACATCTCACGCAGGCCCCATATCCGCTGCGAGATCTCTATCAGCGTCACCTATGCTACAACACCGATCCAAATGAAACGTGCCGTCGAGATCATTCGGAAGATCCTCGATGAGAAAACCACTGCCCCCTTCGAGTTCGAGCCGAGAGTGCACTTCGCCGACTTTGGAGATTCTGCACTATTGATCAACTGCACCTACTGGGATATTACCACCCACTACTCACAAAGTCTGGCCATCTCTCATGATGTCAATCTGGCGATCCTAGAGCAGTTTACGGCCGAGAATATCGACTTTGCATTCCCGACCATGACGATCAATGGCATTTATAACGCCTTTCTACCCGGTCTAGACAGCAGCGACGCGCCGACGCCGTAAACGAGCGTCTACAGGCTAATAACTTCAGGGCAAAAGACTGCCCCGCTGGCTCTTTTATTTCGTCAAGTATAGGAAGTATTAATACCCCCTCACTTTTCTCAATCTACTACAAGGTCCCGGCTACTGATAATCGTAAAAGCAGGACGATGATCCGAAGAAAAATACACAACCTGCAATTAGCAGGCTACACTGGAGACGTAACTGGCAGAGAAATCAAGTGCCTGACTTCGACAATGCATCGGTTGATCAGCGGGCTACTGAGCCAGAGAGAAAATCCGTCCGGAGTACATGCAAATGTTCTATACTTTTCATTTATTTCTTTGTCAAAATGGATACGCAAAAATGAACATGTCTAAGATCGTTTCTTACCTGGTTGCAGTTGCATTGGTGAGTCTGCAGGTTAGTTCAGCAGGCGCATGTACTTTTATTACACTGACAGGCGCTGATGGCACTGTAGTTGCATCACGAACTATGGAGTGGGGTGCGTTTGACTTATCGCCGGAGATGACATTTGTGCCATCAGGCACTGCCTTCTCTGCAATGACAATGCCGGATGGGCAGGACGGCGCTGAGTGGGTTGCGAAATATAATATTGTAGGTGTCACCTTACTGGGTCAGATGCTTTTTGGTGACGGTGTTAACTCCGAGGGATTGAATGTTTCATTGCTCTACTTACCGGGATTCGCTGAATATCAGGCTTATGAACCTGACAAGGCTTCGATCTCGCTAGCTCCTGTCGACGTTTCGGGCTTTATTTTGGGTCATTTCGCAACGGTTGCAGAAGTCAGGGAGGGGCTTAAGAATATCAGGGTTGTACCGATCGTCACCCCTGAACTGGGTGAGGCAGCGCCAGTGCATTTTTCAGTCACCGACAAAAGTGGTGACCAGATCGTTATTGAATATGTAGATGGCGCTCTCAGTGTATACGACAAGACATTGGGTGTTCTGACGAATTCGCCGCCCTATGACTGGCATATCAATAACGCACGTAACTACGTCAACATGCGTGCTGACGCCTGGCCGTCGAGAGATGTCAACGGTATAGATATCGCTCCGATGGGCTACGGCAGCGGCTTGATCGGGTTGCCTGGTGATTTTACCCCTCCATCACGGTTTATCCGCGCGCTGGCTTGGACGCAAACAGCACGGCACACTTCGGGTGGCGAAGATACGGTGCATGAATCCATTCGCATTCTTTCAAATTTCGTGCTTCCCATGGAGGCAGTTGACAAGAAATTGAATCCGGCAGAACTTGAGGTTCTCAAGTATGGCGGGACGCAGTATACGGTGTCTTATGACTTACAGAATTTGAAGGTGTATTTCCAAACCAGCGACAATCCCAGCGTACGCAGTGTGGACATGTCGACCTTTGACTTCGACGCGCTGTCAGCACCGATAAAAGTTCCAATGCGAAACCTTGCAACCTCGTTTGCGACTGACGTAACGCCCGCATCCTGAGTTATAGACGATCGCGTGCGGCGCACCATGTTGCGCCTTCCCGCCAAGCCCCCGCATTCAGGTAACCTGAAGGCTCGTGACGGTACTGACAAGTTAACTTGAGGTGGTAGATTGGGATTACACAAAATGGCCCTTGGCGCGATAGAGTAGTTTGGCCAGCGCCACTTTGGCTCGATTGCGGGGCAAATAGCTGCTTTCAATTACCACTTTTTCAGCGAAAATAAGTTAACTTGTCAGTACCCCTCAACTAACTCATCACTAGATCAATCTACGCTTTCTTGCGCTTCAGTACACCTAGACCGAGAAGTGCTGAACCAAATAGCCATGCGGCTGCGGGGATCGGTACTGTTGAAACAGAGCCGCTGACAATATAGCGCCGGTAGTATTGACCCCCACCGAACGGAAAGTCGTTCCAACCTTCTGCCTCACGGGACAGGCCGGTGATATCGAACTCGGTTGCGCCGCTGTTAAGCGAGCCGTCGAAGCCAAAATTAAGGTAACGGTACCAGATGTAAAACCCACGATTTTCGGTGGCACCAGCCTCAAAAATCTGATCGTCTGAGGATATGTTCCAGGGTTGCGTATAGTTAAACGAAGTTTCGTCTCCTCCCGAGACACTGATGTTCACACTGAAATATTCGCCGTTGTCAAAATCGAATGAACCGGTGGCTATCCCTCCGTCGTCGAACGTGACATTGTTCAGTGTCCAGGTTGCCGCTGTTGCGTTAACCGTCAATGTCAGGCAGCAAATGGCGAGTAGCGTCTTCAGCATAGAGCAGCCCTGCAGTATCTTTCGGAGAGTATTTTTATAGTGTTCAATTAATGACCAATATAGCATGCTTTTCCGATCTTAGCGTATAGGAAGGATTAATACCCCCTGATTTTGCTCGAGAAATCTCGATCGGTGGCAGAATATCCCGCTGCGGCGGATCTGTCAGAGTCATCGCTTGTATTGAGGACCAGGACGTCATCGATAGAATTCTGGCCCATCTTCGCGAGACGGAAAAGGAAGCCCCTGCCCGGCCCCTTCTGGTACCGCCAACCAGGGCGCCACCT
>JBNMMV010000324.1:0-4912 GCA_051270205.1 Limisphaerales bacterium
TGGCGCGAAGCCCGGCTCATGCGAATTGCGCCCATCTCCCAAGAGATGATTCAAAATTATGTCAGTGAGCACGTGTTGGGGTTGCCCAGAAGTTATTAAGGGAAGCTACTAACAAGGCTTGTCCAGAAATTCAGGTCAATTGTACTCACCGGTTGTAAGTTGGCTGGAAAATCTGATTAGAAGTGCTCGCAGCCCAAGCGTCAGCGGCGCTAGCCTGCGGAACTCGCCCTGTTTATTAGCGCCCAAAAGGCGCTAATAAACAGAGCTCAAACAGTCCTCGGCTCCCCCTTCGGGGTCGCTCCGCCAACACTCGGTCTAAACGCTCGGACACCTCTAATCAGACTTTCCAGCCAACTTACAACTCTTGCCAGCCCAATTCTGACTATTTTGGACAAGGACTAACTAGGCTCTTTTCCGAAAGGGTCTTTTCTGATTGTGCTATCACCAAAGGCATATGGGCTGGAGTAAAACGTTACGCCGTTAAAACCAATGCCGAATACCCGCGCTAGCGCGGGCGCAGAAAAAAGACCTGGCGTTTGCGCCGGGGCTTGTTTTCGGAGAAAGGGCACCGCGGAGCGGCGCAGGTGCCGGTGTAACGTTTTACTCCAGCCCATATGCCGTATCGAATAGCAAAACATAAAATCTATCTTTTCGGGACAGACACTAGTTAAGAATTGCCACCACCAAGAAATACAGTACTGACGGTGCCAACAAACACCCTACGCCAGTATAGAAAGTTGCGGTCATTGCCCCATAGGGCACAAGCTCAGGATCGGTGGCAGCCAAGCCTGCTGCGACCCCGCTGGTGGTGCCCATGAGACCCCCATAAACCATGGCTGCATTGGGGTTATCCAGGCCTATGGTTTTCGCAACCAGCGGCGTGCCGATCATCACCAAAATAGACTTCGTCAAGCCTGCGGCGACGCTTAACGCGACAATGTCAGACGAGGCACCTAAGGCCGTCCCGGTAACAGGACCGACAATGTAGGTGGCAGCACCCGCACCAATGGTGGTCACGGCGACCGGATCGGTATAGCCAAACATCACTGCAATCACCGCCCCCACAGCGAAGGACAACAGCACCCCGATTAACACCGACAAAGCACCGACCCAACCGGCTTGTTTGAGCGCGCCTACATCGGCACCAAACGCTGTAGCGACAATGGCGAAATCCCGAAACATGGCCCCGCCCAACACCCCAACACCTGCGAATAAAGAAATATCGGCAAGTCCCTTGGAACCCCCAGCTGCCAGGCCTCCAAAATAGGCCAACACCAACCCTAAGGCGATGGCAATGGCGCTGCCATGTATCTGGCCACGAGTGAACTTGGCCGACATCCAATTCGATAGCCACATCACTAAACCAACAAAAACAAAGGCTGTAATCAAGCCATTTTTCGCCAGCAGCTGAACCAGATCACTCGCCAACTCAGTCATGGGCGGCTCCTCGTCGGGACCATCGAGTGAGTACAGGTATCAGCGCAAAACTGGCCATTACCGCTGCAACGCCCGCAATGATCGCCATCCAGCCACCACTCATTGCCCCTAGTACGTTCTGTTGCGCCGCCATAGCGATGACAATAGGAATATACATGGCGCTCCAGAAGCTCACGCCTGAAGCCGTCAAAGTTGGTAAAGGGACTTTCTTGTCGAAATACGAGGTCAGCCCAAGCAGTAATAACATGGCGATGCCGACGCCACCGACGTTGGCATCGACGCCGACCCACCGACCGAGCAGGTCACCGACAACTATGCCCACCAGATAGCAAACCGCGAGCAGTGCTACACCATAGATAACCATTAATCCCCCTGAACCCTTCTGACCCCTTTGAAGGAGGCACTATACATCGATCCATCAGCTCACTTCACGACCGGTGCTAGTAGCGATTTTGGCCAACTCTTGGCTAACTTTTGGCCAACTCTTGGCCACAGGGCGCAATAAAATCAGCCCTCCCCACCAAGACATTTCCCTAAATGCCCATAGAGCCCAAACTTTTAGCGCGTTTGAGGCGACAGTTAATTGGCACGAATCGTGAATCTATTAGTAAAGTGAAAGAGTACTAAAGTGAAAGAGCGTAAAAAAGATAGCAGCGCGACTAGCAGAGCAGACAAATTATTCGCGTTTGGGAAAAAGGGATAAATAGAAGTGATCAAGCAATTCGCTCAACATCGAGTCGCCGCCAACCTCGTCATGGTGATGATGATCCTGGCGGGATTTTGGGCCGTGCGCAGCATGCCCACCATGCTCGATCCACCCACTAGTTTTCCAATTGTGTTTATTGAGGTGAGCTGGGTAGGCGCTTCAGCCGAAGATATTGAGACGCTAGTAACCATACCCATCGAACAACAATTGCGAACCGTTAATGAGCTACATGAGCTGACCTCACGCACCATCAATGGCTCTGCGCAAATCCAAGTAACGTTCAACTACGATGCCAATATGACCCTCGCCTTGGACCACGTGAAGCAACGCGTTTCCAATGTCCGCAACTTACCGCAAGACATCGAGCCACCCGTCATCCGTCGCCACATCGACACCGAGGCCATTAGCGCGCTGCTCATCAGCGGTACAGGAGAACTGGCAGATCTCATCCCCCTCGCCAGGCGTCTTGAGCGCGACCTCATGCGCCGGGGTATCGAAGGCATTTATTACGATGGCTTGCCTAAAGAAGAAATCGCTTTACTGATTGGCGGCACACGATTGCAAGAACTTGGCATGACGCTGGATGAGCTTGCGATGGAGGTCAGTCGTCTCAGCCAGAATGTTCCCGGCGGTTCGGTGGGCCGTGGCCAAGGCTCGCGGCAACTACGCAGCCTAGACCAAGAGCGCAACCCACTAGGATTTGAGAATTTACAGATCGAGCGTAATGGCCAACTCATTCGGCTAAAAGACTTCGCCAGCGTGGTGCGACGCCCACAACGAGGCGAACCGCTACTCACCAGCGAAGGCAAACCGGCCATTGAGATGACCTTGTGGCGCTCTGCCGATGCTGATGCCTACCAGGCAGAGGTGTTAGTCAAATCTTGGCTCGCCGATGTTCGCCCAACCCTTCCCCAAGGTGTCGAAGTAAAGGAGATCGCAAATATCTGGGGGCTGCTTGGCACCCAGCTTTCAATGATTCTCGATAACGCCCTGACGGGTATCGTGTTGGTGTTGGGTGTTCTATTTGTATTCTTGCGCGCACGACCGGCATTTTGGGTTGCCGTCGGCATCCCGGTCAGTTTCTTGATGGCATTGGCCATCTTTTACGCTGGGTTTGGCTATGGCATTAGCATTATCGCGCTCATTGGACTAATCATGGCACTGGGCATCGTGGTCGATGATGCGATCGTCGTTGGTGAAGACATCGTCACGCACTTTGAACAAGGCATGTCCCCGGAAGATGCGGCTGTCGCCGGTGCCAAACGCATGTGGCTACCGGTACTCACCTCCTCGTTGACCACTATGGCGGCTTTTTTGCCGTTGCTTATCATGGGTGGCGTTATGGGCGCGGCGGTGTTGGCGCTGCCGACTGTCTTGCTCTGCGTAATCGTGGCTTCTCTTATCGAGTGCTTCTGGGTACTCCCTGGTCATTTGCGGGTCAGTCTCGCTAACATGAAACCACCGACAGAGAACTGGCGCTCCCGATTCGAAGCCCGTTTTTACCGCTTTCGTGACGAGCGTTTCATGCCGCTCGTGGAAAGCTGCCTTGCCCGCCCAGGTACCACATTGGTTGCTGCATGTGCCGCGATGACAGTCGCCCTGTCCCTGGTTGTCTCTCAGCACGTCGGCATCAATTTCGTAACGGGTTTCGATTTCGAATCCATTGAGGCCAACGTCGAGTTCGCATCCACAGCCAGCGAGCGAGAAAAAGCATCGTTCATGGCCCACCTGGAAACAACCCTTGCCGAAGTTAATCAAGCAACAGATGAAAAGAACATCATCGGCTGGGTCACCAAGTACAATCGCGCCCGCCTCAACAACGACCAATGGTACGGCGAGGAGTACGCGGCACTCGCAGCCCAGTACGCATTCGAAGAAGACCGCAGTGACGCGCCAAAAGATTTTGCCAACGCCTGGCGAGAAAAAGTCCAGCGGCCACCTTACGTCGAACAATTTACTTTAGCCGTCAAAGGTGGGGCTAACGGCGGGCGGCCAGACATCACTTTAATCTTGCGTGGCAATGAGATTAGCAAGCTCAAAGCCGGTGCCGAAGAACTGTCAAGTTTGCTTGCGAGCTACCCAGGCATTTCAAACGTCATAGATAACCTACCCTACGGACGCGAGCAAATCATCTTTGAGCTTACCCCACGCGGCCGAGCACTGGGACTCACGACCGACGCCATAGGCACCCAGTTACGCGCCGCTTATTCCGGCGCTCGCGTGCAAATATTTAACGAACAAGACAGCGAACTGGAAGTACGCGTTATGTTGCCTGACGACGAACGAGAATCGTTGGGCGCGCTCAACAATTTTCCAGTTCGAACCGTTGCAGGTGATTTCGTGCCACTGTCAAACGTCGCCGTGCTATATAATCGAAGGGGTATCGACGTCATTCGCCATTCCGACACACAGATGGCGGTGGCCATTAGCGCAGATGTCGACGAAGACGTTAACAATGCCATATCCGTAGTCAATGACGTCGAGAACCATCAACTCACCCCAATCTTAGACAAATACGAACTTACCTTCGGACTTGGCGGGCAAACCCAGCAAGATCAAATCATGTTGGACACCATGATGCTCGGTGGCCTACTGACCTTGGCACTCATCTATCTCATACTGGCCTGGGTGTTTTCGTCTTACCTGTGGCCGTTGGCCATCATGATGGCCATTCCCTTCGGCTTTACCGGCGCCATTGTTGGCCACTGGGTAACAGGATGGGATATTGGCGCCATGTCTATGTTGGCGTTCTTCTCGCTTACCGGGATT
>JBNMMV010000325.1:0-4881 GCA_051270205.1 Limisphaerales bacterium
CTTCGGTAAACTACAAAGAAGACAATTTTCGAGAAGCACTAAAAGCGGCCACCCCTGATGGTGTCGATGTCTACTTTGACAATACTGGCGGCATGATTCTCGGTGCCGCGCTCTTTCGCATGAATATAGGTGGACGAATTGCCTGCTGTGGTGTGGTTTCGCAATACGACACGGACCGACCTGAGCCAGGACCCAAAGGCGTGCCAGGACTTCTGGTTAACAAGCGCATCAACATGCGAGGCTTCCTAGTTTTTGACTTCGCCAAGCAATTCGCCGCTGCACGACAGGAAATGCATGGCTGGCTAGAAAGCGGCGCGATGCAATGTCTCACCGACGAAGTGCAAGGACTGCAAGCAGCACCAGATGCGTTTGTAGATTTGCTCGCAGGCGGTAATGTGGGGACGCGGGTGGTACGCCTAGACTAACGTGCATACGGGAATCTCGACCGTCGACCTTGCGGTTATTTTGGTGGTCATGGTGGGTGTGACTTGGCTCGGTCATCGCCTGAGCCGAGGTGTGACCAGTCGCCGTTCGTTCTTTCAAGCAGACGGCACACTGCCGTGGTGGGCGGTGTCAGCCTCGATCATCGCAACACTGGTGAGTGCAGTTACTTTCGTGGCTGTCCCCGCTAACGTGTTCGCCGACGGTGGTGACCTAAAATATTTTCAGGTGATTCTGGGTCTGGCGTTGGGCAAAATTGCCGTGGGTATGTTGTTAGCCAAACCTTTTTACGAATCGAAGGGCTTGAACACCAGCTACGAATACATAGGTGCGCGGCTGGATCCCGCCACCGGTGAGGTAAGTATGTACCTCGGTTTGGTCTTGAATATCATAAACTCAGGGGTGAAATTACTCACTGCGAGCCTGGTCCTGGATGTTATTTCTGGGTGGGGTTTGCTCGGTTGTGCGTCATTTGTGGTGGCTATCAGTATTCTCTGGAGCGCCTTAGCGGGAATTAAAACGGTAATTTGGACCGACTTTTTGTTGTTTGTCTTTTTCAGTCTGGGTGCTCTGTTTGTGGTGGTCTTTGTTGTTTTCAACATCGACATGTCCGTCGGCGAAGGCTTCCGCTGGCTAGATGAACAAGCGAAATGGGTTCTGTTTGATTTCTCAACCGAGCCAGAAAAGCGCTATACGATTTGGGCAGGGGTTATCGGTGGTATCGCACTAAATATCGCCACAGGCAGCACCCAAGGCACCTGGCAACGTATCAAAGCCTGTCGGTCGGTCACGGATGCGCAAGCCGCCTACAACTGGGCAGCTCTGTTTTATGTTGTACACATAGTGATCCTTGGCGTAGGCCTCGCTCTGGCGGTGTTCTACGCAGATCAAGGAATGACGCCAGACTTGGCAGCACAATTGGCAATTTCCAGCGATCGAGTGTTCCCCTATTTTGTTATTACCGAAATGCCTGTGGGTCTGTCGGGGCTATTTATTGCAGCCATTTTTGCGGCGGCCATTTCGACGTTGGACTCAGCTCTAACTGAGGCTGCGGACTTGAGCGTCTCCCATATTTACGCACCTTACATTCGTCCCAATGCTGAAGAGTCTCATTACGTTTTGGTCGCGCGGCTGATGATGTTCCTATGGGGTGGGGTGTTTTTGGCCGTCTCCTTGTTCTTTGCGGCATTTCAAGGCGAAGGGCTGTTAGACCTAACC
The DNA here is from genome assembly GCA_051270205.1 of Limisphaerales bacterium. GTDB lineage: Bacteria > Pseudomonadota > Gammaproteobacteria > Pseudomonadales > Azotimanducaceae > UBA4421. Next base: position 1,660 of record JBNMMV010000325.1, read on the forward strand.
TTCAAACTCCCCAACTATGTCTATGGGGCGATTCTCGGCAGCATTGTACTGGCCAGGTTTGGGATTGGTCGCTTCCGTACTGTAATGGCCGGGATTGCCTTGGCCACCGCTATCACCTACGGTTTGTCGCAAGCTGGGGTTGCGTTTTTCTATTGGAGTCCGGTGGCGGGACTGGCCATGATACTGTTTGTTTGGCTGTTAGAACGTACACCCGCTGAAACCAGCGGGATAGTGCGTTAGGAGATAGTGCGTTAGGAGATAGTGCATTAGGAGATAGTGAATATTAACGCGTTGCTCGGCGGTTCTGATTGCGTCGACCACCTTGTGAACCACGTGGGGATGCCCTTTGTGATGATCGATTTTCCGCTCTGCCTCGCTGATTTACGGAAGCCCTTCGCTCTGGCCTAGACGCGGGATTTGACTGGCTTCGCTCGGCACGCTGTGAAGGTTCAGCCCTTCGCGAACGCTCGGCGCGTGGTGCACTTTCAGCGCGTGGTACACGTGCTACTCGAGGTGCACGCTCTGTCTGAGGTTGTTGTTGTGGTGCACGTTGTTCGCGTGCAGCACGGGGCTGCCTTGCTGCCCGAGGTTGTTGCGTAACGTTGGGTGCTTGGCGTTCGGTTCTAGCTTCGCTACGTCTAGCAGTAGCCCGTTCCGGCCGACGCTGTACACGGCGTTCAGCGTTTGTATCTCTCGCACGATCTCGGGTCCGTTCTCTTGACCCTTCTCTACGACCATCTGGCTGACGACGGGCAGTACCGGTTTCATTACGCATGATGTCGCGATTGCGGGCGCGCCGGTTATTCTCTACCCGACGGCCATCTGCAAGCTGAGGGCTCTCTACCCGCTGAGGGCTCTCTACCCGCTGAGGGCTCTCTACCCGCTGACGGCTCTCTACCCGCTGAGGGCTCTCATTCCGCTGGCGTCCTTCTACCCGCTGGCGTCCTTCTACTCGCTGGCGGCGCTGCTGCCGCGCTTCTGAACGTTGCCCGGCATCAGCATAGTTATGGCGTCCACGACGTTCAACGTGGCGGCTAGCGCGATGATCTGCGCGTGCGTTTGTACGGCGATTCGCGTGTCGCCCATCACGGCTACGCTCAATTCTGTTGTGCTGACGACTGCCGATATATCGATTCGCTGGACGCCAGTGTCCGGCTACATGATTGCTTCGACTTGACCAACGGCGTTGATGATGGCGTGGCGCGCGGTAGCGGTCGGTGCGATAAAAGTGACGGCGATTATAGTCGCGACCATAGTAACGGTGACTACGATGATTGTGGCTGTAGTGGAAAAGGTTGTGATGCGCCCAATTCAGGCTAAAAAGAGAACTTAAGCCCCAAAATCCTACGTCGTAAAAGTTGTGGTATGAGGCGTAAGGGTAGTAGTACAACGGGTAGCCACGTGAGTAATAGTGGTAGACCGGGCGGGGCTGGTACACCACAACTTCGGCGGGTTCGTAGTACGGGACGTAAATAACGTCTTCTTCAGCAGGCTCAATAATGACTGCGTCGTTTTCAACATAAACTTTTTGTTTGTCGTCAGTATTAATGTTGCCTGCGGCATAGGCCTGCTGGCGAACGTCCTGTACTGCGGTCATCAGAGCTTTTTCCTGGTCGATTACCGCCTGACCCAACTGCCAGGTCCAATCTATGTCGTCATCGAGCAGCGCCAGCGCTTCTGGGTAATTCAGTAGTGCCACAACTGACTCATCCCAGTTGGGATCGGGCTCTTCAGCAGATTGATCTTGGTCCCTGAATCGCGCTGCCGCGACAATTTGCAGAGGATAGGTAGATGCTGGCAAAACAATGGCGAGCAAGTCATCTGGGTACAGTGCGACGGGCCCTGCCAATTGCACGAGTTCTTCATGTGTTAGATCGTTTGCTGGTGTTACTTCAACCGCGGCCTGTTCTGCTTGTGTGAAGGCTGCAAAGCCGAAAAGGCTTAAGATCGTCCAAAATGTTGTAAGTTGCTTGCGCATGGCTATTCCCCTGCTATTAGCTTTGCCCTCTAGTCCCTATTTTCAATCATACAAACCCAACCTGAACGAAAGGTGAACGCTAAATCATGGCAAACAGTCGTCTCTTGTCTGAGACAGTAACCCATAACCCAAGAAATGCGGTAACTCACTCAATATCGCGAGTAGAGCGAGACGGCGGGTGATGCGTGGTTAAGGTGGTAAATGGTCGCAATGAGGCTGATAAAGCGCCTGAGTGGCGTGCGACCCTCATCGCCCAGAATTGGCCAAGTGAGCTGCGTGAGGGATTGCAGTTTCTATAGGCACACCGCGAAGCGTTCTTTGGTGACGGCACCATTGCTGAAGACGTTGGGAACTTTATTCCTGATGCAATTTTTGATGGATTCTTTTCCGCGGAACAATTCAATGAGCTAGAGCCCCGTCTGTTTGGCGGCGATCTACGAGGTCTGTATGAAGGTCTTGATGTGGCCACTGATGTCGCTCAACAGTGTTTATGGGCATCAGCCGTGAAAGACGTGTGGTTGGGGCCATTACTCTTGCATCGTGCATCTCAAAACGAGCATCACCTTTATGGGGGTGGTGTATTGGATGATGCCAATGCCCAATTCCGCCATCGGGGAATAACTTTGTTACGCTTGTGTGAATGGGCGAACAAAGCGTTAAATATGTAGTGCCCAATACAGAAAAAAGTGTTTAAGAAGGGACAATGAGAATAGAAAAAACCGGGGACAGATCGCAGATCTGTCCCCTCTTTGAAGAAATTGGAGAGGTTGAAGTTTGAAAATTGAAGAAGTGGCGTCTCCGTGCAGTTGGCAAGTTAACGATGCGGCCCAACCTGGTCGAAAGGTACGCATCAACGGTTGGGACTTTAGTGGTGGGCTTGGGATGGACTCCGGGGTGGAGGAGTTGCCAAACAGGCCTCTTGCGCTGTTGCATCACGCCAATGGGATGTGTGGCGCGATGTGGGCCGAGGTGGCTCTGCTCTTGCGCAAGCACTATCGTGTCTTCGCTATGGATGCGCGCGGTCATGGAGATTCGCAAGCCCTGAGACTGCCCGAAGATTCTGATTGGCGTTTTTATGCCGCCGATGTGGCAGAAGTTGCGAAGTTGCTGATTGCGCAATTTGGCTGTGAGCAAATCGACCACGGCATTGGCAGCAGTTACGGCGGCATTTTGACGGCAGCCGCGGAAGCCGACCATCCTGGTCTTTTTAGTCGATTGACCCTACTTGACCCTCCTATTCATCC
>JBNMMV010000326.1:0-4840 GCA_051270205.1 Limisphaerales bacterium
TACCAAGCTTGGACCGAACCTGAATTGTGCACCGCAATAGGCAGCAATCCGGACAAAGCAGCCGTCAGGTGCTCCAAAAACTAACATTCGTTGTCTATGACTGGTATACCGCATTTGCAGACAAACCGTTGTGCAGTGCAACAACTGTATTTGGTTCCTTAGCGTGTCGTTCGTAGTTGCGGGTAGACCGGGGCAAACGAGTGGCTGCTTTTGCCAATAGCCGATATAGGTTAGATTTTGCTGATTTGACGCAAGTGTGCCCTGAACAGTCGTTCGCTTGCGGTTAAGATAGTCTTCATCTTTTAGAGAAAACACGGGGGTTGTATGGACTGGGGTGCTATTGGCGCGATTGCAGAATCTCTAGGGGCTATTGGGGTCATCGCTTCTCTCATCTATGTAGGCGGTCAGATAAAGCAGAACACGAGAGCGACTAGAGCAACCTCTGCGCGGGAGGCGGTATATCGCTACGCCGATTGGAATAAGGAAATCGCAGCAAATCCGGAGTTTGCAAAGCTCTGCGACGTGTCGTTGCAGGAACAGCTGCCAGATTTCACAGACTTAGAGTGGAATCGCATTAGTGCTTTCGTGAAGTCACTGTTCCATATTTATGAGGCTCAATACATCAATGCAAAATTCGATGTCGGTATAGGTGACCAAGACGAACCTCAATTGCGAACGGCTCGCTGGGTAATCGAAACATTTCCGGTATTCCGTAAGTTCTGGGAGGAAGTTCGACACACAGGGTTTTGGACTGAAGGGTTCGAAGATGCGGTCGAAAGTATAGCCCCAGCACGGTCCGGCGGAGTAACGCCGGTGTCCGAATCTAGCTATCAGAAACGCAACTAAAGACGAACGTGCGACGACAATCGGTCGTTTCGGGCTGAATCGCGACTTGGCGATGGCGTGGATGACTGCTTACAGCGTAAGCAGACAATTGGCCAAGATTAGGCGACGGTCTCAATTGTGCCCTCTGGTTTTGCCCTAAATCCGTGGACACTTAGAATGGGACGAAAATTCCCGGAGGTGTCAGATGACGAAACCAAAGCGGTACAAGCGCTATAGCGCGGAGTTTAAGAAGGAAGCCATACGCAGGGCAGCCGAAGAGAACATCACGGACAAAGCGGTCTGTGATGAGCTTGGGATCAGCACACGGCAGTTTCGCCGTTGGCGAGATGAACTGCATGTGCTGGGTGGTGATGCCTTTCCAGGCAAAGGTCAGTCTCGAGACGAAGAGCTGACGGCACTTAAGCGCGAACTAGCCCAGATCAAAAAGGAGCGAGATTTCCTAAAGGAAGCAGCGGCGTACTTCGCCAAGGAATCGAAGTGAAGTATGCCTGTATCGAGCGGTGTCGCCACCGTTATACGATTCAAATGATGTGCCGCTTATTACGTGTTTCTCGCAGCGGTTTCTACGCAGCGAGGACCCGACCAGAGAGTGTGCGTTCGAAGCAAGATCGTGAGTTGCTCAAAGAGATCAAACGCGTGCACACCGAAAGCAAAGGCGTCTACGGCAGTCCCAAGATCCGCGATGAACTTGTCGATGAAGGCTTTAGTGTCGGTCGGCACAAAGTGGCGCGATTGATGCGGTTAGAACGCCTTAGAGGCTGCCCGAAGCGACGATATAAAATCACGACACGGCAAGACCCTCGCCACACACCCGCAAAAAACCTACTCGAACAAAACTTCTCAGCATCTAAACCTAACCATCGTTGGGTGGCCGACATTACGTATGTGTCAACGAATCAAGGATGGCTTTACTTAGCGGTAGTCATCGACTTGTACTCACGTCGAGTGGTGGGTTGGTCGATGAGTCAATGGATGCATAGAAAGCTTGTTATCGATGCGTTGAAAATGGCTATCGATGCTAGACAGCCTCAAGGTGATCTAGTTCATCACTCGGATCGTGGTGGGCAATACACCAGCGATGACTTCCGAGATGAGTTGGCGAAGCACAATATCGAGTGCAGCATGAGCAGCACTGGCAACTGTTATGATAACGCCGTTGCAGAGAGCTTCTTCGGCTTACTCAAGCGAGAACGAGTGAATCGAACAAGATACCGCACACGCGAGGACGCGCGTGCTGATATCTTCGACTACATCGAGGTGTTCTATAACCGAAAACGACGCCATGGTTACCTTGGCAACATTAGTCCAGTAGACTTCGAAAAGCGGTCAACCAGATCTTTAGAAACTGTCCATTGAAATGGGGCAAAACCAGATCTGAGACAGCTTCTTGTCTCGAAACGTATGACGCTTAACAAACCCATTGCAGTCAGATTAACCCATTCGTAAATCGACGTGAACGGCCAATAGCAGCCCTACAAGTTCTTCAGGTACTATCTTCTAGAAACGGAGAGGAAGATGGATTGGGATGCGATTGGTGCTGTCGGCGAGATACTCGGAGCGATAGCTGTGGTTGTAACATTAATTTATTTTGGGAAGCAGTTGACTCAAGCAAATCGGATATCGAAGGCTACAGGTGCAAGAGAACTGCAGCAGATGTACGCACATGTTTATACGTTGATTGCTACAAATTCTGAAATCCGGGAGCTTTTAACGAAGATGCAAGACCCTGACTACGTGGTGGAGTCAGCCGAAGAACAGGAACAAGTCGATGGCTTCATTCCGCTGCTTACAGGTATTTGGTTAACGACGGCGATTACCCATGAGCAAGGATTGATTGATGCTCATATGTACAAAATCTACTGCGAAGACGTTGAAGTAAAGATCTCAAAGTGGCCTGGATTGAAACCGCACATCGTCAAGTTCGCAGGTTCGTATTCCAATAACGAAAACCACGAGATATTTCAGCCCCTGACTCACTGACGAGCCCTTGATTGTCTGCTGTGGGCACTGATCTGCCAGATTCTTGTTTCTCAGGCTATGGCAGCTAACGAACCCATTACAGTCAGACCAGTAAGCTCGTAAATCGTCGCTTAACGGCCAGGAGCTATCATCCACCCTCGACAATTATGCAATCGTAAATCTGGCGAAAAAACCCCATCCAACCCAAAGCGACAGCCAGAGCATGGCCAAAAACTTATCGTACGTTTCAGAGCGCAATAATGGACAAGCCACAACTGAGATCGCTAAGAAACCCGCAAGATAGGGATACCACCAAGGGTCGGACCAGTAACCTATGATACTCAAATAGGGGTATTCAAGCCCAACAAGGATTACGAGAAAAACGCAAAGCGGAACTCGAATTTCAGAGAATCGTGGGACTTCCGAAGCCTGTTGGGGATAGAGTATCGAAGCCACCACGAAATAGGTCGAGACGTACATCATTACCACGGCATAGTAGGTGAAGTTCCAATCCTCAATCACCTTGAAGCGGAACATACCCCACCAAACAACGAACACCCCCACGGTAAAGGCGAAAGCGATTGCGGTGTGTACGAGGTCAATTTGCTTTCGTGGTTGTGTCAGTGACCGACTGAGGCCCGAGAGTAGCCGTGTCAACGCAAGACCCGCCACGATGGAGACAAGAACGAAAACAAACTCAAACTGGGACATTGCCGCTAATCGCTCCGTTGTCAGGCGTGCGTACATAACTGGCCTGGCTTTTCACGGTGGTTCTACTCCTAATGTCAATGAAGTGAGCTTACTGCAAATTGTGTTCTAGTCTCTGGGAGCATTTCTCTATGCAGACAGCAGGTTGTGCGATCCTACTTCCCAGTTCGGCCAGGAGCGGCCTTTGGATTAAGCCAGCGAGCCGCCATCAACCTCCTGAGCGTCCGTCTTATTGATGTTACTGAAAATACCCTCAGAGCCTCCGCTTCCTGAGGATATGGTTGCGTTCACATAATCCTGGAACTCTGGGAGGAACAAGGATCTTCGTTGCCTCCAATACTGAAGAAACCCCGGCTGATCGCTGATAGAAACCAGTACCTCAGTGAATGAGTCGTTGATTCTCTCGTCGAGGGTGCCTTCTTTAACCAAGTAGTAGCTGTTCTGGAAGGCAAGGAGCAGCCCATGAAAAATGAATACGAACTGGATCCACTCCTCGGGCGTTCGAGCTTCTGGATCTGCTAGAGCGTTGTACATTAAAGCGCACGACTGTTCACTGTTCCCCACCTCTCTATACCAAGCAGTAACGGTCGAAGTACTTTGAATTGCACTGGCAGACCTGGTGGCTCGAGTACTCTGACGCATTTGCACTGTGAGAAATATTAGCGTAATCGCGACTACGAACATTCCAAGGACTTCGGCGACGTTTGCAAGCTGCTCTAAAGGCATGGCGTTTTCTATTTACTGGCGAAGCGAGTCGCCAATTCTAGCCCTAAATAAAGGTAAAATGGCGGACGGAACGTCGATTACGGTTTGCCGACTCAACCGGTCAACGCAACGCTCCGCTAGACCCCGCACTAGATGGGTCTGCGTACAGCGGATTCTTTAAACGTCTATCCTTCATTCGGCGAGTTCCTTAGGGTGTTGCATCGACCCATTGAGCCCACGGCCCATAAGCGACATTCGCCGTCCCTCGTGATCTGAGATAGCCTCTCTTCATTCACACGAGGAGGAAATCATGGATCATCAGGCATTCGCCCAATTGTTGGGCAACTATGGGGAGTTCGTGGGCGCAGTAGCGGTTGTCGCTACGCTCGTGTACCTGACCGCGCAGATTCGTCAGAACACCCGCGCGATGGAAGCGGCGCAACGCATGGCACTGGCGGAGAACTACATTGTCCGTGTGAATCAAATTGAGCGGGCTTCACGCGAACTCGCGTTATCTCAGGATCTCGGTGAGATATTGGCAAAAGGGCGCGCGCAGGGTATTGATTCCCTTCCCCCAAAGGATCGCAATCGGTATCGCTCCTGGCTGATGGCGCAAGTCCAC
>JBNMMV010000327.1:0-4798 GCA_051270205.1 Limisphaerales bacterium
CAGGGAAAAAGAGACTGTCCAAACCGCGCTCTTCCACTGCTTTGGCCAGCTCAACCGGTTGGATGGAATAATCGGTTGGGAACATAGTGACACCGAACGATTGAGTTTTACTGAAGGTCATGGTCGATAATCCTCGTGAATGTGTATCGTTTTACTGTGCGGCGTTATTGTTGCGGACACAAGATCTAAAGATCTAAAGATTGTCGAAATCACCATGACGACCTTTACCTTCGGCGAAGCGAGCCGCGCCCGCTTGGGTTTCTCCCGAACGAATAACTGCAAGTCCTAGGTCTGTCTCCTGCTGTAACGCTGAATCTAAATCCTTATCCCACTGTTGATAAGCAGACAATCGATCGTGTCGCATACACATTTGTGGAAATCTGCAAAGAGATTTGGCCAATGCTATGGCTTCTTTCAAGGCTTGGCCTGGTTCGGTTAGGCGATTGACTAAACCCATTCGTTGGGCTTCCAAGCCCTGTATACCTCGGCCGGTCAGAATAAGATCCATTGCATGACTTTCGCCAAGCAAGCGCGTCAAACGAACAGTTCCTCCATCAACCAGCGGCACACCCCATCTGCGGCAAAACACACCAAAAGTTGCGTCGTTAGCGGCTACTCGTAGATCGCACCAAGCAGCGAGTTCCAAACCACCTGCTACGGCATGCCCCTCGATGGCCGCGATGGTGGGTTTTGACAACAGCATTCTGGAAGGGCCCATTGGTCCGTCGCCTTCCAGGGCGACCTTATTGCCTTGTTTTGAGGCGACTGCTTTTAGGTCGGCGCCAGCGCAAAAGGTGCCTTCGGCGCCCGTTAAGATCGCGACGTAGCTGTCATCATCTTGGTCGAAATCACGAAAGGCTTGGGCCAGCTCTGTGGCGGTGGGCCCGTCGACTGCATTACGCGCGTGAGGGCGGTGGATGGTAATAATACGAACGTGTTCGTCTTGTTCAACAATAATGTTCATGTTGCACTCCTGGGCGCCAGTTTAGGTAATGGGTAACTTAGGTTATAGCTGAAATAGGTAATGGTAGAGGATACGAGTATATTACTTTGTATCAATCTAACACCGGGAGAAGACATGAGATTATCAACACCGCGCGTCCCAGCACTAGAGGCAGATGAGTGGAACGCTGAAGCACAAGAGATGATGCAGCCATTTGCCAAGCGAAAGAGTGTCTTCAATATTTTTAAAACGCTCACTAATCACCCGGCGTTAGGCAAACGTTGGATGGTTTTTGCCAATCATATTCTAGGTAAATCCACGTTGAGTGTCCGTGACAGGGAGATGCTTATTCTGCGCATCGGATTTCTCTGTCAGGCAGGCTACGAATGGGGCCAACATGTGGTCATTGCCCGTGAGGCTGGAATGTCAGATGAAGAGATAAGGTTGTGTAAGACCGGTCCGGACACGTCAGGCATTAACGAACTCGATCGGTTGTTGTTGTCTGCTACGGATGAGTTGCACGCAGATGCCCATGTCAGCGATTCAACCTGGGCAGGCTTGACCGAACACTATTCAACCCAGCAGATGATGGACATCGTTTTTACGGTGGGACAATACAATCTTGTGTCTATGGCATTGAATAGTTTTGGTGTGCAGTTGGATGAAGGTTTGCCCGGATGGGACGTGTAATGGGCCGCTTAGCTGGGAAGAAAGCTATCGTTGTTGGTGGTGGCCAAACCCCTGGTGCGACGATAGGAAACGGCCGAGCGACAGCGCTGAGGTTTGCTCAGGAAGGGGCTCGCGTTGCAGTGTTAGACAGAAGGCTTGAGTCAGCCGAAGACACAGTCGCAATGATTGCTGAGGAGGGTGGCAGCAGTTTCGCTCTGGCTTGTGATGTCACCGTAGAACAAGAGGTGAATGCGGCTTTAGCTGAGGCCGTTGCTGAACTGGGTGGCATCGATATATTGCACAATAATGTAGGAATTGGCGCAGGTGATGCGACCCCCAGTTTTTTAACCGAAGAGGTTTGGGACCGAATCTTTGCCACTAATGCTAAATCGATTATGTTCACCTGTAAGGCGGTATTGCCGTTCATGCGCGAACAAGGTTCAGGCGTTATTATCAATATCTCGTCGGTAGCTGCAGTTGCTTCCGCCTCAAATCTTACTGCGTATAAAGCATCCAAAGCCGCCGTTAATGCCTATACCCAAGCGTTGGCAATGAGCAACGCGAAATACGGAATCCGTGCAAACGTAATTATGCCTGGTCTTATGAATACGCCTATGGCTATCGAAGGCAATGTTGCTGCGGGTCAGCAACGCCAGGAGGTGATTGCCAGGCGTGACGCTGCTGTGCCGCTGGGCAAAAAAATGGGTAGTGCCTGGGATGTGGCGAACGCGGCATTGTTTTTAGCATCGGACGAAGCACAATTCATTACAGGTGTGGCCTTGCCAGTAGATGGCGGACAGTCGGCGAAAATCGGGTGAGGTAGGCTAAAGTCGACTAATATGGGCTAAAGATGGCTAGCGCCCGATCTAGCCAAAAAAGCTGAGAAAAGGCCCCTAATGTCTTTTAGCGATAAAGGAATATGCTCTTATAAAGGAAATGGTTACCTAATTGCCCACCAATAGGCTGTTTTTACAATATGTTGTCACTTTGTGTAACAAAAGGGTTGACTTGAAAGCGCTGGGTCAAAACAATGGGAACGCACGTAAATATGCATTTTTTGAAGGAAAACATTTATGCGGATGGTGACAGGAATAATTGGTTGTATCCTACTCACGCTAGCTATTATTCATGCTTTCATACCGCATTCTTCTGCCTTTACATTCCTTCTCCTTTACGCAAGTGGCGCAATTTGCGCTTTTGCCACGCTATATTCCAACATGCATTTGGTCCTCGCTCGTGTGTTCGCGGTGGGAACAACAGCCGTTATGTTCTTCTGCTTCGCAGTCTTCTTCAAAATGGCACCGCACTTCCACGAAGAGTGGTATCGATCCGGTGCGGCTCTTGAAGGCGTTGGCATGCTGCTTTCTGCTTTCGCAATGATCCCCGTTCTTTCCTGCTTTAGCTGCATGCTCAAAGCGGAATGCAGGGAGACCATGGAACGCGATACTGGCCGTTCTAATTTCTTTTCTGTCCCAGACAGCGTCCCGCCCAACATTACGGAAAAAGTCAGTTAAAGGCTCGCTGCAATCGCGTCAATGTATTGCCGACGGCTATCCTTCTTATTTTTCGCATAAGCATCGCTAGGTAGCTGTGCAAGCCTTGCGGCGAGTTCTATTGCTTGTTCAAGCAACGATTCTGGTGGGCATACCTGATCGAGAAAGCCAGCATCAACTGCAGATTCAGGATCAAACAACTCGCTTTGCACATCAGCCTGAGTGTGATGGCGCTTAGACAAGCGCGCTGCGGCCAACTGCAAGCCAAACTCTGGCAGCGACATACCGATGGCGGTCTCGTTGAGACCCAGACGAAAGTCTCCTGCCGCACCCAAGCGGTTGTCTGCTGCTAGCAAAAGTAGCGCTCCCGCGGCTACAGCGTGACCGGTGCATGCTGCCACCATCGGTTGGGGATGTGAAAAGCAGCGAAGCAACAGTTGAGCGCCTTTGTTTACCAACGCTTGAGTGGCCCCTGGACCGTTTTCGAACTCTTTTAGATCGAATCCCGCCGAAAATAAAGCGGCTGACCCTTGGTCCATTGTAAGTTAATATCCGCCTAAATCATCTTCAGTAGGTAACAATGTCTGAGACTGCTAGCAATGCTCGTGGTGTTAAGCCCCAGGTAATGAGCGTCGTCATTGGTATGGCTGTTTTTCATATTGTCTGCCTATTGGCATTTTATACTGGTGTCAGTGCGGTCGCTTTCTTTGTAGCGTTTGGAATGTATGTTGTGAAGGGTATGGGGGTAACAACTGGTTTTCATCGCCTGCTCGCCCATAGAAGTTTCAAGACGAGCCGGGTAGTGCAATTTTTACTGGCGCTGGCAGGCAGCTTGGCAGTGCAAGGTGGACCACTCTGGTGGGTTGCCCATCACCGATCGCATCATGCAACTACAGATACAGAAGGGGATGTTCATTCCCCCGTTACTAAGGGTATGTGGATGGCACATATGGGATGGATGATGTCTGATGAAGCCTTTAATGAAAAAGGTACAAATTCACGAGACTTACACAAATTCCCAGAGATTAAAGCCCTGCAGAGGCACTATGTCTGGTTGATTGTGCTGCAGATTGCGGGCATGTACGGATTGGGTGCGTGGCTTCAAGCCGTTAACCCGGAGCTCGGTACCTCAGGTCTACAGATGATGGTTTGGGGCTTCTTCATTAGTACCGTATTCACCTGGCACGTCACCTTCATGGTGAATTCGGTTTGTCATCGCTATGGTAGCCAATCCTACGATACTGGTGACGCGTCGACCAACAACGTTTTCATTGGTGTACTGGCCTTTGGTGAAGGCTGGCACAATAACCATCACCATTACCCCAATTCTGCTCGCCACGGTCTTCGTTGGTGGCAAGTCGACGTTACTTGGTATTTGATCAAGACGCTCAGCGTGGTGGGTTTAGTCCACGATCTAAAAATACCCAAAGAACTGCGCGACGCCGCCTCCTAACTAGTTCCTGTCCCAAAAGTCACAGAGACTACCTAGACACGCTGGAAACTGGCGGGAACAGCCCACGAGAAGTGCTCGCAGGCCAAACGTTGGCGGAGCTAGCCTGCGGAACTCGACCAGCCTTTTTGCGCGCAAAACGCGCAAAAAGGCTGGCACTCAGACAATCCTCGGCTTCCCCTTCGGGGTCGCTCCGTCAACATTTGGCCTCAACGCTCGGACACTTCTCGTGGGTTGTTCCCG
>JBNMMV010000328.1:0-4797 GCA_051270205.1 Limisphaerales bacterium
CGGAGTTTTCTTGGCGGGTTTTCTCCGTTGCATCGCTTTGAACGCCTTAATGAGCTGTCTGCCGGTATCACGCTCTTCGCTAATAAACCGCCCCATCAATTCACCAGTGTGTGGGTCGATCGTCTTGTCAGCAAGAATCTGCAGCAGGCCATCGGTACCGCCATCTTCGACTCGACTGTCCTCTTTTTGACCAACGCCAAACGATGCGAACTTTTCCTCATCACTTGCGTTGGACTTCAAGAACCGAACCTGTTTCTTGAGCTTCTTGTTGGTAATGGGTTTGAGACCGAACCCCAATTCTGAGAGTCGTTTCTCAAACGCCCAACTGTGTTCCATCTCACGTACAGCAACCATATCAAGCGTTGGCTTGAGCATTGGGTCTTTGGTCGTGTCACCCCATGCCTTAAATAGTTCATGGCCGCCACGTTCGCCGTTTGCGACTGCGTTCAGTAATCCTACGTAACTGGGTTTTTTCGCCATTGTCTTCTCTCTTGCTATTCGGTTTAAGAGCCAAGTGAAGCTTACCCCACGTGATCCGGAATTTCAGGAAGCGATAAGCGAATTTCGGGCTCTACACATTGCAGACTTGTCGTCAACGGATAAAATTGGAGGTCGAGATCTAGAAGGGCAGTTTTATGGGCATCCAAGAGATTGAAATAGTGGCGTACCGAGCTGAGTATGGCTTGGAATTGGTGAAGATGTGGCGACAATCTTTTCAGCGCTCAATGAGTTTGAAGGAGCAAAACTGCAGCGAAGCGTTGAATGGGCAGCTAGATTTTTTTTGTTCTATTAATCCGAGCAGTATTCAGGTTGCAATCGACCGCTCGTCGTCCACCGTCGCGGGCTTTATGGTATTGGCATCAGGGGCGCTAGATCATTTGTACGTTAATGTCGACTACCAAGGCTTAGGGCTTGGTACTACGCTTCTGAACCAAGCAAAAGTGTTGTCACCTCATGGTATTGAACTATATACATTCCAAAAAAACGTTCGCGCGCAGACGTTCTACGAATCCCGTGGCTTTAGCGAAATTGAACGCGGCTTTGCAGAATTGGAAAGCAATCCTTGGGCCGAGACTAGAGAAGAACTCGCGGACATCAAATATGGGTGGGCTGCTTTGTCGGGAAGGAAAAATTCGGTATGAGGAATAAGTACGGTTTAGAAATCGAGATGCGGGGTTGTAATATTATTTCCGATGCTTAGGCTACTCCACTTCAAAGTAACAGAATTGGTATTGAAGGAATGACGCCCACAGTAAATTGCAAATCCAATTGCGTGAGCATCATTGCTTTGGCTTTATGCCTAGGTGCTACGCCCAACGTTTGCGGTGCAGAACCAGCCGAAAAGTTTGTCGAAGAAATTGTAGTCGTCGGCGAAGTTATTGGTGAACTCGGTCTTGCCCAGCCTTCTGATGCGGGCAGCCGTCTTGGCTTGTCGCTTTTAGAAACACCAGCGACTGTTGAAATTATTGATGCAACGACCATGCGTGCCAGAGGGTACAAGCAGGTATCTGAGGCAGTACAAAGCTTACCGGGTGTAGTTGCAGGTGAGTCGCCCGCCGCTCCTTCTACCTTCTCTATGCGTGGCTTTACGCGGTCTCAAATCACCATTCTCAGAGATGGATTATGGGTTGGTCCTGCCAATATGGTTATGCGACCGCAAAACACTTTTAATCTCGATCGAATCGAAGTTCTACGCGGACCGAACTCCGTGTTACATGGGCAAGGGGCCGTTGCCGGAACAATCAATACGGTTAATAAAAGTGCAGAAATTGGTGAACCCAAAACACTAGATGTACTGGCGTCATATGGCCGTTATGACACCTACCAAATTGGCGTGGGAGCGGGTGGCTCATTGAGTGATTCTGTTTGGTATAGGGCTGACGTTAGTCAGCGAGAGTCAGACGGCTATGTCGATCGAATGGATCCGAGCTCTTTGAATGCAACCGCTAGTTTACTGTGGCAAGCAAGCGATGGGCTATCGGTGAAACTAAGTGTGGATTATCTTGATGATGACCTGGCGGATTACTGGGGTACGCCGCTCGTACCCACGTCTTCAGCCCGTCGCCCTATGAACAATGTCATTTCCACCAGAACCGGAGAGACACTGGACGAGGCCACTCGGTTTAGAAATTACAATGTCAGTGACAGTCGTGCCGAATCAGATCAGTTATTTGTCCGCGCCGATGTCACTTGGGCGCCGAGCGAAAATCTCACGTTTAAAAACACCCTTTACAAGTTTGATGCCGATCGTGAGTGGTTGAACGCCGAAGGCTACATCTACTGCACCCAAGTGGTGGATGTGTGTACCCAAACGGGAGAAATTCAGCGTTACTACGGCTACTTTTTCGTTTTCCATGACCAAGACCTGATTGGCAATCGATTTACGGCCCAATACGATTTTGACGTCGCGGGTATGGAAAACCGATGGCTCGGTGGTTTTGAGATCACCCACCTTGATTTCGAACGTAGCCGAGGGTTTCGCCGATCGGAACCATTAGCGCCAGGAGATTCTGTTGATCCGTTTTCACCTACTCCGGGTCGATATGGAGCTGTAGAGCTGCGGGGGGTAAGCCCCACAGATATTGAAACGCGCGCGGTGTTTGTAGAGGATAGGTTGAAAATCAGCGATCGATTGTCACTCGTTGCGGCACTTCGTTACGAAGAAATGGCGCTTGATCGAGAGAATTTCAATGCTGCTGGTGTCCTCGAAGCCTCTAGTTTCGATAGAGACTTTGATTGGATGAGCTGGCGTCTCGGCGCAGTTTTTAATATCACTGAAAATATAGTCGCGTACGCGCAGTACAGCGATGCTA
This sequence comes from Limisphaerales bacterium, assembly GCA_051270205.1. GTDB lineage: Bacteria > Pseudomonadota > Gammaproteobacteria > Pseudomonadales > Azotimanducaceae > UBA4421. The sequence continues at coordinate 2,814 of JBNMMV010000328.1, forward strand.
AAGACCCCGTTAACTCCAATATATTTTTAGTCAGCGCAGGAGAAGATTTTGACCTAACGGATGCGCAACAATGGGAAGTTGGACTAAAAGCGATATTCATGGAGGGTCGTGCGGAAGCCACGGTCGCCTACTTCGATATAGAACGTGACGATGTACTAGAGCAAATAGGGGTAGATAGTGCCGCTAATGTGGGAGGCAGAGAGTCCCACGGAATTGAAGTATCCGCTACATTGGCTGCAAGCGAGCAACTGCAGGTCGGTGCGAATGCCGCTTACACCGATGCCGAGTTCTCACGCTCAGCGAACTTTGTAAGCTTTGCCGGTAATACGCCACCCAATGTTCCAGAATGGACAGCCAATCTGTGGGCGAGCTATGAGATTGAGAATCTGCCGCTAGAGATCGGTGCATCGCTTAGATATGTGGATGATCGTTTTGGAGACAACGCCAATAACATTACTCTCAAGTCATACGTCCTAGCTGATGTATTCGCTGCATGGACCCACAAGAACATTAGAGTGAGTGCGCGCGTGAATAATGTAGCAAACGAAGAATACGTCTCGTGGTCTGATGTGTTCTATCTTGGTCAAACGGATCCTGGGTTCCTATACGCCAACCAAGTCTTAATAGGGTCACCTCGAACATATGAGTTGAGCATCGAAGCCTCGCTCTAGTGGCCAACACATTCACAAAGCTGCTGGTCTTTGTGCATAGATGGCTTGGCATTGTGTTGTGCCTGTTTTTTACGATGTGGTTTTTCAGTGGCATCGTCATGATGTACGTTGCATTTCCTTCGTTGTCGGAGATGGACCGGCTGGGATTTCTTGAACCTATTAATACTGCTGTGATGGAAGTCGAGCCATACCAAGCATTGGGGCTCTGTGGGAAAGATCAAATTAACGAACTGCGAGTGATCTCGTTAGAAACCCGACCAGTATACGTATGTGAAAATGATACTGATGGGTTGCGTACGGTATATGCGGATGTGCTGAGTAGAGCTACGCTACTTTCGAAAGAGCGTGTAATCGCCATTGCCGACGCTGCCCTTGGCACTCCCTCTGTACCCTCTGTACCCTTTGTAGTCGATGGTCCGATGGAATACGACCAATGGATCGTGCATGAAAAATTCGATCTTTATCGGCCTTTTTATCGGGTAGAGGTTGATGATCCAGCAAGTACGCACCTCTACATATCGGCACAAACAGGTGAATTCCTGCAGAGAACGTCGGCGCAACAACGATTTTGGAACTATCTGGGTGCGGTAGTCCATTGGATATATCCAACTGTGCTACGCAAGCATTGGGTGCTGTGGGATCAAGTGGTCTGGTGGTTATCCCTGTTTGGAATAGTGGGCGCAACCATTGGGGTTTATTTGGGCGTTTGGCATTTGCTAAAGATACGTCGGTCTGGGCAGAAATTGCTGAGCCCTTTTCGGAGCTGGATGAAGTGGCATCACTTGGTCGGGTTATTTTCAGGATTGTTTGTAGTGAGTTGGATATTTAGCGGCTGGCTGTCGATGGATCATGGCCGCTTATTCTCGGAATCGACCCCGACAATTGAGCATGCGAAATCAGTTCGAGGGTTAACTATGAGCGAAATAGCGGCAAAAGTTAGCGTCAAAGAACTTAGTACCTATAGAAATACGCGTGAAATAACACTACATGCTTTTGGTGGTGCAGAAATTATCGTAGCGAAGAATGAAGGTGGATTGGTCGATACACCTGGTCTTCATCCAAAGGAAATCTCTCGTGTCATTGGTGCAGCTTGGTCTGGTTCCACGATCTTCCACACCAGTGTTGTTCAGCCCTTGGACACCTACACGCACCTTCGTGAAGGCCAATTGCCGGGTGGAACGGTAAGAGTAGAACTTGCTGATACCGCTTCAACGTGGATTCATGTTGATGTCCATTCGGGAGAAATTCTCTCTCTGGTGGATCGCAGTCGCCGCCTCTATCGATGGTTGTTTAATGGACTTCATAGCCTAGAT
>JBNMMV010000329.1:0-4779 GCA_051270205.1 Limisphaerales bacterium
ACCTCCAATGACGACTGCTGTACGTGTCATGACGTATTCCTTATTCTCGCGTCAGTACAATTTTTCCGACCTGACGATTACTCATCATGTAGGCATGCGCATCATGTAGCGCATCAAATTCGAAGGTCCTGTCTAAAACTGGCGTTAAAGATCCGTCTGCGAAGCCTGGCATACAATCTTCGACGAAAACTTCAAAGCACCGCCAAGCTTCCTGCGGCGTGCGTGTGCGAAACGTCACGCCAAGTATCTGAGCGCGCTTGTTAGCCACTTCATCTAGGTCGATCGCACCCTTTTCTCCAGCATTTCTACCCACTGAGACAATGCGACCTTTTACAGCGAGCATCGCCAAATTATCAGCAAACATTGGACCACCAACGCTATCGATGATGATGTCGACGCCGTCTTTATCGGTTTCGTTTTCAATAATCTTGGTGAAGTTGGGTTTGCTGGTATCAAGCACCAGATCCGCGCCCATCACTTTTATGGCCGCAACTTTATTGGCATCTCGGGTCGTCGCAAATATTCGTTCTGCACCAAAGTACCTGGCAAGTTGAATCGCTGCTGTACCGATCCCAGATGAGGCTGCTGTGATCAATACCGTATCCCCCTTCTGCATCTGGGCATTGGAGACCAAGGCATCGTGTGCAGTGATGAACACGTTGGGTATAGCCGCTGCCTCTGCGTAGCTGAGGGTTTCAGGAATGCGCATTAATGTCATCGCGCCAGCCAGTGCATACTCAGCGTAACCGCCAATGCCTCGGCCCATAACACGCTCACCAACGTGCCAACCTGTGGCGTCATGTCCAACCTCAACAATTTCGCCAGCGAACTCGATTCCCGATGGCACAGGCTTCAGCCGCGGATTGTCAGACCTGAAACTCTTCACCATTAGAACTTCACCGCGATTCGTACCCGCCGCATGCACGCGAACCAGGACTTGAGACCCTGACGCTGTGGGCTTGTTAACTTTGCGATACTCGTAAATACCACCATCCTTAGTTGGCACAAGATATACCGCGTCCATTTTCTCAGCGAACATCCATACACTCCTTTCGGGCGATTTTTACTCTTCTTCTGGCCATACGTCATTAAGCACCCTTAGCGCCGCCATAGCATTCGGCCAACCGGCGTAGTGGGCGCCGTGGGATATGACCCCAACTAGTTTTGACCGCTCGACGCCAACGTTTTTTGCACCAGTGAAGTGCAGTTGCATTTCCTCGGGTCGGTTCAGTGCAAATAGAATGGTGCACGTCGCCAGTGAACGTTCCTGCAGGGTCAAATCATCTTGCTGCCAGACATCACCAAAAAGATGTTCTACCGTATAACGTCCGAGGGGTTGAGGTTGAGGAGTACTTTTCCCCGATGGCGGTCCAAATAGCTTGCCGATTAACTCTATGCCCTTCTTACGATTTTCTTCACTCATTTCCCGTTCTCCTAAGTTGCAGCGACCGTGGTTTTGTCTAAGCTACTGCGTTGTGAACATATTGGAAAGCAGTTAGGCGTAAAGCGTTGCGGGGTGTTGTACCCTTCACCTTTCCTCTGAGTAAGTAGTTTCGATGACACCTCTCCTCAAACCAGCCAACACGAACCAACGAATGTGTTGGTTCATACTATCGCTACTCATATTTTCATGTGCGGAAAACCCTGAACTACCGGAAAACAATGATCCCAGCAAATACACAGTTGCCAAGGACGTACTGTGGGCATCCCCGGATGGGTTTGACCTCACCATGGACATCTACACACCAAATACGGGTAACGCCCCCTACCCCGTAGTCGTCATGTTTCATGGTGGCGGTTGGTTGATTAATAACAAGTCGATAATGGATCAGGCATCATCCTATTTGGCAACCAAGAGTGAGTATGTTGTCTGCAACGTAAACTACAGACTGCTTTCAGACAAAGACAACACGGTTACCCTCAACGAAATAGTAGAAGACGCGTTCGGTGCTGTGTTGTGGGTGAAAGACAATGTCGCGAGCTACCAAGGAGACGGCTCTAAAATTGCTGTTACCGGCGACAGTGCCGGGGGACATCTATCGGCAATGATCGTCAACAGGGGCAATCGTTTAAACACGCATGGCTTTGCTAGTGAACCCCTTGGCTTCACTCCTTCCTACCTACCGCTTGGCAAGACAGCAGAACAAGTAGCCGAAGAAAACGGTTTAGAAGTTCAAGCGGCAATACTGAGCTACGGCGCTTACGACATTTCTGCAGCAGCACTAGGCGGTTTTGAGGAAGTGACCAATCCGTTCTGGCTCATGAGCGGTTCAATCGCCCGTGGCGTATTTGGTGATGAGTTTAATGTCACAGACAATCCCGAGTTGTATCAAACACTGTCACCGCTACACAACATCCCTAATTCAACAGAGCGATCGCTACCACCACAACTACTGACGGCAGGCAGCGATGACACCCTGGTAACCCCTGCTTCGGTAAAGGCATACGTGGGTTTGTTGCAATCAGCCGGCCACAACGCGCAGTACTGGGAGCACACGGGAAGACCGCATGCATTTTTGGATTCCGGTTCGAATGCTTTGCTTGGTATAAGTTTCGAAGCCGATGGACCACCCGCATTAGATGTGATGATAGACTTTCTCGATGAGGTCTTTTATCGGTAACCTCTCAACAGAAAACACTTAAGCATCGGAGGAATTCACTTTGCGCTTATCCGCTCACGACGCATCATTTTTGTATTCAGAAACAGCCAGTGGTCCCATGCACGCTGTTACGCTTTCATTGCTTGACGGTCCGGCACGCTTTGAGGATATATATAAATTCTACGAGGCAAGAATTCATCTTGTTCCTCGACTTCGCCAAAGATTAGCGTTTGTACCCTTCAATTTGGCGCACCCAAAATGGGTGGATGCCTTAGACTTTGATCTATCAAATCACATCAAGTCTCACCCGGTCCCGCCGAATACAACACTTCAACGCGCTTATGAATTGGCGCTGGAACTAGGCGAGCCGCTACTAGATCGTTCACGCCCGCTCTGGCTCAATTATGTGTTGGAGAATGTAGAAGGCAAAACAGTATTGGTGCAGATGTCACATCACGCTTTTGTTGATGGCGCGACCTTGGTCGCGATGTCTACCGTTCTGACCGAGGCATCGGCAGATGCTGCAGAAGTGGAACCGGCACCCGACTGGCAACCAGAACCGACACCAAGCCCATTCGAGCTCTGGCAAGAAGCGGTTACCGAGAATTCGGAGGCGAGCCTGAGACAGATGAGTCAGTTTGCTGCGCAAACTAGTGCGCTTCCAAGCTTAATGGAATCTGGCGCCTCGTTAATACAGCGAATGAGCCGCCCGGTACTGCAAGCCCCGTGGAACGCAGGTCTCGTAGGTCCGAAACGTACGCTGGCGACGCTGCCTTATCTGCTTACCGATTTCAAACCCATTCGTGCAGCACTTGGTGGCACGATAAATGATATTGCGGTCACGGCCGTTGCAGAAGGTGCCGCACAATATATGGCCGCAAAAGGCGAGGTGCTCGAAGGTCAGTTTATGCGTCTCATGTGTCCTGTTGATGTACGCACTGAGGAAGACGATCCACTGGGTCTGAGCGGCAATCGCGTTTCTGCGATGTTTCCTGTGCTTTCTGCCGCACCGCTCGGTGCGCTGCAGCGTTTAGCCGAAGTCACGACTGAAATCGCAGACATCAAAGCGAACAATGAACCCTCTGTAATGGACCAGCTCCAACAGATGCAACCCAATGTGCCGCCAACAGCAATGGTCCAGACTCTGGCAGTAGGCACTCAATGGGACCCAACGGTTGCGGCATCACGGGCGCCACTACCGATAGTGGCCAACGCAAATACCCCACGCCCACCACTGGTGGGTTTCAACTTCACCTGCACGAACATACCTGGTCCCAATTGGACGCAATATGTCGCGGGATACGAAGTCGTCTCCGTGGTGGGTACGCTAATGCTCAGCGGGACGCTCGGCTTAGGCGCCAGTGTAGGGAGCTACGATGGCAAACTTACCTTTGGGTTTACCGCTGATCCGCGTCTAGTACCCGATATCGACTATTTTGCAGAATGTGTCGGGAGTGTGATTTCAGAGCTTCAAGCGGCCAGCGAGTAGTTCGCCAATAGGCCGACCTTGATCTGGCAACCACTATAGAAATATTACTTGTTATAAATCAAAGAGTTATAAAGCATATCTTATTATAGTCTGCGAGACTATCTTTGCAATCAGTTCAAGTCTCTAGTTGATTACTAGAGCAGACAGAGGCGCCATTTACATCCTCCAAACATACCCACTGGAAGCCTTCACATATCGAGACGCCCGTTCTGTTAGATTGAAATTGAAGAATTTCCTGGTAAATATTTTGTCAGCTTACATGTTGAAATCGCCGAAAAGGCACACGCTCGTTGTTCGCTATGATCAGCAACCGCTGGTTTTCCGTTCAAAGTTCGCCGCGTGGAAGTTCAAACGGAAAATGGACAAATCCCATTGGCAGATTGTTCCAGCAGAGAATGAAGAGCGAAAAGCCGAGGATAGGAATTTCAACAGCGATATTCTATTAGCTGGCTGAGAATGCTAGTCCCCAATACAGTCCCACCCTCACGCCACGCCTAGGGCCGGTTCGCCAAGCGTTCGCGGAAATCTCGGTCATAAGCGCCCTCAGGGTCGCCCCGCACCACTTCATCCAACGCACGTGCATCATCACCAACAAGAATGCGCCACCGCTCTGCTTTTACTCCATCGAGAATGATGGTTGCCGCTTGCGCTGCGGTTGTTGGTGCGTGATCGCGAAACGCTTCCCCGGCA
>JBNMMV010000330.1:0-4756 GCA_051270205.1 Limisphaerales bacterium
AGAATATGGCTAACCTTAAAATATTGAGGTCCTCAGTTATTTGTGGTTTGATTTGCAAAATATTGAGGTTTAAGGTGTGAGTAAATCCGGCGATGCGCATGAAGCGCAAGAAGCGCAAGAAGCGCAAAAAACGTTAGAAGCACTTCAGAACCGGCACGCGCTAATCCTCGCCGCCGCCGGTGAAGGTATCTACGGATTAGATTCCAAAGGCCAAGTGACCTTTGGAAATTCAGCGACGGAGGCGATCTTGGGGTGGAATGCGGTGAAGATCATCGGCCAGAAATCGCACGATGTTCACCACCACTCTCACTCCGATGGATCACCGTACCCTCGAGATGACTGCCCGATTTATGCGGCGCTAACCGACGGTAAGGTGCACCATATTGACGATGAAGTTTTTTGGCATGCAGATGGCCGCGCGGTCCCAGTGGAGTACACCAGTACGCCGATTCTAAAGAATGGCCGGCCCGATGGTGCAGTGGTGGTTTTTAGAGATATTTCGGAACGCAAAGAGTTGGAAAGACAACGCTCAGTTGCTTACGAAGAAATTAAAAAGCTCACAGAACAGCTCGAACAAGAGCGTGACTATCTGCGCGATGAGATAAACGTCATTGCTAACTTTGGCGAGATCATCGGTGAAAGCCAAGCGCTTAAGCGAACCTTGGCACAAATCGAAGCGGTTGCACCGACTCCGGCCAATGTTCTAGTGCATGGTGAGTCCGGCGTCGGTAAAGAAATGGTTGCCCGCGCGATTCATTTAGGGAGCGAGCGGGCGGACGGCCCTTTGGTGAAAGTGAATTGCGCATCGATTCCGAAGGATCTGTTTGAGAGTGAGTTTTTTGGACATGTTAAAGGTGCCTTTACGGGTGCCCATCGGGATCGTGTTGGTCGGTTACAGTTGGCTCACACTGGCACTTTGTTTCTGGATGAAATCGGCGAGATTCCTATTTCGCAACAGGGAAAGTTGCTACGCGCACTGCAGGAGCGCGAGTTTGAGCGGGTGGGTGATGAAACAACCAGCAACGTAGACGTTCGTGTTGTCGCGGCCACCAATCGCAATCTGAGCGATGAGGTGAAAGCCGGCCGTTTCCGTGAAGATCTATTCTATCGCTTGAGTGTGTTTCCTATCGAAGTCCCACCGTTGCGAGATCGCATGGACGACATTGCGCCCTTAGCGTTGCATTTTCTTGAGGTCCTGTGTCGCGAACTTGGGCGCGAGCCATTAAGGGTAACGCAGCAACAAGTCATGCGGCTGAAAGCGCATTCTTGGCCGGGCAATATTCGCGAGTTGAAGAATGTTATCGAACGGGCAATTATTTCGACCACCGGTACTCGTCTACGTCTTGATCTAGCCCTACCTAACCTTGCTGAAACGACGGAGGAAGTGATCTCATTATCGCCGTCTGAAGAGTCCGTATATGTGACGGATAGAGAAATTCGAGAAATGGAGAAGTCGAATACGCTGGCTGCGCTGCGCCATGCCAACTGGCAAGTCTGGGGAGAAGGGGGTGCTGCGGAACTATTGGGTATTAAGCCATCGACTTTAACTTATAGAATGAAAATGTTTGGGATTCGAAAGCAGGGCTCAGTCACTTAGCCTTCGATTTTGACTCGCCGGCTGGCGAGTCGCGTACTCGATCATTCCTGTAAGCCATGCGGTCAAGGGGGAATTGTGCTGAAAGCGGACGATAACGAGTTGTTGTGTCGCGTTGGGCCCGGCACTCCCATGGGTAAGCTACTGCGTGAATACTGGTTCCCGGCGTTACCCAGTTGTGAATTTCCAGATATCGACGGCGACATCAAACGCATGCGCCTGCTCGGTGAAAACCTTGTCATGTTCCGAGACAGCAATGACCACGTTGGCGCTATGGCAGAAGCCTGTCCTCATCGAGGCGCGTCCCTGTACTTTGGGCGCAACGAAGAGTCCGGCATCCGCTGTCCGTATCATGGTTGGAAGTTCGACGTCACGGGCAAGTGTGTCGATATGCCAACAGAGCCAGCCTCCGCCTTTTCCAAATTATGAGGTGAACACGCTACCGTCTAGCCATGTCAGTGAGCCCAACGTCATGATGGAAGAGGCGAATTGCGTGCAGAACATGGAAGGGGATCTGGACTCTGTGCATCTGGACTGGGTGCATAAAAGGTTACACAAGGATTCGCCACTGCCACCGCTAGGGTCGCCTGGATTTTACAATCCTGATCCCAAACCGCCAATCTTTGATGTCGCCAAGACAGCCTACGGTGCATTTTACTCGGCTATGCGCAAATTGGACGATCATCACGCGATGCTCATTACCCAAACGGCGTTTCCTGATCACCCAGTTCCAGAAGGCGCGGATGTACAACGGTATTCCTTTTGTCATGAACTTGCCGGACCGCGCGATGACGGAGTTGATGTGCAATGCCAATGGCGAGCCGCTGTACGATCGTACCCAGGAACACCTGGGCACTTCGGATGTATTTGTCATTGCCGTAAGGCAACAACTATTGCGTGCAGCGCAGGCGCTGAGAGATTCGGGTGAGCGATCAGCCAACGTGATCGATCCAAGCTTGGGCCGGGTGCGCATCGGTTCGTTTGTTTTGGAACCGGGTTCAGATTGGCAGAGCGAAACTGCGGCCCGTAGAAATCCCGATGAGGGCCACCCGGTTGCGGCTGACCTGCCACCGATTATCGACGAATAAAAGTTAGGCCGATCTATGCAGTTCTATTCCGAAGTAGGCCACAACGGAGAGGCGCCTTTCATGAGCCGATCCATTTTGGTCATACGTGCTACTGCCACACCCGAGGATGGATCGCTTAACGTTGCGGTGTACCAAACGATTTCCGTCTTCGGACTATCAGAAAGTGCCACAACATGACCTTGCGCCACATAGTCACGTTCAGCCACCACCGGTCCATCAAGATTCTGCACTTCGATTGATCCAAACAAACCAACGTACGGCCCCTGAATGGGGATTATGTGAGGTTCAACCTCTCTGAATGCATGTACGAATGGCGCTATTGGGGCAACCCTACCGCCATAAGGCGTGTCATCGGTGTAACAGTCCATCGGCTCAGTAATCACCGCAAGGCGCTCATCAATGCTCGCCTCGCCTATACGGACAGGGCATTGCGGAGAAGGTGCGCCAATAACGACATCCACCATCATGCGTAGATCGCCCGGTGGTCGTATCGCCTTTATGCGCCGGCTTACTTCTGAATCGTCGTCATCTCCTAAAGATGCAGACCCTTCCATCACAACGGCACCGGCTTCGTTCTCCATCCAGATGCGTGCTTTGTTGTCACCGGTCGGTTCAAGCCTGCAACAGACAGGCTCATGATCGACCGTCGCTGCTTTGAAATAGAGAGACATCCCGCCCCGGGACCACCAAGTATCGCCAAAGTGATCGACTAGCAGTGGTGGAAACTGCTCCATATGTATGGAGCCTGCAATTGTGCCGCCCTGGAAGCCGAGGTCTTGGGCCGTGTCATCGTCATGAATACCACCCTTCTCATCTGCCGATGTATTTTTTGGTCGACGCCATGGCCCTGAAATCGTTGCAGACATAACTCGTCTCTTAATTTATTCGGCTCAAGTGTACCGCAAAGTAGTGGGGGTAAACGGGGGGGGCTAGCTTTGGCCAGAGCCAACGCTGGGTTTTCTGATACATCGGTGCGCTGCTTCGCTATGACCGCTGCAGCGGGAACTGCATTGAATTATGCTCACCTATGGCTAGAACATGCCTCATCAGCTGTTCTCGGTGAAGTACTCGCGTGGTGATATTCGATCGCATCATTTACTTACCCAGGTCGCGTAGCGCGTTAGCGGGCTTGATTACTATTTCAATGACTAAACTAGGAGTTTGGTATGCATGATTCAACAGCCCAGGCGAGACAGCAGGAAGACAAATCCTATGCCTCGAGATTATGGAAATACAAGCAAGCTGAAACTGTCGCATTAATGATCAATGTGGGACGAAGACTCGGTCTCTACGAGCATTTAATGACCCTAGGTCAGACAACGGCAGCCAAACTGGCAGAAAAAAGTGGCTTGCATGAACGCTGGTTGCTGGAATGGTTACGCCTGCAGACCGCTGCCGAGATTCTTGTTTATACGGCACCAGACCTGTTTGAGCTACCTCAAGCCGGTATTACCATGTTGGCCGATGGAGCGCACTCATCGTACATGTTAGATAACTTTGAAGGCGGCGTCGGATCTGAAGCTATCGATGGATTGCTGGAGTCCTTTCGTACTGGGTTAGGTAATACCTACGAATCTTCCGGCCCAGAAGGGGCGCTGCGGGGTGAGGCCCGCCACTGGCGAGCAGCAAAACGGCAAGTATTGCCCAATATGATTCCCGTGCTCAATGGTGTTCAATCAAAACTGTTGCACGGTTGTCTTGTAGCTGATGTGGGTTGTGGTGATGGCGCGGTGATCCTGACGCTCGCTGAAGCCTATCCGCGCAGTCAATTTCACGCCTTCGATCCCAGCAAACATGCTGTGGCTCGGGTGAAAGAAGTTGCCGAGCAAATGCAGCTGACCAACGTCGAAGCGATAGTTTCTTCAGGCGAAGAGCTGTCCTACAAAGACAAGTACGATTTAATTCTTACGTTCGATTGTATTCATGACATGACACATCCTCAGCAAGTCATGGCCGTGATTCGGGACCGAATTCAGCAAGATGGCACATGGTTTATCAAAGATATTCGCAGCAAACCCAACTTTGAAGACAATCTTAAGAACCCCATGCTCGCAATGATGTATGGCTTTTCGCT
>JBNMMV010000331.1:0-4735 GCA_051270205.1 Limisphaerales bacterium
AGGGCGTGCATACGCGAAGGTATCATCCATGCCAAAGAAAGTGCCGCGACACTCCAGAGCAAGAAGGCATTGGGGTAGTGTTCGTCTATATGGTAGATCTGTGCGATTAACCAGATGCCTGCACCAAATAATAGGGTGCCCAGTAGGTGGAGACTTTCACTCAACACCCATTGTCGACGGTCTTGGTGACCAAACCACACTGCAGTGGCGTGGGCGGCTATCAGACTTGTGCCGATGAAAGCGAGTTTGACGAACCGATGCATGTCTGCCCAGTTGTAGGCGAAGAACAAGATGACACCCAATCCAAATATGACCACGCCTGCAGCAGTGGGGACAACACGACCCCAATCCATACCGTCGCTTTCGGTCGGGTAGCGTTCTAGTAGCAGCTTCGCTTGCTGTTCGCTAACCAGCTCTTCTTTGCGCCACTGCCTTATTTCGTCACGCATGAATACTGTGTTTTTTGTCATAGGCGTTCCTGCCTAGCCCTGGGTGCAGGCTTATCATTCTACTATACAAAGTGCATTGGACATTTAGGCCTGGTGAAGGTTTAGTAAGTCAGTAGATGACTCTTTTTGGGTGAGGTAATTGCGAGTGAACAGCTATCAAGGGTTTCCTTACGATGTAATAGTGATTGGTTCTGGGGCGGGCGGCGGCGTGGCGGCCTACGAGCTAACCCGTCAAGGCATTCGTGTGCTCATGCTTGAAGCTGGGCGGGATTATGATCCGGCCTTAGAAACTCCAATGTTCAATACTGCAGCCCAAGCGCCGTTGCGTGGTGTAGGTACACCAGATAAGGACTTTGGTTTTTATGACGCCACGGTTGATGGCGGCTGGGAGGTACCCGGTGAGCCATATACCACCGCCGAAGGAACTGAATTTCTCTGGTGGCGGGCGCGCATGTTGGGTGGTCGCACCAACCACTGGGGACGTTATTCTCTGCGTTTCAGTCATCACGACTTCAAAGCCCACAGTCGAGATGGGTTCGGTGCGGACTGGCCTATTGAATATGCTGACCTAGCCGATTGGTATGACAAAACAGAATCCGTGGTCGGTGTCTGCGGAGATAATCCTGGGCTAGACGATATGCCAGATTCCAGTGCTGGTGTGCTTCATCCGCCGCCTGAAGGGAGAGTTTATGAACGTCTCATTTCTGCGGCCTGCAAAAAGTTGGATATTCCTACCGCGCACATGCGTCGAGCAATTTTAACGCGTCCAATGGAAGATGAGGCAGACGCCCGCCAGCCATGTTATTGGGCGACGCCTTGTGGGCGAGGTTGTTCTATCGGGGCTGCGTTCCAGACCCCAACGTCAGTTATTCCCATGGCCAGGGCGACAGGCCGCTTACACGTAGTGACTAACGCCATGGTGAGTCGAATTGGTGTTGATGAGAATGCCAGGGCCGACTCGGTGACCTTCGTTGACCGATTAACACAGACCGAGGTAAATCTGAAAGCTGAGGCAGTTGTACTGAGTGCCAGTGCTTGTGAGTCGGCTAGAATCTTGCTGAATTCACGGGCCGATGCGTTTCCGCATGGCCTCGCCAATTCCAGCGGTCAGGTTGGGCGCAACCTCATGGATTCGACGGGTGCAAATGTTACCGCGAACGTCCCAGGTTTGCGTGGGCGGCCTCGTTACAACGAGGACGGTCATACCGGTAATCATATTTTTGTGCCCTGGTGGGGTCACGAGGCTCAGGCGCGTGGTGAACTTGATTTTGCACGTGGTTATCACTTTGAGATTTCCGGTGGCTTCGGCTCGCCGGGCATGGGCCTGGGTAGGTATGCGAAGGGTTATGGCGATGAGTTGAAACAAGCGGTTCATGACGACTATGGGTCTTACGTCCGCTTAGCCTTGCGGGGTGAGATGGTGCCCAATGCGCAGTGCTTTATGGACATTGACCCGCAGGTAAAAGACCAATGGGGTATTGGGGTGCCGCGCTTTCATTGGCGCTGGAGTGAGCAGGAATTGAACCAAGTAGCCCATGGCTTGCGAACTGGAGCTGAGATATTTGAATTGTTGGGCGCGAGAGTACTTGCGCCTGAACGTACGCCAGAGGAAGCCATCCTAAAAGGCGGTGAAATAATTCATGAGGTAGGCACGACACGGATGGGCAGCGAACGTCACACATCGGTGACTGACGAGTTTGGTCGAACCTGGGATCACCCTAACCTGTTCATAATGGATGGTGGCGTTTTTGCATCGAACCCGCATAAGAATTGTACGCTGACAATCATGACTCTGGCGATGAGAAACGCAGACACCCTCGCCCGTTCAATTGAACCTGGGAGGCTTTGAATGAGCAAATACCAAAGTAAACTATCACGTCGCGAAGCGTTAACGCGCATGACCGTTATGGCCGCAGCGCTGCCCATGGTGGGGTGTGTGTACATTGATACAGAGTCGACGGTAGCTGAACTTCCTTGGCCGGATGCTGAGCCAATAGCGACTGCTGTTGGCTATGGCAGTGATCCCAATTTGATCGCGCCACTACCTTCTCCTTGGCCAAGAATATTGTCGGCTGAGGATATGGATGTGTTGGCAGCCCTCAGTGAGGCTTTTTGCTCCGGTGCGACTGACGCTGGCGTGCCTGATGTCTTGAACGAGTGGCTCAGTGCACCCTACCCAAATCAGCATAGGGATCGGGTCCTAGTTGCTCCAGGAATACGCTGGCTTGGGCAGTCGTTTGTCAGTTTGGCAGCAGGTGAGCGGCGCAATTTCTTAGCGCGTCTGGAAGATAATTCCGTATCCGCAGTTGATGAACATGTGCCAGCGTTTATTCGGCGCGCGCGACAGCTAGTGGCAGGTGCCTTCTTCTCGAGCCCAGCAGGGATTTCCGAACTTGGTTATGTAGGCAACCGTCCGATCGCGGGTGACTACCCGGGCGCCAGTATTGCAGCAGAAAAGCACCTTGGCGCCTTGTTACTCGAACTCGGTTTGGAGCCGTAGACAGCTGGGGCTGTCTTACAGCTAAGACTTTTTCGCAGCAAGGTGCTTGTTGAACCATTCGATCATTGCGATTGCGGCGGCGGAGCGGTCTTCACCTTGGAAGCCATGCCCGGCGTCGGCAAGAATCAGTAGATCGTTTTCGACGCCATGTTTGTCCATTTCAGCCTTAAGGGTTGTACTGTTTGATAACGGAACCACGGTGTCGGCGTCGCCATGAATAAGCTTTACGGGTGGGTCCTCACTGTCTACAAAGAGAATAGGTGAAATAGCAGCAGCTGCGTCGATACCAATGTCCAGCGCGGGAAATCGATCACTTGGACCAACTATGCTGCGTAGATCAACGGGTGGGAAATAGGCTACAACGGCCGCGACGGTGGCGTTTGTGTCAGATGGCGAGTTGTATGACGGGCGAATTTTTCTGCCACCACGGCTTTCGACTACTGGCTCTGTTGGTGGGCTTTCGGCGTTTAAGCCAAGCATTAAAGACAAGTGACCTCCAGCGCTGCCTCCGAATACACCCAAGCGGGTGCTAGCGATAGCGTAGCTGTCAGCATTCGCCTTAATGTGACGAATCGCTGCTCGCACGTCTGAAACTGCGTCCGGTACTTTGAAGCGTGGTGCGCTTCCGTGGTGAACAGCGAAAACCGTATATCCGGCGTCTAACAATGCGCGAAACGAGGGAAGACGTTGTTCAGCGGGCATCCAAACCGAATACCATCCGCCGCTTACCATGAAGGCCACCCCAGCACCGTTGGCATTTGCCGGGGTGAATACGTCGTAAGTTAATGCCATACCGTCTTTGTGGCCGTAAATTCTATCTTTAGTAATATTTGTGTCCGCGTCTGCGAACGCAAACGTCGTAACACTAATGAGCAGCACAAATATCCAGTGTTGCATTACTTCTCCTCAAGTTTTAGCCGTGCCTTTTGTAACATGATTGAGACCACAACCGCAGCACATTTTCGTTGCGCCTAACTACCCAGATAGTTGGGTGTGTTCAAATTCGGTGGTAGGGTCTTTGAACAGAATTTGGGTAGTAGATATGCGTCTTAGACAATTGGCCTTGGCGGCCGACAAACTTGAGCCCGTGCGGTCACAGCTCTTCGAATTATTCGGCATTGAGGATGATTACAAAGACCCTGGCGTCGGCGAATTTGGCTTAGAGAATTCGGTCATGAGTTTGGGTGATAGCTATCTCGAAATTGTCGCCCCAACAACCGATAACACAGCGGTTGGGCGGAGCTTGAAGAGAGCTGGTGCGGACGCTTGCGGGTACATGGCATTGTTTCAAGTCGACGACTTCGTCACCTATGAGGCGCATCTTCAGGCGCTCGGCCTCCGCCAAGTCTGGCAAGCGAGTAGAGAAGACGTGAGTGCGTGTCATATTCATCCTAAAGATATCGGCGGCGTCATTGTCTCCTTCGATGAAATGCACCCAGCAGATGACTGGGTTTGGGCAGGTTCTAATTGGCGTTTGCGTATGGCGCGTGATGTACAGAGGATTCAAGGCATGCGGCTGAGTTCACCGAGCGTAGTGGCGCTCGCCAGTCATTGGTCTGAAGTGACCCAACGCGAAGTAACCCGCCACGATTCCGGGTTGCGCATTGAGTATGCAGAAAACACTTTTGTCGAATTTATAGAAGGCGAAGTAGAAGCCTGCCCGGTGTTTGTGCTCGAGTGTCACGATAGGAAGTTGGTACGCGATAGAGCGGCGAGGCTTGGTATGTTAGAAAGTGACCACATCGTAGTGGGAACGTTAAGCTTCGAACTTGTTTAGGGGGATCAA
>JBNMMV010000332.1:0-4685 GCA_051270205.1 Limisphaerales bacterium
GGACTAGGATGCTGCTCGATACGCCCATAACCATAGGTGCAGTCAGTTTGGCCAGTGCTGTCGGCACTCGACCTTGGGTAAGATCTTTCTGGGACATTAATACTTGCTAAGCGCCCGTCCGATCTTACTTCGACCTCGGCGGGCTTAAATTAGTGTCCATTATGTCACGACCGGCGCACGAAAGAGATCGTAGAACGGTTAACCCATGGAAATTAAGCGGGTCTCGTCAGTAGAGGCGAGTTCTATCGCGCCGTTTGCGGTTTGAATCTGTACTGACAGGTGAGGCGTTTCACCGGCTTCTACCGATTGCTCCAACCCAATGCTTTTAAAGAGCGTGTTCAACGCCTCGGCTTGTGGACTGGTGATGCTCAACCCCATCAACTCGCCTGCCACAGGATTGGTTTTGCTCGGATGCTCGCAGGCCAGCCAATCGATAAAAAACGGCATACGACCGCCAAATCTTGAGTCCATGGGGAACAACAGCTCCCAAACTAACAAGGTTCCATCGGTTGTTTTGCGCTGTGTACGTTTGGGTCCTCTGGTTTTTACGCCGCCTTCATTGAGGTTGTTCGCTATGCTCGCAAGCTCACCTTGCACTGCCCACGTAATCAACCCACCAGTCGATAGAGCGGCGAATTTCTCACCCATACTGCCGCTCAGCGACTGTTGTGGATCTGGCGCAATGATTTCTAAGTAGGTGTCCCCCAGCGACAGAAGTGCATTACGCGTACCCCCGCCCACATGTTCGCCGCCGTAGGCAGGCTCAACACCAAACAGATCAGCCGCCCAGGCAATGCCCTGGTCCATGTCTGGCACCGCGTACATAAAATGATCGATGCGTGCCGACATTATTTGACGTCGAAGGCAATGGGAAGAGAGGCAAGCCCATGGAGTAGGGCATTGGGTGCAAATTTAGGTTCGTCAGCGCCATCGGCCAAACGAAAGTTCTTCAAGCGTTCGAATATCACTGTAAAACCACCGTTCATTTCCCGCCGCGCGAGTGCTGCACCCAAACAGTGGTGAATGCCTTTGCCGAATGCGACATGATCTTTTAGGTTAGTGCGTGTGATGTCGAATTTTGATGCATCTTGAAACTGAGATTCGTCTTGGTTGGCAGACGCGAAGCGCGCAAAACAAATTGAGTTTTCAGGAATGGTGACACCATGCATTTCAACGTCTTGGGTTGTACGTCTGAACATATTTGATGATGGGCTAGAAATCCTAAGCACTTCTTCAACAAAATTGCTGATCATCTGTGGCGATGTGTCGCTTAATAACAGTTCGTACTGATCCGGGTGATTGATTAACAGCCAGATACCTTCCGTTAGAGAACCCGCCGTAGTCTCGTTTCCGGCGACGAGAATTTGCGACAACATCGACAGGCCTTCGGCATTGTTCAACGGCTCGTCATCGATGGTGGCATTTACAATCATCGAAAGAATGTCGTCGGTAGGTTTTGCTCGGCGCTCTTCCATGCGTTCAACAAAGTAGAGCTGAAATTCGAGTATGTCGCGAGCGGCTTGCTTAATGCCTTCGGGTGAAAGTTGTTGGCTCAAATTTCCAATGAATGCTCCGGTCCAAACACGTAGTTTAGGTAAATCGGTGAGTGGCACGCCAATTTGCGAGGCGATGATATTCAGTGGCAACGGTACGCCGAATTCGCTAAGGAATTCGCACTCGCCTTTGTCTTGAAAATTATCAATGAGCTGATTTGAAATCTCGGTAATGTAGGGCTCGAGTTTCTTCAAGTTGGCCGGTCCAAAGGCGCTGTCGACAAATTTTCGATAGCGTCGTTGCAGCGGCGGATCTTGGGTCAACATGGTGGCTACGTTGGGATAGCCCTGCGCCATGATTTCCAGCACTTCTGCGTCATCGGAATTTACCGCACGGCCGCCGCCGGCCAGCATGACGCTGGAGAACGTCTGGTGGTCGCGGGCCATAGCCACTACGTCTGCGTAGCGCGATATGAAAAATATGCCTGAGTTAGGGTCCTGGAATACAGGTGCCTCATCTCGAAGGCGTTGGTTCATGATCCAAGGGCTCGCCAAATTCTGCGGCAGCATTGGATTGATATCGTGTAGGGGGCATGTAGCGACGTCAGACATAGAAGCCTAGTTGTTCAAATTTAGATTGGCTTAAGCATACCTACAGGAAGCGCTGTAACGCCAGACCTAAGGCGCGATCTCATGACGTTGGAAATTGCCTGTCGATTCTTCCCAGGCACGTCCTAGTACAAAATTGCGGTCTAGGCCCAAGGGTACGATAAAGACAATGGGCTCATAGCCCGCATCTGTTGTGAGTGCGGTTGTGGCTTGTGTGGCTTCAAGCGTAGCGCCCGTGCTCGCGGCCTCTCGGCCTATTTCGCCCAGTTGTGTCATGAATGCTTGGAAGGCCTGTATACCTGCTCTGTCGGTAGTAGCACCGTGCCCAGGGACTACCCGGGTGAAATCCATAGCAAGTACTCGGTCCAATGTTTGGGGCCAGCCTTGCACTGTGCCGCCGGCTTCGAGGTCGATGTTGGGATAGTGATGGTTAAACATAAGGTCACCGGTGTGCAGCACACCTTCATCGGTAAACAACACCACAAGATCGCCATCTGTATGCCCAGGTCCTGGGTGGATGAGTTCGATGGTCTTGCCGCCGATAGACAAGGTCTGTTGATCTGTAAAAGTCTCACTCGGTAACAGGTGTGCTGCGTCGCCCTGCCAAAATTCAGCATCCAAGGCATTTAGGTAGGCCAGGGTTCGGTCGGTAGAGAGCACGCGTGTGCCTTTCTCAAAAGCGGGGTTACCGTGGGTATGATCGAAGTGATAGTGAGTGTTGATGATCATCACCGGTGGCTGCCCCGCAAGCTCCGTGGCAATGTCACGAATGCGTTCACCCTGCATGCCGAAGGTCATTGTGTCGACGACAACGGTGCCAGCGGATGTTCGTAGAACGGTTGTGTTGCCGCCCAGACCACGCAAAACCCAAAGGTCCTCATCGAGCTGTTCAACATCGATGCTGCGAAACTGGCTGTAGACATAAGCCCCGGCAACGGCGACGACTAACAACAGCGCGAGCAGCACTTTTAACCATGTTTTCATTCTCGAACTCCGGGTTCAATAGTAGAGGTAGAAGCTTGAGGATACGCAATTTGGAATGGTTGAGCGATGTAAATAGGAGGGCTAAGCCTGATAGGATTCAGTCATGAAAATCGCTTTTCTACACACATCACCAGTCCACGTTCAGACCTTCGACGGCTTAATGTCACCCATCCCTGAAATGCAGGTGCGACATGATGTTGAGGAAGCCTGGTTGCAGGAAGCGGTGGTGGGTGGTGTGAGTGAATTACTGCATGGCAAAGTCTCACAGCGATTAATCGATCTTGCCGAAGATGCTGACTTGGTCGTGTGCACCTGCTCTACGCTCGCGCCCATTGTCGATGACCTGGCGCGTGAGTCCATTGTTCGGGTCGACCGTCCCGCCATGCGTCGCGCAGCACAGATTCAATCAGAGCTGTCTGTGTTGTTGGTTGTTTGTCTACCGAGCACAGTCGATTCAAGCCTGCGCTTGTTGCAGGGTGAGTTTGAACGGGTCGGACAGCCACCCAATATTCAACTGGTAGTGCATGAAGCCGCCTGGGCACATTTTCAGGCAGGGGACCAAGATGCCTTTGCCACATCGATTGCTGAACGGGTTCGAGCCGAGGTACAAAAGCTCGGCGGTGTGAGTGCGGTGGTGCTTGCGCAAGCGTCCATGAGGCTGGCAGCGAAACACCTGAACGGCACGGTCATAACCACGCCAGAAGCCCTGGTCGCGCACATTGTTAACCAAGAGGAGTATTCGTGACAGGTAGTGAAAAAAGGCAGGTAGGATTTTTGTTGTTCGAAGGTTTCGAACTGCTAGATGTGTTCGGTCCTGCAGAGATATTCGGCATGCTCGATCGAAAGTTCGAGGTACATATGGTCGGCGAGGCGTTGGGTGCAGTAAGCAGTGCCCAGGGGCCACAAGCCGTTGTCTCGAAGAGGCTGATCGATTGCTCTGACTTGGACATATTGTTAGTACCAGGTGGCGACGGCACGCGCACAGTTGTAGAAAATCAAGCGGTTTTATCTTGGTTGGACTCATCGGTCGACCAGTTTGAGTATGTTACGTCGGTCTGCACGGGTTCTGCAGTGCTAGCAAAAGCGGGATTACTAGATGGACGACGAGCCACAACCAACAAAATGGCTTTCGAGTGGGTAGTGTCACAAGGACCGTACGTAGAATGGGTTAAGAAGGCGCGTTGGGTTGAAGACGGTAATCTTTGGACGTCTGCCGGTGTCTCGGCTGGAATAGACATGAGTCTAGCTCTGGTAAAACACCTTCATGGCCAGAAATTGGCAGACCTTGCCGCTAACGGCGCTGAATATGACTGGCATCAGGACGCAGACTGGGACCCGTTTAGTGAATTATATGAGTACACTCGAGATTAGCTAAGGCTATGAAAAGCGCAATGGTTGAACAACCCGATCTCGCGACCTATCGAGCGCGAAGATATTAATTGGCGGATTTGCACACATTTGTACGCTATAAATAGGGAGGTAAGTTGGAGGGCCGAAATTTCTTACGGCACTCAACGGAATATCGACTCGCACTTAAACAAAATGGAGAACACCGTGGTCCTATCTCTTCGATTTACGTTAACCCTTCTGGTGCTTTCA
>JBNMMV010000333.1:0-4683 GCA_051270205.1 Limisphaerales bacterium
CCCATTCCGTTTTACGCAGGAACTTCAGTGACGACTTAATTGAAGGATCGCTTTTAAAACAATTGATATTAATTCTCTCTGCCAACCCATCCCAGCCATAATGCTCATATAATTTAGTCAACACTTCCGCCAGCTTCACGCCATGCAAAGGATTGTTAGGTTGTTCATTGCTCATATTTAGATAACTCAATATTCTCTGAAAAGCCCATGCCGAATAGTATTCGCATGGCCTAGCTGATCCCAGAGAAAGATATTCCCTGTCTGTGGGTTACTCAGCGGGATAACGAACGTGTTACGAAAAATTGGGGCGACAGCGCTTCCCGTTGCATTTAAAGTCAAACTCAGCAAACAAACGAGGATGCGTTATGAACCTTGCACACATCACGATTCTGACCATGTCGCTTTCGATCACGGTCTCAGTCGCAGCTGACATCAAACGGACCAGTAGTGGTAAGCCAGACTTTTCCGGTGTTTATGACACGGGCACGCTGACCCCCTTAAGCCGGCCAAAAGAATTTGGCGACAAGCAGTTCATGACCCAGCAGGAGGCCGACGCACTCATCGAGGCCGCGCAGGTACGGTTCGACTTTGGACAGCGAAAAAAGAGCGACCCCAATCGAGGCGCTCCGAAGCAAGGCGGCGATGGTAATAATTCTTCCGGTGCGGGTGGCGTGGGTGGTTACAATGCCTTTTGGATCGATCCAGGGAGTCAGGCGTTCGAAATCGACGGCAAATTTCGAACTTCAATCATTTACGACCCGGACAACGGTCGGCAACCCCAGCCGACGCCTGCAGCGATGAAACGTATGGCGAAAGCATTCGCATCATTCGCGTATGAGAATGACGGCACGGCCTCATGGCTTGCCCGTGATGGAATAGGCCCATTCGATGGCCCCGAAACCCTGGCTCCCTCCGAACGTTGCTTGATCAGCTTCGGTGCCACTGCACCGACGATTCCGAGTCTGTACAACAACTACAAGCGCGTGGTTCAAACCGAGGATCATGTGATGATCCTGCAGGAAATGGTGCACGATGCTCGGATCATTCGCATGAACGGCGGGCACGGCCCGGCGCTGAACCGTAAAATGCTGGGCGACTCAGTGGGTCGTTGGGAAGGCGATACCTTGATATTTGAAACCCGAAATTTCACGGCCGTTAATGGCCTGGGCGGCGCTGACGAAAATCTCCGTGTGACCGAGCGTTTCAGCCTCAGAGAAGATGGCAACATCGTTTACAACTTCACTGTGGATGACCCAACCGCGTGGACGGCACCCTGGAGTGGCGAGTATGTGTGGACTGCGAAGCCTGCCGACAAAGTTTATGAGTACGCCTGTCATGAGGGTAATTACGCCATGGAGGGCGTGCTAAAAGGCGCCAGGTTGCTTGAGAGCGAATGGACCGGAACTACTGGAGCTGATTAGATGCCTGTACGTGGCTAGCGCCAACCTTTTCGTATAGCTGCGCTGCCATGTCTGGACCATCATTTTCAGCTAATTTATTGAGTGCCTCATAGGTCTCGGCGGGTGCAGCATGAGCAAGCCGAAGCAGGCCAAGGTTGATTCACTAATTTTACTCTGACCCCATTTATAATTCATGGGTATACTTGGCAAACAAATATCGCAACCAATCTACCGGGAGAATCACCATGGGTGAAGCACTGATCATTGACACCTGCCGAACTCCGCGCGGCATCGGCAAAGCGGGCAAGGGTGCCCTCTCGCATCTGCATCCACAACATTTGGGTTCGACTGTACTGCGCGCTTTGGCGGATCGTACGGGTATCGACACGGCCGATGTCGACGACGTTATCTGGGGCACCAGCTCACAGGTTTGTGAGCAAGGCGGTGATCTCGGACGGATGTCGGCGCTCGACGCGGGCTATGACATACGCGCCAGTGGCGTCACGCTCGACCGGTTTTGCGGGTCAGGTATTACGAGCGCCAACATGGCTGCTTCCTCGGTGATGTCTGGCATGGAAGATTTGGTTGTTTCAGGTGGCACGGAGATGATGTCCTTACCCAAGAAGGGTGTATTGCCCATGGGGGCCAACAATGCTCACTTGCAGGAAATGCATCCGCAGTCGCACCAGGGGGTCTGCGCTGATGCCATTGCCAGCTTGGAAGGTATCTCACGCCAGACGCTTGATGAACTGGCCGCGCTGTCGCAAAGCCGAGCCCAGCAAGCTATCGAGCAGGGTCGCTTTGACCGCAGTCTGGTAACTGTGCATAACCTCGACGGCTCCATAGCACTCGATCGTGAAGAGTTTCCTCGTCCTGGCACCCAGTTTTCCAAAGATCGCCGATTATCGGCACACAGAGGGTTCAAAAACCTTTCGCGAGCTCATCAATCAGAAATACCAGGATCTTACTATCGAACATGTCCACCACGCGGGCAACTCGTCTGGCGTTGTAGACGGGTCAGCCGCCATTCTATGGGCTAATCCTGACTACGCCAAATCTCATGGCCTGAAGGCACGGGCTCGTGTTGTCGCATGCGCGAACATGGGAGATTGCCCGACCTTAATGTTGAACGCACCAGTGCCAGCGGCGCAGAAGGTGTTGCAAAAAGCCGGTCTTACAACCGACGACATCGACGTGTGGGAGATCAACGAAGCTTTTGCGGTCGTCTCCGAAAAGTTTCAACGTGACCTGCAACTTGATCGCGACAAGGTCAACATAAACGGTGCGGCGATGGCCTTGGGACATCCCATTGGCGCTACTGGTGCCATGCTCATTGGAACCGCTCTGGACGAACTTGAACGCAGCGACGGTCAGTTTGCCTTGATTACAATGTGCGCCGGTGGCGGTATGGCCCCAGCCATCATCATCGAGCGAATTTAAGTCTGCAGATAAACGGGCGTTGAGTCCCTGTGCACAAAACCCGGTTCATCACCGGGTTTTGCACAATCAATGAAACATTTTTCGCGGGGCCCAAATTCTACCCCGACCCCAATTATTCCCGTAAACTATATCTATACCCACATAGAGAGATTCAAAGTGAAGTTTGATGATGTCCTCCTCGGACGCCGTAGCGCTCGAGGTTATAAACCCGAGTCGGTGCCGAAAGCACTGATTAAAGAAATTTTAGCACTAGCAATGCGTTCTCCGTCATCGATGAACACGCAACCGTGGAATTTCACTGTCGTCTCCGGCGAACCCTTAAACCGTATTCGCGCCGGTAACACGGAACGTAATCTCGCAGGTGTGCCGCATTCGCGTGAGTTTCGCATCGGACAGGCCTTTGCAGGGCAACATCGCGACCGTCAAGTTGGCGTTGCCAAGCAATTGTTCGCTGCCATGGATATCGCGCGTGAAGATAAAGAGGGTCGCCAGGATTGGGTGCTGCGCGGTTTCCGCCAGTTTGATGCGCCGGTTTGTGTGATTATTACTTATGATCGCGTGCTGGCAGACAGCGATGACACTGCTTTTGACTGCGGTGCAGTCACAACAGCGCTGGTAAACGCGGCATGGTCGCGTGGCCTGGGTGCAGTGATTAACAGCCAGGGCATTATGCAGTCGCCGGTGGTGCGCGAGCATGCTCATATCGCAGACGATCAGGTGATTATGAAGGCTGTTGCGCTGGGCTGGCCGGATGAAAATTTTCCGGCCAACGCCGTAGTATCAGAGCGCAAGAGCGTTGACGAAGCGACATGCTTTTTGGGTTTTGACGACTGAGCGGCTAGTGCTTTTCCAGGTTGTTAACGATGACATCGTTGCAGAAGATGAGATCGTGAAGTGGGTACTAGTTTCGATAATTCGAAACTATCATCCGAGCAGACATTGCGGGCCCCATCCAGATACTATAAGCCCGAATAGTATTAGCGGATAGCCTTAAACCGAATGATGAATCGAGAAAAACTTCGGCCCATATTGCTTTTTTGTTTAGCGTCAATTGGCATTGCTGTTGGGCTGACCATAGTCTTGGCAGTGTTTTATGAGGACGACGATGCCACAGGTGAAACAGATCCACGCGAAGTCTCAATACAGAGAGCAATTGAACCTGAGAAAGCGCAAAACCTGAATGTCGGCGACAATAACCGAAATGATATCCTCAATAAATACAGCGTCGATCTTGTCAACCAAGACGGGGATAAAATCGGCACGGTACGAGTGCAATCAGCGAGTCAGGGCGTGGCCTTCAATATATTTGCACGTAAACTATGGCCCGGACCACATGCCATTCACCTGCACGAGCATGGCGTCTGCGAGGGACCTGAATTCACCTCTGCCGGTGGACATTTTGATCCAACAAACGCAACCCACGGGGTGCCCGACTATGACACCGAACCCGGTGAACAAGACCATCACATTGGCGACATGCGTGGCGATCGCGCCAACTCGCAGGGCCAGCTGAACCATAGAGCGACGAACGCAAGCGTCACACTCGGACCCACTATCGGTGGACGCTACTCCATCGTTGATGACGATGGCACGTCATTGGTGATTGCTTTCGGATCAGATCGGGAAGCCCTGCAGGAATCCGGCGTTGAGAACCTACGCGTTGCCTGTGCAGTGATCACGCCACCACAAACTCAGGCCAATTCAACGAATTAAGCTCCGAACGCGTAAGTGATCTACTCTAGACCACCTAGTCCCACCCATGGACTATTAAGTAGATGTTAGTATTGCAACATGCAACTTAAATATGCCGTTGGTCTGTTAGCGCTCACATTTTCTTTTTCGA
>JBNMMV010000334.1:0-4676 GCA_051270205.1 Limisphaerales bacterium
CTGGTTCTACAAGAAATCCAAACATCGATTGCGAGGTAAGCGCATGGACCTAACCACTTTAGCTGTGGGAGATGCGTTGCCTGAACGCATATTTACTGCCACCAATGTGAGTTTGTTTTTATACAATGCCTCAGTGTGGAACTCTCACCGAATTCACTATGACGAAACTTATACGAAACAAGAAGAAGGTCACCCAGAGATCGTCATCGATGGACCCTTGCAAGGTGATTGGTTATCTCAATGTGCGCTTAACTGGCTGGGCCATGCTGGCCATATGACTCGCTTTAGCTACAGCAACCGTCGGGCTGCCTACTTGGGTGAAGCGTTAACAACTGGCGGTGTCGTTACGGCGGTGGATGTTTTGGCGCGGAAAGTAGAAGTTGAGTTGTTTGTTAAAAACCAGGCAGGGGACATTATTACTCCGGGCGATGCCACCCTCCTGTTCGATTAGCTATTTATTTGCCCGGTTAATGCGCTCGCCTTTGCGATCCAAGCGTCGATCGACATTCGATCCTTTTCGATCTAGACGCCTGCCAGCCCCTTGTCCGCGTTGATCTAAGCGTCGTTTAACCCGATCGCCCTATTGTCTAAGCCGCCTGCCAGTTTGTCGTGACGGGCGTTCTCGGCGCGATCTGATGCGTTGTCGAGGCGCTCAACTCGGTCGCCAGGGTCGGCGTAGGTATTTACGCAAAAGGTATTTGCGCAAAATAGGATGATTGTGGCGGCTGTAGTGATTGAAACTTTCATGTTAATTCTCGATTTATTGTTCCGATGACATATACAACGAGCCAGATATAGGTTGGTTGACGTGAAAACGAATTATCCTCGGGCTGGTTTACCATGTCGGGTTTCGCTATATTGCCGCGACAAATGTTAGAAACTAAATAGAGGGGCGGAGATGGAAATTCAAGTCATCGACTATCTTGCCAAGTGGGGCCACTACATGGCCGGTATCACTTGGATAGGACTACTGTACTATTTCAATTTTGTACAGACGGAATACTTCAAAGAAGCAGAGGGTGATGCGCGGGTAGATGCATTTTCGAAATTAGTACCTAGGGCCTTGTGGTGGTTCCGCTGGGGCGCTGCACTTACCTTCCTTACCGGTTTGATTATGCTCGGAATTCGAGGCTCGAATTCTACTGCAGACATCATCGTTGGTGCGGTGTTGGGTACACTGATGTTTTTGAATGTTTGGCTAATTATTTGGCCGAACCAAAAAATCATCATTGCTTCGAACCAAGCCGTTGCTGGTGGTGGCGAGGCTGATCCTGCCGCCGCTGCTGCTGCGCCAAAAGCGGGCTTAGCATCACGAACCAACACGCTCTTTTCAATACCAATGCTGTATTTCATGGGGTCCAGTGCGCATATGCACAATGGCCTTATTGGGGATCGTACGGAAGGGCTGATTGCAGCGTTAATCGTCATTGCTGTACTCGAAGGCAATTCGATCTTCGGCAAGCAAGGACCTATGACTACTGTACGTGGCGTCATCATAAGTGGCTTCGTGCTTACTCTGATTCTCTGGGGTACCCTACAGATCTGAGAGGGCGTCTGAGCTAAGGAAAGCCCGCTTGCCGAAAGCGGGCTTTTTTTTAATTTTGGTAAAACTAAACTGGCTCGCGTGTTAGAGGAGAAATCGATGACTGAGCGTCAACAACCTGGATTGTCTACCGAAGCAAACTCGAACTATCAACGCGGTAAAAGCGCTAAAAGCGCGAAACGCCAATCCGCACCTCGTTCGGGTACAGGCCGCATGGTCGGAACGAATTTGATGGTTGCGCTACTAATTGCTGGTTTGGTACTGGCAGGGTGGTTTATTGCTAATCAGCAACAGATGCTTGCTGAAGAACAAACCCGTCTAAGTGCAGCCAGCGATCGAATAGCAAAACTTGAAGACCGATCGATGGCAACTGACTCAGCACTCAGTCAAGAAGGCCAAGATACTTCACAAAAGATCGGCTTGTGGGAAAGTGAAATCCGCAAGCTTTGGGCCATTTCCAATGACCGCAATAAGAATTGGATTAAGGACAATGAGCGCGGCGTGAGTAAATTGAACAAAACGCTGAATGGCATCGAAGCTTCGAATCGCGACCTTAAGGCTTCGGTGGGTCGACATGATTCTGCTTTTGCCCAACAGCAAGCACTCATTGATCAACTCACCAGTCTCGAGTTGCAAATGCAGCAAATTGTGCGTGGACAGCGAGACTTGGTAGATAAAGTCAATTCTGCGACGCAATCTGTCGCCAGCATGAGGGCTAGTTTGTCTGGCAAGGTAGATGACAACTCTGAAGCGATTCAATCGATTGATGCTTATCGAGTCGCTGTGAACTCACGGCTAGGCGACATGGAGCGGCGCCTTAATACTCTGGCTGCCAGCACCGGCGGCTAGCGGGCTAAATCGACCAACCACTCACTCAACATGTGAACTAGGTCCGGCTGCTGTGGTGCGTGTACGGGCATACTTGCTGCCTATTTACCGATTAGGCTGACCTTGGAGCTCGAATCCCCCACGCTTATTGACCTGACCGAAGGTCAAATACTGACTCGCTTAGCCCAAGGCTTGCAGTGGTGCTGTGAACGCACGGTTGATGGTTCAACAGTGGATGATCTTCATGTTGCCATGGTCGTCGTCAACGAAACGGCTGACGTGCCTGCACTGCGACGGCAATTTCCTAATTCCTTGATTGTTAGTTCCCTTCACTCCCAGAAAGATGCCCAGATGGAAGCGGTGGATTTGCATCTGCCGTTAGGTGCTCCAGATGAAGTTCTGTCGCAACTCCTGGTGCACGCACGAAATTATTGGCGGAAAAACCGAAAAGTATTTGAGCTGGTGACCGACGTTGCGATGCGGCGGCAGAGAATGCACCAGCTGAATGAAATTTCTATGGCACTCACTGCTGAGATGCCACAACAGGAATTGTTGCAGACCATCTTGAGTGAAGCTCGTCGCATTGCAGGGTGCGAGGGCGGTTCGCTTTACCTCATTGAGCAACGGGAAGACGATCCTGACGGATTAGTATTTAAGCTTGCCCAAAACGATGTTGTTGACTTTCCTTCTGTAGAAAGTCGGCTGCCGCTGACCTCTGAGTCCATCGCCGGCTATGTTGCGGTAACGGGGTATGAACTTAACATTGAAGATGTTTATCGTCTTCAAGATGACATGCCTTATCGGTTCAACTGCAGCTTCGATGAGAAGTTTGGCTACAGAACGCAATCAATGCTTACGCTCCCTATGCGTGATCATCGAGAGCGAGTGGTCGGAGTCTTACAGTTTATAAATAAGTTTGATGATGTCGCGGGAGTGGTCAGACACTTTGGTGAAGAAACCGTTGAGGTCTTGCGTGCTATTGCGAGCCAGGCTGCAGTCTCACTACAGAAGAATTCCTTGGTAGAAGACATTAACCAACTCTTCGAGAGTTTCGTCCAAGCAAGCGTGAAAACCATCGAGCAACGAGACCCATCGACCAGTGGTCACTCGTTCCGCGTTGCTGAGACAACAGTGTCATTGTTAAAGGCGCTGCCTCTGTCGGGCGTTAATCAATACGCGAATCTCGATCTCACATCGGAACATCTACGTGAAGTTAGATATGCGGCACTTTTACATGACTTCGGGAAAATTGGTGTTCCAGAAGCGATTCTGGTCAAAGCTAATAAGCTCAGTGATGAGCGGCTTGAGGTCATAGGTTATCGAGTTGAACTGCAAAAAGAACGTTTGCGCAGGCGTGCCGTGGAGCAGGAAATAGACCTCCTCCATCACCAACCTGTCGATCAAGAGGTAGCACGCCGGCGTGTCTATCGTCAGCTTGAAAAACAACTCAGCGTGCTAGATCAGTACATCGATTGGGTGGTACAGGCCAATAGTCCCAACGTGCTCGATCAGGGTGACTATCAACACCTCGATGAGATTAGGGATTATTCATTTCGTGAGTTAGATGGCACCTTAGGTGGGGTAATCACCGATCAAGACGTACTGGCGTTGTCTATTCGTCGCGGCAGTCTGACCCCAGAAGAGCGTCGAGAAATACAGTCTCATGTGGTGTACACCACAGAGTTCCTGTCTGTGCTGCCGTGGCCGCCCGAGCTCGCTGGAATACCTGAAATAGCGGGATCTCATCACGAACGCATTGATGGCTCAGGCTATCCTCAAGGGCTAGTTGGAGAACAGATTCCACTGGCAAGCCAGGTAATGGCCGTCTGCGACATCTATGACGCCCTGACGGCCATGGATCGTCCGTACAAAGCGTCGATGAGTAACGATCAAGCGTTTGATATTCTGCATGATGAGGCGCGTCGAGGCCTATTAGATACTGTTCTGGTCGATATTTTCATTGAAAGTGGTTCACACCGACTTTCTGCGCCGATTACTCAAACGGCCTAACTTCGATTCGGCGGGTGATCTGACTGCCACGGCGAGTAGTTTGTTCTGCAAAAATGACCCCTAGCTCGGTTATCTCGTAGATGGTCATCTCTCCAAATCGATCGCCGTTCTTCAGCCGCTGACCATCTATGACAACCGCGCACAGCGTTGGATCATCAGTGTAAATGTGGCTCGTGAATTTGAGTGCGGTGAACCGTTGTTGTTCCGCCGGTTCCAGGTCATCCAGTTCCATTTCCAATACACGCGGAGCGCTTACCACCGTGGAGGGTCGAGGTTCAACTGCCGTAGCAACGAC
>JBNMMV010000335.1:0-4641 GCA_051270205.1 Limisphaerales bacterium
CCCTTTACCCTTTGGTCTGGTAACCCGGACATGAAATTCCAAGTCCTCGCCGACGAAAGCTGTTTGCGCTTCAGCAAGTTCAAGTACGAGACCAGATAGATTGCGAAAAGTATGGAGAATAGTGACGACGAACATGGAGCCCAAGAGAAAGACCGTGCCATACACAAGTGAGTTCTGATAGTTGATCGCGCCTAGTATCATAAGCAGCAGCAGGCAACAAAATACGAATCCAGCGCGAGTAGGGAAAATAAAAATATTCGCCTGGCTGAGCTTAATACGCGCGCCTGGCGGAATGCGCCTGTCCAACCAACTAGAAAAACGCTGACTCAAAACTAACTTAGAATTTACAACGGATTCTTCCATCGGCGTTACCCGACGACGTCGACGCTACCTAAGAGACGTTGTGCCAGCGCACCGCCGCCGTGACCTGCGAAATCTGCTGCTTCTCGCAATCTATGTTCAACTACGCTTGGTAATACCGCTTGCACGTCTTCCGGCACTACGTGCGTGCGATCGTGAAGAAGTGCCCAACTTTTTGCCGCAGCCAGTAAAGCCAGCGCGCCACGCGGTGATAGACCAAAGGCAAATTCGTTGCCCTGGCGTGTAAATGTAACAAGTCTTTGTACGTAATCTACCAACGGTTCCGAGACCTTAATTCCCTGCACAGCCTGTTGTATTGCACGCAAACCAGAAAGATCGAGCTCGGGCTTAAGTCCTGCAATTCGCACGCGACGGTCGCCATTCAAAAGCAATTCCCGTTCGGCAGCTGGGTCTGGATATCCTAGCTGTATGCGCATCAGGAAACGGTCGAGCTGAGATTCTGGTAGAGGAAAAGTGCCAGCTTGAGTTGCAGGGTTTTGGGTGGCAATAACGAAAAATGGCTCGGGCAAAGGACGGGTTTCACCATCGTGCGTTACCTGCCTTTCTTCCATGGCCTCTAGGAGCGCACTTTGACTTTTTGGCGTTGCCCGATTTATCTCATCAGCAAGAATAACTTGAGCAAATAACGGTCCCTCGACAAATCTGAAGGATCCATCGTTCTTATCGAATATGGTTGCACCAATAATGTCTGACGGCAGTACATCTGACGTGAACTGTATGCGGTTGTAGCTGAGACCAAGCACTCGGGCAAGCGCGTGGCTGAGAAGTGTTTTGCCCATGCCAGGGAGATCTTCAATCAATAAATGACCGGTTGCAAACAGGCAGGCTAGGCTGAGTTTGATTTGGTGCTCTTTACCCAGCAAAATACTGTTTAAAGATGTGATCAGGTTCTCAATTAGCGGCTTCACATGACTTGCCGCTACAATTTTAGCGTCAGACGTAATTGTGGAGTTCGAGAACGTTTTGATCTGAGTTTCGTTGTGATTCAATGCGTTGTTTCGATTGGTCGCTTCGTGCCAAGGATAGCTTAGCTAGGTACTGCGCATCTATGTCGCCAGTCACGTATTGTCCATCAAAAGTTGAACACTCAAAATCCGATATGTTGGGGTTTCCTTCTTTCGCACTGTTCTTCAGGTCCTCGATATTCTGATAAAACAGCCAATCTGCTCCTATAAGCCGCCCTACTTCTTCGTCGCTGCGCCCATGTGCGATAAATTCTGTGCGAGATGGCATGTCGATGCCGTAGACATTTTGATACCTCAGTGCCGGTGCGGCTGATGCGACGTAGACTTTTCTCGCGCCGGCATCCCGCGCCATTTGAATTATCTGCTTGATAGTTGTTCCACGGACAATGGAATCGTCAACTAACAACACGTTTTTGTCTCGGAACTCCAACTCTATCGGGCTCAGCTTTTGGCGAACTGATTTTCGGCGTTCGTTTTGCCCGGGCATGATAAAAGTGCGTCCAATATAGCGATTCTTCACGAATCCTTCGCGAAATTTGACGTCCAGCCGGTGTGCTAAGGGAATCGCTGCAGTTCGACCAGTTTCGGGAATGGGAATAACAACATCAATATCGTGATCATGCTGAGAGAAGTGGCTGACAATACCGTCGGCTAAGTATTCACCCATGCGCAAACGGCTTTTGTAAACCGAAATTTCGTCCATGATGCTGTCGGGACGCGCTAGGTAGACTTGTTCGAAAATACAGGGCACGAGACGTGTCTCGGGTGCACACACCTGGCGGAACAATTCACCTTTGTTACTGATGAAAACCGCTTCACCAGGTTGTACATCGCCAATCATCTCGTAGCCCAACAAGCTCAAAGCTACGGATTCCGAAGCCATCATGTACTCGTCGCCACGGTCAGTTTCGCGCTTGCCGTAGACTAAGGGACGAATCCCATAAGGATCTCGAAACCCAAGCACGCCAACCCCAAGAATCATCGCGACAGCCGCATAAGCGCCCTGACAGCGGCGATGGACGCCAGCAACGGCTTTGAAGATATCGTCCGGCGTTGGTTGATGCGCGTGTTGGATTTGAAGTTCATGAGCCAAGATGTTGAGCAAAACTTCTGAATCTGAATTGGTATTTATATGACGCAAGTCTTCTGCGTAGAGGTCGGCTTTTAGTTTGTCTGCGTTCGTTAAATTGCCGTTGTGTGCAAGCGTAATACCGTAAGGAGAATTCACGTACATCGGCTGTGCTTCTGCAGAGCTTGAACTTCCTGCAGTTGGGTAGCGCACGTGCCCGATACCAATATTTCCCAGTAACCGACTCATGTGTTGCTGTTGAAAAACGTCGCGTACCAGACCGTTACCTTTGCGAAGGCTTAGCGATGTGCCATCACTTGTCACCATTCCAGCGGCATCTTGGCCGCGATGCTGAAGCACGGTTAGTGCATCGTAAATTTCCTGATTAACGTCACTGGTTGAAACTAGCCCTACTATCCCACACATAATTTACTTTCCTGTTGTGAGTCGTTTCCGAACGCTTTTTAGTTACTGATCTGCTCTGTTAAATCGTCTAACGAAGCGGGTGTTACGATTTTGCGTGCTTGCCCCAACAACTCACGCACTTCATCCTCGAAAGCCAACATTTCTGGAGGAAGTTTTGCCGCTGCATACCATGGTGCGTCTTGTACGATTTCGCGCAACCCAATGAGCGCCACCATGACAATTAGCATTCCGCGTGCAGCGCCGAATAGAAATCCCAGGAACCGATCTGTACCAGAAAGCCCAGTCGACTTGATGAGTTGTGCAATAAGCCACTGAAGTAACGCCGCTACGACGAGCGATCCAATAAACAGGAGTACGAACGCGATCGCCATGCGAATGTTTTCTGCACCCCAGCCGACTGGCAAGTGTGCAGCGACCTCAGTTGAGAACATCACTGCCACTACAAAACTCAGAACCCAAGCACCCAGTGAGAGAATTTCTTTTATTAGGCCTCGTACTAAACCGATGACCGCAGACAACAGGATAACGATTAGGATAATGATATCGAGGATTGGCATTAGGGTTGCATTTCCACCAGTTGAGGTTCGACATCGAAGGCTTGGCGAATCTGTTCAACAATTGCTACCCCGTCACGGCGTTCAAGCAACGGACCAACCGCAACACGATGTCGTGGCGGGGACTTATCGTCTGCCGGATCTACTGCGGTCGAGATAAAGGCTTCCAATCCGAGTTCTCGTAATGCCTGACGTAGGCTTCGAGCATTGCCAATTTTGGCGAAACTTGCTGCTTGTACAGCCCAAATTTCCGTCTCGGAATTAGCAGGAATAAGAATCGGTTCACCAAATTTTTCTCCAGTTTCTGAAGAAAAACCAAAATCGTCGACTTCTGCTGCAAGCTCCGCGACCTCTGCTACGACGCTGGTTGTGGGTACGACTTCGTCGTAAGTCGGCGTAGGGGTTATTTCCGAGCTCCGTGGGATCAGAGGGATCGGCGGTATAGTTTCTGCAGGATAACCTCCACCGTCGAATACCATGGGGATAAAAATTACCGCCAACGCCAACAGAAACAATGATCCAGAGATGCGGTAGCGGGTCCGCTCATGCACGCTCAGGGACTCCAATCAGCAATTGTTCGACCAAGCTAAATGAACCAAGGCCGAGGATAACATCTGCGGGGCTCGTTTCCGAGTCTAGAAAGTGCTCAATAGTCTGCGCTTCTTTGGCTACCCCTGGGGAACCCATTGCTTTATTTAGTTCTGCGCCACTGAATGCTCTATCGCCGAGACTGTCGATAAAAAGCCATCGACCCGAAAATGACTCGCGAATCTTTCGATAAACCCCCATGTGGTCTTTGTCTCGCAACATGGCACAACAGATTACCGTCGGTTCGATGCTGCGTTGCTGTAACTCCTCAAAAAGAAAAGCGACACCGGCTGGGTTATGGGCAACGTCTAAAATGATTGTTCGGTCATGCCATTGGCGGCGTTCTAGCCTACCGCGAATGTTCAGTTGAGCAAGCGCCTGTTTCACCGAGTTTTCTTCTAGAGACACTTGATCGGTCACTGCTGCACAGGCCAACGCGACGTTACGTTGCGCCAGGGAGGTCATTGGCAGACCTGCCAGATGTGTGTCACCAAACTCGAGCGTCCATACCGTGTCTTGGGTGGTCACTTTCATGTCCTGTTCGAAACGGATCACCTCGCCGCCAACCTTACTGGCGTCGATCACGCTATTAGGCATATTCTCAGCCAGAATGATGCGCTGCCCAGGGCGGAATATTCCAGCCTTCTCGGCGCCGATA
>JBNMMV010000336.1:0-4635 GCA_051270205.1 Limisphaerales bacterium
CTCCCAACAATTGCTCCAGCGTCGCTGGAGGATCTACCCCTTGAATTGCAAATCTATGCAGACGACAAAATCGAAGTCTGGTACTCGCCCATGGGGGCTGCGACGGAGGATCCGAAGATTTGGATACTGGGAATCACGCCGGGCTGGAATCAAATGCAGATTGCCTACGCTTTGGCCGCCGACGCATTAAAGAACGGGGTCAGATCTAATAAGGCGGCTACCATGAAAAAACCCGCAGTCGCGTTTGCTGGCTCTATGCGCAACAACCTGGTGTCGATGATGGACGAGCTTGGCTTTGCCGACATTCTTAGTGTTTCAACCTCAGCCAATTTGTTTGGCAGTGAACACTTAAGAACCGGGTCAGTGTTGAAGTACCCGGTGTTTAGCCGCGGGTCTAACTATGCTGGACACAGTCCAAAACCTGTTAGTCATCCCGTCCTCAAGGAGATGGTAGATGTAGTATTGGCTAACGAGTTGAAGGCATCCGAAGCCTGCATGGTTCTACCGCTTGGAAAAGCCGTAGAATCAGTCCTTCAATACTCCACCTCCAAGGGGTTGCTTGATCAAGATCGAATCTTGTCTGGTTTTCCTCATCCCTCGGGGGCGAACGGACATAGGAGAAAGCAGTTTGAGCAAAACAAACAAAGTCTCCAAGCTCAAATCGGAGAATGGTTTGGACACGGCGGCTAGATGGCCGACATCTACGTGGTCACGCTACTGATGATAGATGTGATGGCGCCGGCGGAGTGGTTCGATTCTGTGGCATTTTGGTTACGCCAACCTATAACCCCGCAGAGAGGGCCGTTCGCTATTGGTGATTGAGGGCGTTCCGCTAGATCTGCACCTGACCGTTCTCGTACGGCTCCATTCGGTTGTTGGCCACTTTCAGTAACTTGTTTCGATATAACTTCATGCTGTGACTCTTCACCGGCATGCCAAAACTCACCGCTGCATGCCGAAAAAACCACTGCACCATATCGAGTTGATTCGGGTTGGACAGCACCTGCAACTGTCTGATGTGTGATGACGAGTCTTCGATTTTCGCACTGGGCAAGTCGGGTAGAAAACGCATGTCGCCGTGGTGCCGATAATCATTGATCTTATCCACAAACCCCTTCATGGATTCAAACAGACCAGATAGCCATGGTGACTTAGCCGAAACAAACGCCAGCAACTTCAGCAATCCAAGTATCAGTTTTGACCAAGCACC
The DNA here is from genome assembly GCA_051270205.1 of Limisphaerales bacterium. Lineage (GTDB taxonomy): Bacteria > Pseudomonadota > Gammaproteobacteria > Pseudomonadales > Azotimanducaceae > UBA4421. Next base: position 1,211 of record JBNMMV010000336.1, read on the forward strand.
GGGTGGCACACGGGGCACTAAGTCGCTGGAATTCACTATTCGATAGATGGGGGTTTTGAGTCCCTTGAAGAATTCATAATTACCTACCCGAGGGCAGCCGTAGGTATAACAAGCACCAGCCGTGGCAGCGGCATTCAGGCGCGTTGCCACCACTGCCAATGCGCCACCCAATGAGTGTCCAGTAAAGAACACCGGTGTGTCCTTGCCATAATCGTCACGCGCCTTGGCTATGGCAGCTAGTACTTCATCCTGTACGGACATATAGGCCTTGTAGAAGCCCTGGTGAACTGCACCAAAGTTGAACTCCGAGGCGGGCGTCGCATCCGCATTGGTTAGCCAATCACCTACGTCATTCTCGGATCCCCTAAATGCCACAACAATATAAGGTTGGTCAGGGTTCTTATCGTTTTTGCCGGAATGAACGCAAACAAAGCACTGGGTATCGCCCTGTCGAATCGATCGCTCAACTGCAACAAATCCGCCGCGCTCCAATGCAGCATCGAACTTTTCTGGGCTGGTTTTCTTGGCACTGTCGAGCAAACTTCTGGCGAGCGCTGCTAGCTGTAATCGTTTGTCCAGAGTTTCAAGCCCAGCTATCTAACCCGCGTATTCAAGATCATCGTCTGTAACAATGTCCCAGTAAGCAAGATCGGCGAGCTCCGCCAACGTATAAAAAAGGCGGTCACTGTATCCCATGCACCCGGCCGGATAGAGTGTGTATTCGCCTTTTTCAAAGTACTGCCCAAGTTCAACCCGACCGGTGACACGAATTCGTCGCACCGATCCAAAAGCGCCGCTAGGAATCAGCGCTGAAGTTAACACTCCGAGAAGACCAGATAGGTTTCGGCTCGCCTCTTCTACTGGTAATCCTAACAGCGTTGATAACGACCCAAAAATCTCAGGAACCCATGCGTTGATTGCCTCAGAATTGGTGTAAACCCCGCCGCCGATCAGAAGCGCAGCAATAGAATTCAGTGCCAGAGGTAGACGCTTAATATTCCCCATAAAATATCTCCGATAACCCACTCTCTTAATATCTCATCTGTACAGTAATTGCATCGTAGTGAAGCGTCGAAGTGCTTCTTTCACTATTTAGGCAATTCCGCGCCGTGTTCCACAACACGTTGCACCCACCATTGGTTTAGCTGCCAAATCGACTCTTCCAACAGGCTCAGAGGTCCCTGAGTCGCCAATGGCGCGTGCATACCTCGCCAGATTCCTTCGTTCACGGAAATGTCTTCCATATGAATGTGGTTAATACTTTCCTCCACGGCCTTTGCTATGTCCTCGTTTCCCGGGCCCTGCGCCAGCGCACGTGGTAATAGCGTGTGGATATAGAGCGTCATAGTATCGTGCGCGCTGGGCACAGGCTGATACCAAAATGCGACAGATGCGGTGTTGAGAAACAAACAGGTCGGCATGATCGCACCGGCGAGTGTTTCGCTACGCTGCTTCTCGCTGAGACCTTCTATCTCCGGCAAACCGACCGATTGCTCTGATTGACCAGGTGCTTGCGGCATGTGTACAACGCTCCAGCCGTCATCAACGCTGCCGCTGACGTATGAGTCAATTGCGTGGTGGGTAGGCTGCACTGATTCACGATGTGGTCCGATATGGTGGTAGGCCTCCATAAAGTTCTCAACCAGAATTTTCCAATTCCAAGGGCTGGAGAACTCGAGTGTAGACACGGTGACCATATCGCGCATGCTGTAACCGCCGACGAGATCGTCGAGCCCAGTGAGTCTCGATGCCAGTGGTGCAGCGTTTCCTAGTAAGTTAACAAACACGAACCCCTCCCAGGTCTCGACCTGTACCGCAGGCAATGTGTTTTGCTGTTGGAGCGCATCTGTACCCTCCATGTACGGCGCGCTGATTAGCTCGCCATTCAATCGGTACTTCCACCGATGATAGGGGCATTGAAAAGTCGCAGCGTTCCCGCACGCTTCCGCAATCGGCATAGAACGGTGAAGACAGATCGCCGACATTGCGTGGATGGTGCCGCTTTCTAGTCGCACCACGATGATGGGTTGGCCGGCCACGTCTACGGTGCGATAGTCGCCTGAATTGGGAACTTGCTCTACTCGCGCCACGCACACCCACTCTCGTCGGAAGATAGTTTGACACTCGACATCGTAGATGTCCGGAGAGGTGTAAGCATTGGGTGGCAGCGTACGAGCAGATGGCAAGGGTGCCATTACGCGTTCAAGTTCACTGTTGGTGAGCATGACTTTCCTTCTCTTTAGTTCCGCAGAAAGTACATGTATTCGGCAACATTTGTCACTCATCTTCAAGCACTACTCAAAGGCGAGGCCCCATTCCGCGATTGGCTGTCTGCGATTGTTTGTTGCAGCCCAGCCGATTCGTTATGTCGGTGTTTTTTGTGTTTGGCGCTTGACCCGCCATTTCGAAAAACAACTTCACTCGTATAGTAATTAACTCCCACAGCTCTACTAGCGGCTGGCGTATCAACAGGAGTCGGTTTTGCTTTTTTGATTAAATCGATCTATGGTCGAATTTAGATCATAGTCAGTGCGCCCGGGAGACAAAGTGCGTAGAGCAACCGACGCCGAAGATTGCAAAGTCTTTCAAATGGACCGTTTCTTCAGAAGTAACGGCATGTGGTACTTTGCGACCAGAGAGGGGGTCGACTTTGGTCCATTCACCATTCGCCCAGACGGTGAGAAGGCTCTAGATCGCTACATCGATACCCAGCAAACGATGCAGCGTGTGCGCAGGCGTGACCCGAATATCGGGGAAGAAAATCAGTGGGACGAGCAGAGCGTCGCTGGTGCCGCGAAAACCATTTCCGCCTGGCGCTTAGATCGGGCGGGTCGACCGAACGGGTCGTACTCGGACCGCAGTGACAAGCACAAGTAGTGACACCTGCATAAACAATCGAACGCGAGCAGAGTGAGCGGACGCTTGGATGGACTTCTGAAATGAAAAGACCTGTTCGCGGTCGAATCAAGACTCGCTTTAACTCAAATGCCACTCAACATGGTGTTAGGCGTCATGGAACCATCGTCGTGAACTAATGGAATGGTCACCCCCCTTCTACGGCATCGATGTGCCAAAGTGTTATTGCAAAACAGCACTTACAAAGAAGGGTGACCGAGATGAAGATTACAACAATTGGATTGGATTTGGCGAAGAATGTATTTCAAGTGCACGGCGTCGATGACCGAGGCAAGACCGTGCTAACTCGACAGTTGAGGCGTCAGCAAATGCCTAGTTTTTTTGCCAAGCTGGAACCGTGTTTGATAGGCATGGAAGCCTGCTCGGGTGCGCACTTCTGGGCGCGCGTACTACGCAGTTTTGGCCACGAAGTGAAGCTCATGGCACCGCAGTTTGTGAAGCCTTACGTCAAGGCAAACAAAACCGATGCGGCCGACGCCGAAGCGATTAGCGAAGCTGTGACTCGACCC
>JBNMMV010000337.1:0-4633 GCA_051270205.1 Limisphaerales bacterium
CCGGACAGTGATTTCTGGGGTACCAGACAACTTTTGAGCATTGTGCACATTGTTGATAACGAAATTCTTCGGCTGCACTAAATTTCCAAAACTCTCGGGTATCGAGTTCCTTCATCGAAGGCAGAGGACGGCTGTTCTTATGCTTCATATCGTCTCCCAATTCAGTCTCGCGCCAACACAATTGTGCCTGCGCTATGGCGTGAACCAAGCATGCCGCCATTGCCATGCGCGACGGCAAGCCTGGCACCCTCGACTTGTGCCGTGGATTCGCCACGTAATTGTCGCGTAGCCTCTATCAATAGGAAGATGCCACGCATTCCAGGATGATTCGAAGACAATCCGCCACCATCGGTATTCAGTGCAGGGCCACCTGCATTATCAAATCGTAGCCGTCCACCTTCAACCCAGCTACCACCTTCCCCTTTCGTACAAAAACCCAAATCTTCGAGCAGGGTCAAAACAGTAATACTGAACGAGTCATAGATCATCGCTATATCGATCTCGGCAGGTGTCACACCCGCTTCTGCAAATGCTATGGGTGCAGAACGCACGGCAGCAGATGTGGTCAAATCCACCCCCGCACTAGGGTATTGTACAGCTTCGCCGCTACCTATTATCCACACCGGCTCTTTTTTGCAGTGACGTGCCACATCAGCTGCAGCAATCACGACCGCTCCGCCACCATCAGAAATCATGCAACATTCCAATAGGTGCAAAGGATCAGCGATCATTCTCGAATTCACCACATCTTTGACTGTGGTCTCGCGAATATCGATAAACTCAAGCTCCTCCATGGCTTCAACCGCCTCGGGGTTACGCATGGCGTGATATCGAGTGGCCGTGGATATCTCAGCTAGCTGTTCTGATGTGGTGCCGTACTCATACATATGACGACGGGCAACCATGGCGTAGTTGGAGACCAAGGTCTGGCCTGCAAAACTTTCAATATTTTCACTGGGTGCCTGGCCACCGAAACCTCTGCCGCCGACACCAATGGCCATGGAATTACTATGGGCGGTAGATCCGTAAGTGAGTAGCGCAACCTTACACTTACCTTCAGCAATGGCGCGCCTTGCTTGTGCTGCGTGGAATTCATAGGACGAGCCACCGACATTGGTGGTGTCTATAATGGCCGGCGTAATACCAAAGTATTCTGCTAGAAATAGACCGCTTACTGGCATGCCTTCTGAGGCATCAAATAGCCCATCTACATCGCTCCAAGAGAGTCCCGCATCTGCTAATGCAGCCGCCGCACATTTGGCTTTGATCTGCAGCGCACTAAGTTCTCCGTCAACATTTCGAGAAGGAAACTCATAAGCCCCAACAACCGCCGCAACTCGCTGACTCATGAGTCGCTAGAATCCGCATTTTCGACCAAGGCCGACAAAATATTTGCCTCGTTAATTTTCTTAATGAAACTTTTTTCGTACGCCTCTTCAGGATTTTCTCTTACCAATTCATCCAGACGATGCGCATCATCACCCACCAGAATGCGCCATTTCCCTGCCTGTACGGCATCGAGAATGATGGTTGCAGCCTGGCCCGCTGTGGTCGGCGCATTGTCGCGAAATGCCTCTCCTTGCTGACGAACCAGTTCCCGAATGTGGTCGTCGGGCACATTACCCACTGGGTGGCCAGCAGCCTTCATCTGTTCGCGAACACCCTCCACTTCCTCGGCGCTCATTTCTCCACGACCCAACACTTGTCGAGTATTGATCGCAATCGAAGTGCCTATGTGTCCGGGCATTACAACTGACGCTTTCACATGTGGCGCATGCAGCCTGAAATCTGTAATCAGCGCCTCGGTAAATCCCTTTACTGCAAATTTAGCAGCAGCATATGCGGTATGAGAACGATTGGAACCTATGCTGGCCCAGAAACCATTCACTGAACTGGTATTAATAATATGGCCTTCGTCGCTGGCTACAATGAGATCCATAAAGGCGCGACAGTTGTAGTAGACACCGTACCAGCAAACGGCAAACACACGCTCCCACTCATCCCGGTCGCCGTTAACAAACCCTCCACCACCGCCAATACCCGCGTTATTGAATAACAAGTTAATCGATGTCGTTGCATGCTGCGCCACCACCTCATCCCGGAACGCGTTCACGGCAGCCTCTGAGCTGACATCACAGATGTGCTGAGTCAAACGCTGATCAGCGCCCAGCTCAACCAACCCAGCCGTCTCAACCATGTTTTCTGCTGACACATCACACATGGCAACATTGGCACCTTGCGCCACCAATTGACAAACCAGCTCACGCCCCATACCTGTACCACCACCGGTGACTACGGCTATTTTTTTTGCAAATTCCAACTCAATCCCCTTTCTCTTTAATTATCTCTTCCGAATTCTGTTTCGAATTGAGAGTCGCAAGCCCGGCTTCAAGGCGTTGGCCATCTATCAGCTGCGCCTGATACAGATTCACCCAACCCGCCTTGGCGATGCTCAGTGCGTCGATCTGAAAGTGTGCTCGCAAATCGGCACGCGCTTCGCTCAACCCGTAACCATCTGTACCCAGCACATCAAAGCGACCGGGCAACCACTGGCCCAGACCTTGGGCCAACGTTTTCATATAGTCAGTGACCGCTATGAAGACATCCTGTTCATTCTCAAACAGTGTTTCTACATAGGACTTAGCTTCAGTAAACGGTTCTTGCCGCACTCGATCGGCTACCCGCTGCGCATCGCGTTCAAGCTCGGTAAAGCTCGTTACGCTCCAAATACAAACATTCACTTCAAGCGCCGAAAGTTGCTGTTGGGCGACTAGAGCTTCTTGCATCACACTGCCACTGGAAAGCAGGTGTACCGTTGGAGCGTCAGCAAATTCTTCATGCCGACTAAAGCAATAACAACCACGCAACACGCCTTCGACTATGGCTTCTTCAGATTGCTGGGTATCCGCGGCGATATCCACCAGATCCGGGTGACTGTGAGCTTGGTTATAGAGTGTTATGTAGTAAAACTTATCTTCCTGGCACTCATACATGCGGTACAGGCCATCCTGAACAATGGCCGCCAACTCAAAACCGAAGGCAGGGTCATAGCTCAACATATTGGGAACTGTGCGCGCCAAGATGTGAGAGTGTCCATCTTGATGCTGCAAGCCTTCGCCATTTAGCGTCGTGCGACCCGCCGTACCCCCGAGCAGAAATCCTCGGCACATCATGTCGCCACAACTCCAAATCATGTCTCCAACGCGCTGGAAACCAAACATAGAATAGAAGATGTAGAAGGGAATCATCGGCAGCCCATGTACCGCATAGGCACTACCAGCCGCCATAAATGATGCCATTGCTCCGGTCTCGCAAATGCCTTCTTGGAGTATCTGCCCATCCACCGCTTCGCGATAAGGGACGAGACTGCCTGCATCTACAGGTTGATAGTTCTGTCCAAAGGGGGCGTAAATACCAGCCACCTTGAACAGCCCATCCATACCAAAGGTACGCGCCTCATCTGGCACGATAGGCACCACATATTTGCCGAATTCAGGTAGTCGCAACAAAGTCGATAGCAAACGCACCATAACCATGGTGGTAGACAAGGACCGCTCTCCACTGCCTTTAAGGAAATCTCTCAACTGATCAAGGGGTGGCGCCGGTAATGGTGGGCAGACAAGTCTGCGTCTAGGTACAGGCCCACCCAGGTCTTCACGGTGCTTGCGCAGATATAACATTTCCGCACTGTCATCATCAGGCTTGTAGAAATCTGCCCGGGCCGCAGCTTCACTATCGAGCGGGATACCAAGCTCTTTCGCGAGCTTAATACGTTCGTCGGCATTCATGTTTTTATACTGATGAGCGGTATTTTTTCCCTGCGCACCCATGCCGTCACCTTTGACAGTTTTTACGAGCACTACCGTAGGTTTATCTTTGGCAGCCATTGCCTGACTAAAAGCGGCATAAACTTTCTTATGATCTTGCCCACCGCGTTTGATCTGGCGAACTTCCTCATCGTTCAATGAACTCATCATGCGCTCTAGCTCTGGATTGCCTTCAACCCAATGCTCTCGTTGCACATCTCCCGGCAGAACAGAGAACATCTGGTAGTCACCATCGACGCACTCATCCATGCGTTTGCGCAAGACACCTTCCGTATCTTGGGCTAACAAGCCATCCCAACCTGTTCCCCAAATGACTTTGATAACATTCCAATCAGCCCCACGGAAAACCCTTTCCAGCTCCTGAATAATCTTGCCATTGCCTCGTACAGGTCCGTCTAGACGCTGAAGGTTACAGTTAACCACCAGAATCAAATTATCTAGTTTTTCTCGTGCTGCAATATTGATGGTTCCCAAAACTTCAGGCTCATCTGATTCACCGTCACCAATAAAACACCAAATCTTCCGCTGACTGGCTGGTTTTAGATTGCGGTTCTCCAAATATTTGGCAAACCTCGCCTCATAGATTGCAGCAGGCGTCGAAAGTCCCATGGAAGCATTCGGCATCTCCCAAAAATCAGGCATGCTGCGGGGGTGCGGATACGAAGACAGTCCGCCACCAGGCGCCAACTCGCGCCGATAGTTTTTTAAATTCTGTTCACTGAGTCTACCTTCAAGCCAGGCACGGGCGTAGATTCCAGGCGCTGCATGAGGCTGAGGCAGCACCATGTCGGGATCGCGTTCGTCAT
>JBNMMV010000338.1:0-4627 GCA_051270205.1 Limisphaerales bacterium
CGGAAATTGAGAAGCTGCAAGGGAAGAAAAGTTGCTTGGAAAGACGCTCAACCAAAGCGTTCGGCTTACTGAACAAGAGCTGTCGGAAGTCAATACCAAGAAAGGCCTTTTGCAGCTTCTATCTGCTAAGAATATAGATGTTAACAAAGCCTTAGCCATGCTTCGGTATGAACGTGAGCTGGAAAAACTCCAAATTGAACTGGTAAAACTGCAGCGTTCAATACAGGTAAACGGGCGTCGTGTCGCAATTATTGTCGAAGGTCGTGACGCTGCAGGAAAAGGTGGCACTATTCGTCGCTTCATTGAGCACATGAACCCTCGGAGTGCGCGCGTTGTGGCATTGCCAAAGCCAACTGAAGTGGAGAAGGGGCAATGGTACTTCCAACGTTACATTGAACAGTTACCAAATCCAGGAGAGATCACTTTTTTCGACCGCAGCTGGTACAACCGTGCTGTCGTAGAGCCGGTGATGAAATTCTGTACAGAGCGTCAGCATCGCGGATTCATGCAACAGGTTCCGGAATTCGAGCACATGCTCTATGAAGACGGCATCGAGCTGGTTAAGTTCTGGTTTTCTATTTCGAAAACTGTGCAAGAGGATCGATTTGAATCGCGTCGGGTCAATCCACTAAAACAGTGGAAGATTAGCCCTGTAGATGATGAAGCGCAGAAACACTGGGATTTGTATACCAAATTCAAAGAGGAGATGTTCACTAGAACACATACCTCCTATAGCCCTTGGATAATCGTTAAAGCCAACGACAAAAAGCAAGCTCGCCTAGAGAGTATTCGCTATGCACTATCCGTGCTGGAGTACGAAGGCAAAGACACCGCATGCACAACCCTTGCCCCTGATCCCAACGTGGTGATTCGCTATCATCGCTCTGAAAAAAGTATTGATTAGTATGAGCATTCGATTGACCTAACAATAGAGAGCACATGATAAAAAAAATTGCCATCGCCGTTGTTCTTCTCTTGATCGTCGGATCAATAGGTACCTATTTCAGTTACGCAAACTTCAAATCCAATACGCTGCTTGAACTCACTCAAAACAGCGCCATAGCAAACACACCACTCGGACCCATTGAATATCGACTTAGCGGAGACAGCGGTCCTGTACTACTATTTTTGCACGGCACACCTGGTGGCTACGACCAATCGGTTAAGGTCGAATCGGTTCGCGTCCTTACCCCATCCCGACCGGGTTACCTGCGTACAAAGTTAGACATCGGATCGTCTCCCGCAGACCAAGCAAAATCCTACGCAGCACTACTTGATGCCCTGGAGATTGATAAAGTTGTCGTCATGGGAGCGTCCGGCGGGGGGCCTTCCTCAATCTCCTTCGCAGCGATGTATCCCGAGCGAACTCGGGCTCTGATCGCGATGGAAGCAGTGTCGCAAAATATGGAACTGGGGGGCGATAAAACAGCAATGCCTTTTTTCATGCAGTCCGACTTCTTGCTTTGGGCAACATTGTCTTTGGTCGATACGTTTATGGGTCCCGAAGGTATCGTCGGTCTACTGATCCCAGATCCAAAAATCCAAAAAATGATTCTTGAAGACCCTACCAAACTCTCAAGTATGCAAGGATTGCTCTGGTCCGCTTGGCCTATTTCCCAACGCAGTATCGGTCAGCAAAATGACTTTGAACAGTTCAGTAAGATCGGTCTACCTAGCAACACTATTACCGTTCCTACCCTCATTATTCATGGCACTGCGGACGTCAATGTCCCATATGACCAAAGTAAAATTCTTGCGACGCAGATTGCAGGGGCCATTTTACATACGATCGACGGCGGCGATCATATGATGCCTTTTTCGCATGCAGAAGAAGTGAATAGGGCAGTGGACACTTTCCTAGAGGGTATCCTGTAAAGGCTCTATTTGCTGGGATCAACAACCACTAGATTGTTCAGTAACTAACAGATCTCTCTGTCACTGCCTCGTCCCGAGGTCTGTGGTACCCGGGCTAACTCTGTTTCAACCATTTCTCATCTGTTTTGCCCAAGTCATGCCGAGAAACTTGCTCTCGTTAGCATAGGAAGCAATACTCTCAACTTAAGGAGAGCACCATGTCAGACCTGATTGCAGTAGAAAGTTGGCCGGAACAAACATTACGGGGGCATAGCATTCCCGGGGATCGCTACACGTCTAAAGAATTTGCGGATCTCGAATTCGAACACATGTGGAGCAAAGTTTGGTTGCTGCTGGGGCGGGAGTCTGAGCTGCCTGAGCCTGGTGATTGGCAACGCGAGGACGTAGGTCCTGAGTCGATCCTAATGGTGCGGCAAAAAGATGGTGGTGTGAAAGCGTTTTACAACATCTGTCAGCATCGTGGCAATCCGCTGGTATCCGAGGCAAAGGGCCATGTGAAACGTTTTGTTTGTCGCTATCACAGTTGGGCGTTCATGCCTGATGGCGAGCTTAACTTCGCCCCCGACGCAGCTGATTTTCCCCAGGGTAATCCCTGTGGCAAAGTGCGGCTGGCAGAGCTTGCCTGTGAAACTTTCGCTGGGTTTGTGTGGGTCAATATGAACCCGGATTGTGTCAGCTTGAAAGAGTTTCTGGGTCCGATCTGGGATGATTGGAGTCGTTACGACTTGCACAAGTGGAAACGATACGTTGCCTTGTCTACCACGCTACCCTGCAATTGGAAGGTAGTGTTAGATAATTTCAACGAGTCCTATCACGTGCCGACGGTACACATGGCGGCGACGCCAAAAACCGACCGTACTAAGATTCAGGGGAATGTAAAAACAAACTATAAAGAAACCCGCTTTGACCTGTCGGACGAAGGCCACAATCGCATGATCATGCAAGGTGGTTTTAGCGTCGGTGCCACCGACAAGGAAGGCAATATACTAGAACCATTGGCCACTGAGTTGCGCCAATGGGAGCTTGATCCGGCAGATTTTAAAGGTCGCCCGGAAGATACTCGTGAGGCGTTGCAGCATGCCAAACGCCGGGTAGGACCGGGTCGAGGTTATACGCACTACGAAAAGATTCCTCTGGAACAATTTACCGACGCCTTTCACTATACGTTGTTACCCAATTTTGCTGTGTCCATCTGGGCCGATGGCTTTCACTTTCTCCGTGCCCGACCGCACCCGACGGACCCGGAACAGTGCATTTTTGACAACTGGTGGTATTGCAGTCAACCCGATGGGGAAACTGCGCCAGTCAATACAACGCTGGGCGCCTTACCGCGTGATCTTGATGTTGAGCACGAATCAATCGCTGTCGGCGAGCGTTCGATGGGTAAAACCATCGATGAAGACATCGCGGTATTTGTAAGACAGCAACGTGCCTTTCGTTCTCGTGGTTATCAGGGCGTCTATCTGTCTAACCAGGAAAGTCGAGTCAGTCGCTATCACGAGTTGATCGACGACTATATCGAAGGGCGGCGCACATAGCCTTAGACGTTGAGGGGCCCAATACCTGAATTGAGCCCACCAAAAGTTGGCTGTGCATTTCTAAATGCCTCTGTCACATATTCTGAAAACACCCGTAATCGAGCAGTACTGCGCGTATCACGATGACGTAGTCGCCATAGTTCGTGGCGTGTTATCAGTCCACTGGGCAAAACTCTGACTAAATCAGCATATGGGTCACCAACGTAACAGGGGATATAGGCGATACCCATGTGGTTTTTCGCCGCCTCGATTTGCAACGGTACGTCATCGAAGGAACCCCAAGCAGGCAAATGCGGTAGCGGTGAGTGCTTTATCCAGGGGGCAGTCGGCGAGCGGGTACCGAATCCAATCCAGCGGGCGTTGCCGGCTGTACTGATGTCGTGATTATCGATGTACTTTTGCGAGGCGTAGCCTGTCCACGCTACAGAAGCAACGCGATGACCAATGAGATGTTCTGGCGGTTTGCTTACCCCACGGATAGCGATATCGGCTTCTCTCTTGTGCAGATCCAGTGATTGGTAACCGATCATCAGTTCGAATTCGATTTCCGGGTAGAGTTCGCTGAATTGGGACAATACCGGAATCAGAAAGTGAGTTGCGACGGTATCCATCGTTGTCACTCGAATGACACCTGATAAGCGTGAATCGCGACCTGTGAGTTTGAGTTGTGCTGAGTGGACTTCGGCTTCAATTGCCTGAGCTGCGGTGACCAATTCTTCACCATCCTGTGTGAGCGCGTAGCCGGTGGGTAGACGGTCGAAGACTTTCACCCCAAGTCGGACTTCTAGAGCATCTATTCCTCGAGCGACCGTGGCGTGACTCATGCCAATCAGGTCACCGGCGCGTCGCGCACTCCCACCTCGCCAAACGCCAAGGATTACTCGCAGATCATCCCAGTCAGCGTTCAATTTGGGTCCGCATCTTTAGTCTGCAGCTTTAATCCACTCAATTGGAACGTAAATGTGACAGCGCGTCTCATAATTGCAATAACCGTATCAATAATAAGCCATGTAGCCGAAGTTTTTGGTGAAGAGGCGCGGGCAAAACTTAAACGCATTAGGGGGCAGAAGACCTCTTTGCGGATTACACGCAAAGATATGCCGATGCAGACTGTGGTTTGCACGATAAACAACGACGCGACACACCTTGCGGATCGAGACGGTCTGCGGCTCAACAAACTAGCAAAGGCACAATAGGTCATGGGGGAATTTATG
>JBNMMV010000339.1:0-4595 GCA_051270205.1 Limisphaerales bacterium
TTGGCACGGAGTCGACGCTTTTAACGACTCTCCACATCAGGGTCAGTGGTGTATTCCCCTCGACCCTCCGGTTGAAGCGCGAGCACGGGCAATAGTCATTGATCGAGATAATCCACAACGCATTTTAGTTGGGGTTGAAGTGGGTGGCATTATGCGCAGCGAAGACCGAGGCGCAAGCTGGTCGTTGGTGTTGCCGGGAAACAATCCCGATTTGCATATGATTTTTCAGCACACCCAAAATCCCGACGTGGTCTTTGCCAGTACAGGCTACGGACGCCTAGATGGCATAGCCGAAATGATTGAAGGTAATGCTGGTGTGTTTCGTTCAGAAGACTTTGGTCAGACGTGGGATTACCGTTGGGTAGGTATTGAGCCGCGCTACTCCCGTCCTATGGTTATTGACGATGTCGGTATTACAGTGGCGAGTGCGCCCAGCGCTTTTGCAAGCTACAAGCAAGCTGGAGGTGCCCAGGCAATGTTGTTCCACTCAGCAGATGAAGGGGTTTCTTGGCGCGAGTTGTGTGCAGAGGCTAGTCACGCTAATTTTCATGGATTAGTGGCAGATCCGGAGCAGCAGGGCGCCGTTTATGTGGGTACCGACACCGGAGAAATTTGGCACGTAGATCAGCGTGCGCAGTGGCAACAAGTGTCAGCGAATTTACCGGCAGTACTGTCCATCGTCTTATAATAAGGGGTGAATAAATGAAAATCGACCTACAACCTGCCACTCATCGTCGAACTGGCTATGTTGCTGCGCCATTGTTAGATCCGCCAGAAGTATTGTCTCTACCGCAGCCAACGATCGATATCGAGCAGGCGAAGCGCGATCTTTCAGAATACGGACTGTGTTTTCTAGCCAATGCGCTGAGTCCAGAAGAACTCGAACAGGTACAGAACGCACTTGATAAGCAAGCCGCCGCTGAGCGTGAGTTAGGAGAGTTTGCCCCTGCAGGTGCGCTCAGTGTGAAACAGGCCATTTCGAATATGGTGAACAAAGGGAGTGTGTTTACTGACTTGGTTTTGAGGGAAGAAGTAGACGAGCTTGCCGGATTCTTAGTAGGAAAGAACTTTTTGATTTCTAGCCTTACTGGCGGTGTTTTTCATGGGACGACAGAAGAGGAGCAAGTCCTCCATCGTGATCAGGGACAGGTCCCTGCGACCGCTGGCTTTGCAGCTAAATGTAATGCGTTTTGGCTATTGGATGATTTTAGCCCGGAGACGGGTTCTACGTGGGTTGTCCCAGGTAGCCACCGATGGCGTCCAGAATACCAAGTCTCACCGCCACCACGAGATGTCGCCCAGCAAATCACTGCTCCTGCGGGAACACTGTTCTTCTTTGATGGCAGGATTTGGCACGGTTTCGGCGCAAATAAAACTGGCTCTCCGAGGCGGCACATTGCGAATTTTTTGTGCCTACCTTGGCTGCGCCAGCAAGAAAATTGGGGCGTGACTTGTTTGCAGTCTGTGCTCGATGAGGCCAGTCCGAAGTTACGGCGCCGACTTGGACTGCGCAGTTATGGCACTTTAGGAATTATGAATGGCACTGGACACGACGCCGGCCGTACCACGCTAGGGAGTAACGACGTAGAAATACCACCCTACATTATTGGTGAGGGTGGTGAGTTGCATAGAATGCGTAGGGTTGGCGACGACGATAGCTAACTTGGTGGCTCATTCTAAACAAGCCCTTTGGAACTAGTGACTTTATGGAGAAAGTTTTCCCAGAGCATCAATAGGCAAAGGCGCGCTTAGATAAAAACCTTGACCCAAATCGCAACCCCATTCCCGTAACAATTCCAGAGTTGCTGCGTCTTCTATGCCTTCGGCAACCGTGGCGACGTTCAGACTCTTTGCGAGTTCGATCACTGACTTGGTCATTAACTTGTTCTGATTGTCGGTGGTGATGTTGCCGCAGAAAGAGCGGTCGATCTTTAGTTCGTCCATGGGTAGATCGCGCAGACGTTCCAAATTTGAATGTCCTGAACCAAAGTCGTCGATACTAATTTTAAATCCTAGTTCGCGAATTTGTTGCAAAGTTTGGTGAGCATCTTTGATGCTGGAGAGGTCGCGAACTTCGGTGATCTCTAATATTAATTGTTCCGGTGCCACGCCCCACAGTGCAGTTTCGCGTTGCAGCAACGGTATTAAGTCTGGCTCACGAATGGTCACTGGGTCGAAGTTAACGGCAACTGGTACTTTTATATCGTAGTCGAGCACATCGCGTATTACGCGGCGAAAGCAATATGTGGTCAGTTCCCACATCAAATCTGGTTGTAGTGCAGGGAGATAGTCGGTGGGCGGTAAAACTGTTCCATTGTCACGCCAGCGAACCAATGCCTCAGCACCTGCCAGTTCGCCGTTTGTGAGATTAATTTTTGGCTGGTAATCCATGTAAATGTGGTGGGCCGTCATTGCTTCTCGAAGGCGCATGCCAATTTGCCAATGATTTTCGACAATTGTTTCGTCTTCAATAGTGGCGACAAAGAATGGCTCGTCTGTTTTACCTTGGTTCTTCGCGGATGTCAGTGCGCTGTCTGCTCGCTGTATTAGATTTTCAATATCCAGGTCGGTTGAAGCTGGACGCGCCAGATAAAGAAAGCCGGTAAAAACGTTGAAGTTGGCTGTTTCATCAGCCACTTGGATAGGGTGTTCGAAGATCTTAGCCAGCTTCATTCCTGCGAGCTGTAAGTGATAGACGTCGATTAGATCGTCCATAACCAGGA
Source organism: Limisphaerales bacterium (assembly GCA_051270205.1). GTDB lineage: Bacteria > Pseudomonadota > Gammaproteobacteria > Pseudomonadales > Azotimanducaceae > UBA4421. The sequence continues at coordinate 2,724 of JBNMMV010000339.1, forward strand.
TGGCCCGGTCACTTGAGAATGTAATCAATGTGTCTTGAGGTCGCAGTAGTCCGTTAAGGCGCGTGCTGAAAAGCTGGCTGATTTCGTGCCGAGCAGCAACGCCACATTGGGTTTCAAGATTATCAAGGTTGGTTAAGTTAACCAGCGCAAGGGCGCGTTTTCCGCGACATGCATGAAGTGCATCGCTGAGCGCTTCGGTTGGTTCGATGTTCGCCGCAAGCGTGTTCATGATAGAAAATACTGTTGTGGATCAATGCCGTAGGCGTTACTGGGAAGTTCTTTGGTAATCCACCACTGCAAGGCTTGTCCTGGGTTCGACTGTTGTGTGGACAGGTCGATGATCACAAGATGTTTTCGTGGCCGTTTGTCTTCCTGCAAAATCAACATGATTTTGGGTTTTAGCCGGTTGTTTTCCGACTGCGAAACGACAATACCAGCTTCGCCAGTGTTCAGTTCAACAATTGCGCCAACCGGAAACACTCCGATGGCTTTAATGAAGTATTCGACCAGTTCTTGCTGGAACGTCACATCTGCCTGACCGTGAATTTCTTGAACTGCATTGTACGATGACCTGGCAGCTGCATAGGGGCGTTCAGAAATCATCGCGTCATAGCTGTCGACGATACCGGCAATACGCCCGAAGGCAGGGATTTTGTTGGCAGCTAAGCCGTGGGGATAACCTGATCCATCGTGGCGCTCGTGATGGGTCTGAACCGCATTCAATATGCGAACATCGGTCATTCCATTGCGCTCTAAAAGTTCCACGCTATGCTCAACGTGATTCTTTAACTTGATCCATTCATCGTCTGTTGGTTGAGTTGGCTTGCTCAGTAACTCCAGTGGCAAAGCCGTTTTACCAAGGTCCATGACGGCACATGTTGTTGCGAGCGCATTGATGTCGTCTGGTGGTAATCCCAACTGACGTCCAACCACCGCACCCCAGACTGAACAGCTTATGGCGTGCGAATAAACGTAGTTGTCTATTTGGCGCATTCGGGTGAGTGCGGCCAGTGCTGTTTGATTGCGCATGACGCTATGTACAAGTGGCGTAATTGCTTGCTCTATAGCGTCGACGTCGAAACCGCCGGATGATTGTAACTTCGCCACGCATTCACGCAGCACAAGTTCCGCTTCAGTGAGCGATGATTCGGCGGCTGGCAATTCTTCTTGGGTTTCGTGTTTGTCTTCGTAAGCCGTGGGCTTAGCGGGTTGTAGGCGTTCTCGTGCCGAGAGTTTTGTTCGCCCCTCGGGTTGGCGAGAAACGGCTTTTAGTTTGACTTCACCGAGCTTCGAATCGTATCGGCGAGGGTCTACGTAGACATGAGCGTGTTCATCCGCGAGTTTGGTAATCGAAGATTGATTGCGAACATAAAAACCCTGCATTGGATAGTTGGTGTCTTCCCAGGCGCGGTCGAGGTGAACGATATACATCCCCACCGTCAGGTCTTTTGGCGGAATCTTCTGCAGGCCCTTGAATTTTGACTGTGCTTCCATGTCAACGCGATAGAATTTGAGAGACCTTATGATAAGGTCACTCCAGAGTGCGCAATGTGAACTAGGTACGGTTCCGACCGAAGAACTGGGCTCAGTTAGGGAAGTTGAGGATTATGGACGGCTTTTAGAGGTGTTCAGGAGGAATTATTCTTCTCGTCGGTAGATACCGATAAACCAAGTGTCCCACTCATCTGTTTCAACATTGAGTTGGTGAAACTCTTGCAACACGCTGTCATCTGGTTGTGGTGTCCAACGCGCTCGAAACGGTGCACGCGTCGCATTGGACTGATAGCTGATTTCGCCTTCCATGCGCATAGCTCCGTCCTCCCAGCCACCAACAGTATCGATGATCACGCCTGGACTAACCCAGACCTGCCG
>JBNMMV010000340.1:0-4547 GCA_051270205.1 Limisphaerales bacterium
TTCGCTCGTGGCGCCGGTAAAAAAGCCGGCAGCGGTGACACCGCCGTTGTAACTCATATGCGCATTTACAGCATTAAGCTCGCTAACGGTGCAGCCCTCTCCTTGGCCAAAGAACTGGCACCGTAAGTCGGCGATGTTCCAAAGATTATCGTTGCGGGTGGTGGTTGGCACCGGTAATGCATTGAGAATCTGGTTGATGCGGTCGGTGCCGTCAATGAAGAAGTCATAGCCCGTTGATTGGGTAGAGGTGAGGTTGATGACGCCGTCGGTGGCGACGAAACGTTGTGCACTTGCTAGAATCTCCTCTGGCCGCTCGACCATGCGCGATACGCTGATATCTTCGGTGAACAATGAGCGCCCACGAAAAGGCTGTGGTTCGGCATCAACGTAGTAGGCATCGGTAATGTTATTACCTTCAGCGATTGCTACGGCGAGTGGCGTGGCTGGTCTGACCCATAAATCTGAGGTGTATAAGCCCTCATAGCCGGTCTGTGTTTCGTCGGGGCTATAAAAAGGTGGGACAATGTCGAGACTGCCCATCAATTGCACGTACTCGATTGCGCCGTCGCTTGTGCTCACTTGGTCCTGAATAAGGTCTCGGATCAGTGCCGCCACTGCATTTTGTTCCGCGACTGTGCAAGGGTTGCTGTCGGCATTGTCGTACCAGGCGCTAGGTACGCTAATGACGCGGGCTTGCACGTCAGGGTGATTGAAAAACGGCAATAGTTGAGTGAACCAGGCATCGAACTCCGCAGGTGACAGGTTGAATGTCGCCATCAGCCGTTCCCGCTGAGTAACCACTAGGCTTTTGGGTGATGAATTCTCAACCAGGACGGAAGCTGAGTCTGTTGAAGTACTCACGAGGGGTGCCCCCGTGCACTGATTGCCTAGTAACTGTTCCGCTGGAGGCGGCAGAGAGACTTCGACCTGGGCACTGAACGGCGCGCTGGAAAAAGACCCCTGTTGGGGGATAACTGCTAGAAATAGACCCTGTTCCCCCGGACCAATTTTCACCAGCATACGCTCGGGTTGGTTGCCAAATTCTGCTGATAAAGCTTTTACCCGGACCGGTTCGTTGACCAGATTGCCAGTACTCAAGGCGCCCAGCTCGTCAAAGGAAACGTCAATGCCAGAGATCTGGCCCCCGTCAGGTGCGGCTAGACCGACTTGAGAGAGTGGCAGTTGCTGGTATTGGTATGCAGCGCTTACCCATGGGCTGGTTACAATAGGTGCACTGACCCAAGGTGCGCTGACCCAAGGTGCGCTCACCCAGGGCGCGCTGACGAATGGCAAACTGACCCAAGGCAAGCTTACGAACGGTAGACTGACAAACGGCACACTGACCCAGGGCGCACTCACCCATGGTGCACTGACCCAGGGTGCGCTGACCCATGGCGCGACGGATGGACCACCCGTAGTCGAGCCGCTCAACAGAGCGACGTCGTAGTCGACGGGCACTTCGACGGTGATGTTTACTTCTGCACCTATCGGTATCGGTCCACCATTGGGCAACCGCAGTTCGTAGACAGCAATCGACTCTGGGGTGGCGAGTCCACCCAGAAAGCTCGTGTCAGCTAGTTTGAACGGTGCGTTGAGTGTTGACCCAGGGTGATTCGCGACACTGGTTGAAAATGCGATGGGGTCTAAAACAGTCAGTTCAAAGGTGTCAGTGCCGGAGCCGCCATCGCCGTCCGAAACTGTGCAGTCACCGTAGTAGACACCGGGTAGCAGTCCAGTGGCATCTAGTCGAGTCTTTGCGAAGCCGCTGGACATCGCTGCGATGTTCTCTTCTTTGAAAACATCGCCACTCAGTGGGGCGCTAATTGCGAACGATGCAGTGTGAGTATCCAATACGCCTGGGTCTGCAAAACGGCAGAGTAATTCGACATTTCCATCGGGCAGTACCTCAACGTTTAAGGCGTTGACCAGGGGTGCTGCATTGTCAATGACAAGAGCGGTGGTGGTTGTGACCGCTGTTTCGCCATCGCCAACGGACAAAGTCACGCTGGCGGTGCCTTGTTCGGGGAATGCGAAAACCGCCGTTTGGCCGACAGCCGTTGAAGTTGCTAGCCCAGCGCCGCTGGCGGTCCAGGTGCAGGTCAGAGGATCGCCGTCTGGATCGGATGAGCTGAGGCAATCGAAAACGACGTAGTCACTTTCCACGACCACGGTGCCAGGTTGACTACCGGGATTGAAATTCATTATTGCCAGCGGCGGCGAGTTGGCGCTGTCGATATAAGCCCAAGAAGCGAGGGCTTCGTTTTGTCCACCCTCTACAGCAATGGATAAGGTTAGCTCCGTGCCATCGGTAGGCAGATTGGAAAGCGTGAATAGCTGCCAGCCTGAGTCCAAGTGGTCTTTACGCTTGCCGACGTCAATTTGCATCGCGCAGGGTGTTTGGGAACAAGATTGGCTGGCGCCGTCTGCGAAGAGCAAGCTAAACGGTGCATTTTCGCCATTGCTGACAGCAAAATTTTCGCCCGTCGTGGTGTCTGTTAGGTCTATTCGGAGCCAATCGTCGCCGCGGTGGTCGAGGGAGATCATTCGCACAGCAAAGGTTAGGCTCGCCTGATCGGAGGCAAATGTTTGAGTTACTTGGTTCAAACCTCGATTTTGCTGCTGGTTGTGATCTTTAGGTGCCCCCAAGCGCAACATTTGAGTGCCTAGATTAGGCGCGACGTTGATGCCTAGCTCGGCATAAATAGGGAATTCAGAACCTTCTGACGCGGTTACAACGACTTCATCGGTAGCCTGCGTAAGCCAACCGCTTGGCGTGTTACCCAGAACGTCGCTTTCAAAGCCTAAATCAGGGCTTGCGACGGCGGTTAAGGAAATTGATAGGAGTAAAGCGCCAGCGCCTATGCTCGCGAGTATTTTGTAAATCATGTTGCCCCCAACATTACTGCATTGATGTTGTAAACATGACTGTAGATAAGAGGTGCCAATAGTGTCAATTTATTTGTGTATGAATTTGCCGCCTGTGTCACCTGGCTGACATCCCGCGAAGATGGACTAAGAAGGAGGGTCTGACCCCGTTACTAGATTAGGGGTGTTGTGGAATTTATCTGGCTGTTTAATCGCGAAGGGTGGTGTATTGGTACCACGAACAATGTGTACAACTGCTCAACGGCGGTTATATTAGGTCTGGCTTCAGACTAAGGATTGCAAAGGCGTCTCACATGAAAAAACTATTGGTGCCACTACTATTGTCATCGCTCACCTTTTGCGTGGGGCAAGTTTCTGCAGCCAGTGAATTCGTTCCCGAAGCCACGGGCAAAATTGAGCGTCTTCCAGCTGAGTATCCAGACCATTGGGTATTGGTCCACGACTTTTCATTCTTCCATATGTTTGAAGGCAAGGTATTGGTCGTCGACCCTTTAGCCGAAGACACAGGATCCCAAAACAAGGGCATGATGACGGCTAGCTTTATCGCCGCATTCTTAACTTCCCCTACACGCAACGAGTTCTATGTAGCAGAGACGTTTTACTCCCGAGGCGGCCGTGGTGGTGAACGATCTGACTTTGTCACCGTTTATGATCCGGCAACGCTGAGCGTCGCTGGCGAAATTGAGATTCCGGCCAAACGAATTACGGGCATGCCAAAATTGTCAGCGATGGGTTATGTGGGAAATTCGGACCGGTTTCTGGCGGTGTATAACTTTACGCCCGGACAATCTATGAGCATTGTTGACTTAGAGCAGCGTAAATTTGTAGGTGAAATCCCTACGTCTGGCTGCGGTTTTGTTCTAGCCAACGGAGAGCGCAGTTTCACCTCAATTTGCGCCAACGGATCTTTTTTAACGACCCATCTTAATGCAGCTGGTGAATTTGCGGGCAGCGACAAAACAGAGGTGGTTTTCGATGCGCAAAACGATCCGATCTTTGAAAGTGCACTGGTCATTGGCGATACCGCCTACTATCCAAAATTCAGCGGCCAGATCCTGCCTGTAGATGTAAGTCAGGAAAATGTCACGGTCAGTGCCTCTTGGTGGCTAACCTCGGAAGAAGAGCGAAATTGGCGTCCTGGTGGTATGAATCCTATGGCGGCAGACGTCGATGGCGCAGCTTACGTGCTGATGAACCCAGAGGGTGGTGAAGGGACGCACAAAGATGGCGGCGCTGAGGTATGGGTCTATGACATGGGCCAGCAAAAGCGAACAGGACGAATTGCGCTTAAGAATTGGGGCCTGTCTATTGCCACCTCTGGTTCGGGCGCTAACCGCTTGCTGATGGTTACAAATGCAGACATGGCAGTGGACGTCTATCGCTTGAGCAGTGGCGAATACGTTCGAACACTTAGCATCGCTGCTGATACGCCTTTTATGGTTCACGGAGCGCGATAGTGCACACAGAGCTGGTAGCCACCACGGCATCTTGGATTTTAATCGGTGTTTTTCTACCCGCCGTTGTTCATAAAATAAAATCATGGCCGCGCTTCTTAGCCAGCATGCAAGCTTACAAATTACTCCCAGTAAGTTTGGTAAAACCAGCCGCTATGGTGCTGGTTGGGTTGGAAATAAGCGCACTTGTTTTGCTTGCTGGCGGAC
>JBNMMV010000341.1:0-4524 GCA_051270205.1 Limisphaerales bacterium
CTTATACTTCGCCGATTTGGTACACCCCTTAGGCCGCGGTGTTTCAGAAACTTGTTAAAGAGCCGCTAGCTTATTTTGCATTGGTGGGCGCGGTTCTCTACGCAGTATCGTCTGGCACTGAAACTTTTCTCGACGAAGAAATTGTTGTAGACCACGCGGCACTGCTAAATTTTGTTCGCCTACAGAGTCGTGACTTCACACCGCTTCATGCCGAACAACGGTTGTCCCAAGCGGATGAGTCGACACGCGACGACTTGATCCGCGAATATGTGCGAGAAGAGGCGCTGTCCCAAGAGGCCCGTCGATTGGGATTTGCCGACGACGACTATGTGATTCGTCGTCGTTTAGTGCAACGGATTGAGCAAATGGCTGAGGGTCTAGCCATATCAGCGGTGCAGGTTGATGATGATCTGCTCCGTGAATTCTACTCGGCAAACGCTGCCAACTATGCATTACCAAAGCAAATCACCTTTACTCATGTATTTTTTCCTCAGGGTGCTGGTGACCTTGAAGCGGCTCAGAGTGCATTAGGTCTGCTACGTGAACAGAGCGTACCGTTTGCCCAAGCACACAGATTTGGCGAGCGTTTTTTATACCATTTGAATTATGTCGATCGCGGCGAGGCGTTCATTGCGTCGCACTTCGGACAGGACTTTGCCCAGGCAGTGTTCCACCTTGAGGCAGACCAAGACGCTTGGTATGGGCCACTCGCTTCGTCTTACGGCCAGCACTTGGTGAAAATTATCCGCTACCAAGGCGGTTACCAGCCAGACTTTGCAGATGTTAAATCCCAAGTGGCAGCCGAATATAGGCGTGAGCAGATCGCCCTGTTGAGTGAGCAAGCCATTGCGGAGATTGTAAATCGCTACCCGGTTCGACTTGAGCTTGAGGAATTCAACATGGGATCGCCATGAAGAAACATCTAATTGGTACGGCGTCAGAATTCACGGCTGAGTTGGCAGACCATTTGTTAGCGAAACAACTGGGTGCTCACGTCGTTAGTTGTAGTGTAGAAGCGTTGGGTGAAGGAGTGGGTTTGATGTCGTCGGTTGCCCGTGCCTACTTAACCTTGGATGACGGTAGGGAAAAAAGTGTGGTCATTAAGTATGTCGCCGAAACGGCTAATGCCAGTGTCTCCAAAAGTTTAAACTTCTATGCCAACGAGGTTAATTTTTATCGCCATCTGGCTACGACCTGTCCGGTAGAGACACCGCAGTGTTTGTTTGCAGACATCGATGAGGGTAGTCAGGATTTCTTGTTGATCCTGGAGGATCTTGGCGGCGCGGTAGCAGGAGACCAGTTGCTTGGCTGCGACCTGGACACGATGTCTAACGCCTTTCGTCGAATCGGTGAACTACATGCTCTGTATTGGGGTAAAGCAGATACGCTTAAGTGGCTTAACTATCACAATGTCCATGAAACCAATTTGTTTCGTCGGGATGCGCTTTTTCTGCCAGGCATTGAGCCGACCATGGCGCTTTTCCCTGAGTACTTTACAGGCAATCTTGAAACAACCGTAAGGACCATTGGTGAGCAGTTTGTTGAGCTCTTTGAAACCGCCATGGCAGGGCCCCAGACTGTCATTCACGGCGACTATAGAATCGACAATATGCTTTTGCCTGAGGTGGCAGGACAAACTCAGATTGTTGTCGTTGATTGGCAGAACAGTGGCGGTGGAAGAGGTGCGCACGATATCGCCTACTTTAGTTCGCAAAGTTGCGATCTTGAACTTCGTGGCGAACCAGAAATGCAACAATTGCGTGCCTATCACGAGGTTTTGGTTGAGCACGGTGTAAAAGACTACAGCTTTGATGAATGCCTGCGTGACTATCGGCTCAATCTGCTGGTGACCACGTTAACGCCAATTGCGGTTTGTGGCACGCTAGATATGGGTAATGAACGTGGTGTCGAACTTGGCCGGGTGATGCTAGAACGTGCTTTGGCAGCCTTAACCAGCATGGAATGTGACTCATTACTATCCGCTTGAGTCGCCTTCCGTCCAAACCAATGTACCGATTGAGGGGCCACAAGCCGCGCAACGTACCCGTTCGAGGCGTAGTGATTTTCGGTGGCGGCGGGCAACGATCCGCGCGCAATGTTCACAAACTAAAGACCACTTAGGTTGCGGCATGTTGACATGCTCTGGTGCGCAAACTTCCGGGCGGGCGCCTATTCTGACTGCTGTTTCACGCCACACGGAGTTATGTCCTTGCCCCGGTCCAACTAAGGCGTGGGCGATTTCGTGTAAAGCGACATTGGTAATTTCATAGTCGTTGTTCATTGCCGCAAAATGCCGGGACATCGAAATGACTTTGTTTCTGTAGTTGCAACTGCCACAGCGTTGACGGGCATGGTCCAGGGTAAAGGACCATCCCTTCAAGTCGTGTTGCGACATAAGACTTTCAATGTTTGTGTGTAGCGTTCTAGTATTCAAATTTTGTCTGTAACTGCTGTTGTTTCGGGTAGCCTAGTTTGAAACACCTAGTATTGAATTCTCTAGTTTTGAATCCTCTTGTTTTAAATCCTCTTGTTTTTAATCAAGGGGGGTGCTTGATAGACTAACGCTGATTAAAAATTCAGGATAGCTATGACTCGTTTACAGAACAAGGTTGCGTTGATCACAGGGGGCACCAGTGGTATCGGTGAAGCTACGGCGGAATTGTTTGTCGCTGAGGGCGCGCAGGTCGTTATCGCCGGAAGGTCAGTTGATAAAGGTAATGCCCTGGCAGATCGGCTCGGCGACCGAGCCCGCTACGTAGAAGCAGATGTGATGCGTGAAGAGGATATTGCTGGTGCGGTAAGTTTCACCGTAGAGACTTTTGGAGGACTCGATGTGTTGTTTAATAACGCAGGGGGTCCGACCCGAGGCACGGTCACCGAGGTTAGCGAGGAAGCCATTCATTACGCGATGCAGTTGCTTTTCAGCAGTGTTGTGTTGGGCATGAAGCACGCCATACCTCACTTGGAAGCGCGTGGCGGTGGTTCGATTATCAACAATTCCAGCGTCGCAGCCATTCGCGACAATCAAGGTGACCTGTTGTATTCTGCCGCGAAAGCCGCTGTCACCCACTATAGCAAATTGGCCGGAACGCGACTGGGCCCAAAGAACATACGGGTTAATGTGATTTCTCCAGGCGCCATTGCCACACCGATATTTTATGGTGGATCGGCCAGAGCTAATACGCTGAGTGATGATGACAATGCGGCGAAAATGGCCAAGCTCACCAGTAATTTGGCGAAAGCCACGGCATTGCCCGTCGCCGGTCTCGCCCATGATATTGCAGCTGCGGCGTTATACCTCGCCAGCGAAGACGGGCGTTTCGTCAATAGTCACGATCTTGTGGTGGATGGTGGTCGAACATCGTTGTTTCATGAGGCACAGAACTAGAGGAAAAGCGTGATGAAAATGCTCGGAAAATTACTGGCTGGCGTGTTAGGGCTGGTGATTGTTGTCGTACTAGGAATGTTTGCCTTTGGTTATGGTCAAGTTGTCCAGCTCGCATGGGGCTTTGCTGTAGGAGGGCCGGCCGGGAATTTTGACCCTATCGATGTCGCGCCTGCACCAGGCTATGCGTTGGCTGACAATTGGGCAGGGTTGCCCAGCCGTGCCGGGCTTGAAGACTATGCGCCCCCTTCATCGCCAGCCATCGATCAAGGCAGCGCCCCGGTCGATGTTTTCTTCATTCACCCCACAGGATACTTGGCCGGTGAAACATGGACCCACGATATGGATCCAGACACCACCACTGAAGAAAATACTAAATGGATGATGGCCAATCAGGCCAGCGCTTATAACGGATGTTGTAATGTGTATGCTCCACGATACCGGCAAGCGAGTATTTTTGCGTACTTTCGTGGTAACCGAGACGAGGTTTTGGCATTTGCTTACAAGGATGTAGAGCGGGCGTTTGATTACTTTCTAGAGCACTACTCTGAAGGCCGACCGTTTATTATTGCGAGTCACAGTCAAGGCACGCACCACGGCGTTAAGCTTCTTCAGCAACGAATTGCTAATACCCCACTGGCGAGCCGCTTAGTCGCGGCCTACCTCATTGGCGGTGGTGTCAAACGTGCGGAGTTTGACGCACTGGAGGAAATCAATATTTGTCAGTCGGCAACCGAGGTGGGCTGTGTGGTGCATTGGGATACCTACAGTGATAGTGCACTCAGCGACAGTGCTCCGACAGGCAACATTTGTGTGAACCCCTTGAACTGGTTGGATGAAGGTGGTGCGGCCAATGCGGAACAACATGTTGGTGCGCTGGTACCCAGTGGCGAGTATGTGTTGAAATTGACAGGTGATGATGCAGCCACAGGTGTGTCCTTTCAGCCCCACGTTGAGCCTGTTGCCCAGCACGTTAGTGCCGAGTGCAAAAACGGCGTTCTGTATGCGAGCGATCAAGCCGGTACCCCGTTTGATACTGATCTGAGTTCCATTGGTGGAGGCAACTACCATATGTTGGACTATCCACTTTTCTACATGGATATTCGGCACAACGCCGGGCAGCGCGTGGCTGCTTATCT
>JBNMMV010000342.1:0-4487 GCA_051270205.1 Limisphaerales bacterium
AGTAAGCTGTATAGATAGCCCCCATAATGGCGATGGGAACAGCAAACAAAAGTGCATAGAAGGCTGCTTTCAAAGTTCCGAATGCCAATGGAGTGAGCGAAAACTTTGGTTCGAAGTCATTGTCGGCGCTGCTTGATTGCCAACTATAGATCGGTTCTTCGTATCCTTCGTACCAGATTTCGCCCCAAAGGCTGGCAAGGGAAATTTCCGGGTGCTCATTGTGCAAAGCAAAACTCTCAAGGCGACCGGGCGTAGATGCAACGAGTAAACGGTTGGAACGCGGTGATATCGCAGCCACGGATGCAGCGTTAAGATTCGATGCGAGGACATCGATAGTGCTGCCGGTCGTGGGGTAGTGAAGGGCAAGATTTTGTTTCGTGTCCAGACTGAGAAAGCCTTTGCGTCGAGGCTCGGCAATGATACGCGTGACCGGTGCTTCAATTTCAAACCCGCGCATGCGTTTAAATTCGTAACCAAGAGCGGTACGAAACAGTCCCCACTGGTCAAGTTCTGAGCCGTGCCCTAGCATAATCGAGTAGCGACCTAAGAGCGGCGCGATAACCTGGGCTGGACCATCAGATAACATCTGAGTTCGTCCTTCTTGCTTGCCTTGGCTACTCGAAATAGTAACCCCGCCGGTAACGTCGAATGCAAAGATTGATTCGTTACGCGGACCCAATAGCAATTCCTGAATCGGTTCAGGCGCGCCGATCTCTATTTTTTGTGGTACTTCTAAAGCGAACCCCGTTTCTACATTGTCATAGGTGATTACGCTATAGCGATTTGCGCCGTTGTGTGTGCTGACTATTTTTAGTTGATCGTCAAATAGTGCTACGTCAACAATGTCGGCACGGTCTAGAGCTAAAGTACTGTCGGCATAGGGGAACTTGAGGGTCGGTGTAATTTCACGACCGGCATCGTTAAAACTCACTGTAAATTCGGTGCTTACGAAGGACAGTTGATCGTCCTCGTCAACCAGTGCATAAAGATCCACAGTGGGATATACGCGTTTGGCTAGTCTAATGGTTTTGTTGAGGGCAAAGGCGGCCAGCGGTTGGCCTGAGGCAGCATTGTAAAATTCAACGATGCCTGACTTGCTGATGCGCAGAAATACCTCACCGTTCTCGCTGACATCAACTAAGACGGATTCGCGCTCAGCGACGTTGAATCCAGTGGGTGCCTCGATGCTACCGGGTAGAAGGAGGGGTGAGACAACCCAGAGCAAATAGCCGAAAATTAGGGTTATGGCGCCGATCACCACGCCGCCACCCAGTCCGATCACTTGTTTTGTGATTCGGTCTGACCAGCGGCGGCGCGCTGAAAGTCGCCCTATTTGGAGTGAGTCGCTCATCAAATTACCTTGCTACTTTATTGCAGTTTCGTTAGTTCGCGAGCGGCAACTTCTGCGCTCACAGGAATGTAGCCGTCTTTCTGGACGATGCTTTGTCCTTCTTTTGACAACACCAGTTTAAGAAACTCAAGCTCGATGGGTGATATCACGGCGTTTGGCTTCTTGTTTACGTAGACATAGAGGTAGCGTGAAAGTGGGTATGTGTTGTTCAGTGCGTTTTCAGGCGTCGCTGCAACTGCAGGTCCGCCACCAGTGGATAAAGCCAGGGCTTTGACATCCGAGGTGATATAGCCAATGCCAGAATAGCCGATGCCGTTTAAAGACGAGGCGGCGGCTTGAACGACGGATGCTGAACCAGGCTGTTCGTTGACGCTTGGCTTAAAATCACCAGAGCAAAGCGCTACTTTCTTAAAGTACCCATAGGTGCCTGACACCGAATTGCGGCCATAGAGTTGGATGGGCCGTTCTGTCCAGCTACCCGTTAGTCCGAGAGCGCCCCAAACATCATGTGACGCAGGTGCGCCACAGCGACGAGTAATGGAGAATACGGCATCCAGTTCGGCAATAGAGAGCGCGTCTAGGGGGTTATCTTTATGGACGTAGACGGCAAGTGCATCAATAGCCACGCGAATGGCTGTTGGTTTGTAGCCGTGCCTGGTCTCGAATGCCTCAATTTCTTTGTCCTTCATGGCTCGGCTCATGGGACCAAAGTTTGCAGTGCCTTCGGTGAGTGCCGGTGGTGCGGTCGATGAGCCTGCTGCCTGCACTTGAATGTTGACGCTCGGATAGTTGCGTTTGAATGTTTCCGTCCACAAAGTCATCAGGTTTGCCAACGTGTCGGAGCCAATGCTCGATAGATTGCCTGATATCCCGGCTACGCGCTGATAGGCTAAGAGTTCGGTATCTGTAGCGCTTGCTGATTCTGCGACGGATGCTTGTGCTGATTGAATCTCAACTGCTTCAAATTCAAGAGCGGCGGGTGCATTTTCAGTTTCAGCAGCTTGTTCCGCTCCCCCGCAAGCAACCAATACCGATCCCAATACCAATGGCAAAATCAATACCCTGGCCAACGAACTACCGGTGAACGCGCGTCGTGATTTCATAAATCTGTTCCTTCTCATTTTAATTTTCTTCATCCTTTCGGTTCAATGTGTTGGTGGGCGTGGTTAAACTCACACCAGAATGTGGTGCCTTTGCCCAGTTTGGTTTCAATGTTCAATTTCGAGTCGTGTCGGCGCAATACATGTTTGACGATAGCCAAGCCCAAGCCTGTTCCACCGCGAGTGCGGGAATCGGCCATGTCTACGCGATAGAATCGTTCAGTTAGGCGATCTAGATGCTCAGGCGCGATCCCAACGCCTTGATCGGTGACGGTAAAGCGCACTCGGCCATCTTTGCAGGAGATAGTCACGTCTACCGGCGCATCGTCGTGGGAATATCGCAGCGCATTGGTGATCAGGTTTACCGCTAGCGACTGCAATTCACTTGGTTTGCCAATCACCCACGACTGGGCGTCGAAGTGCGTTACCACGCGTCTGTCGGCCTGCATATACTCGCCTAGTACTTTAAGCGCTTGAGATGTCACCGCGGCCAGATCTATCGCGGACAAATTCTCTTCTGGTTCGGTCGACTCAAGGTTTGTTAGGAGTAGTAAGTCGTCAACCAAACTCTGCATGCGATTTAGTGGGCTGATGAGCTTGCTCGTCAGCGCCAGCCTCAGATCTGTTGGTTCGGCTGGGTCTGATATTGATTCCGTATATCCCTGAATGACTGCTAGGGGGGTGCGCAGTTCATGCGATACGTTAGCAACAAAGTTTTGGCGTACGGTTAGCAATCGATTGAGGGTGGTGATGTCGCGAATGAGAATGATGACGCCTCCGCCTTCGATGCTGAATTTACGAGCCTCTAAGGTGTGGTCCGGATTTAGCGACGATGCGAATTCAAGTGGTGCGCTGTCGTATCCCGTGGCTTCGGTATTTATAAAGCCGACGAAGCCTGGATTGCGTACAACTGTCGGTAGACTAAGCCCTATATCACGATCGTGCAGCTGGAGCATGCGAGTCGCTGATTTATTCAGTCCTTCAATCACGCCGTGTTTCGTTAGAACGACGATGCCGTCAGGAATAAGCTCAACAAGATCTAGTATTTGTCTCAACCTGGCGGTTGCTTGTTTCGTTCGTCGTCGTTCGCGGAGCAAGGCACGATGGGGTTGATAGGCGACGTTAAACCAACTGTCTAAGCCGTTGACAGGCTTACGCCAAGGTTGCTGTGACCATTTCTTAACGCGCCGGAACTGTTGACTTTGAATGGCAATCCAAATGAGGGTTGCCAAAAATAACGCCCAGCCAAGGGTATCCGTTGAAATGCCAATCACTAAAGCGGTGAAACTCAACGCGGCGATTAGGCTTATTTCTTTAAAAGAGTACATTGACTGGATGTGTCAGCTAGTACTTAAAACTGATATCAAGCATGAGCCGCTTGTAGTCTTCTTCAGAACCAAAATCGATGTTGCGTTCGTTGAGGAACAATGTACCTGTAAGACCAATACTTTTCGAAAGACTGTAGCTGGCTTGCAACCTGTGGCCTTTGCCATCAGTTCCTCCTCCGATAAAGTCAGAATCACTATAGGTGCCCAATACTGCGTCAGCTTCCAGATCCTGGTAGGTGTATCCGACCTGCCATGTTTTGCTTTTGATTTTGGTGCCCACCGCGTAACCGGTGTCGTAGCGATTGGCATCGAGATTTTGTACGTAGTCTGCAAATACAGTTAGTTTTAAATCTTCAATTTCGACGCTGTATTCAACGAAACCTTCGAGTAACTCAAAGCCGCTGATGTACTCACCGTTAGCGTTTAAGCGGTTGCCTTTAGAAGACCCGTCAAAGAACGCCGGTTCGCCCACTGCATCGACGTAATTGAAGTAGCTCAGACCTGCCAGCAGGCTACCGTCTTCACCAATCGATTGGCCCAGGCCAAATTGTGCGCCAATGAGAAAAGAATCGTCATCACTCGAAGATTCGTCTACCCAACTGGCAATGGCATTTGCAAACACCTTGCCCTGGCTATATTTAAGACCCACACCTTCCGGATTGAGGTCACCATCCCAGATGAGGCCGTTGCCACCCGCGCGGTGGAAGG
>JBNMMV010000343.1:0-4470 GCA_051270205.1 Limisphaerales bacterium
ATCGTCTGCGATTTGATAAACGCCATCTGCCTGTCGCAAGCCTTCCTTTATTTGGCCGTGGACCGATGTCATGAGCACTTGGCTCCACTCGTCGCCATCACGTGACTTCATGTCTCGGTAGCCGTCCAAGGTAACTAAGACCAGAGCATCAGCCTTTTCCTCATCTGCCAGAGACTTTTCACCACCTGCTTGGTTTGGATCTGGGCTTGGACCTGGGTTTAGAGTTTGGGTCGCCTTCAGTAAATCGATTTGATTGCGCAGCGCTGAGAGGGCGAGGGCTAGTAAATCTTCACAGGTTTGAACTTCTTGTTCGTTCTGTCGCCGTCTGAAAAATAGAGTGAGTTGGCCGAGATCCCGCTCGTTTACGCTGAGGTTGTATTCAGCTGCGTGAACGGCTTGGTGGCCGACCAAAAACTCTGTGTCTAACGATTCGTGAGTAAAGCGCAGGCCATCAGTGGCGCATAAAGCAGTGAGCTGGGTGTGTACCAGCTCTAGTAGACCGTTTAGAGTCTCTTCTTGGTTGAAGGCTTGGGTCAAATGTAAAGCTGTGCGGTCGTCGAAGTGTACCGCTGCGCTGTGCGGCCGGCTTAGATGCCGACCTTGTTTTTTCGGTTCAAGCGCCATGTCTTATTGGACCTCTGCTGATTGTGAAATCTAATGGGTAATTCCCACTCTACAAATTATTATCGTTACTCTTGCTAGATTAGAGGTGCTAGATTGGTGCCAATCTTATCTTTGTTATAAATCAATAGGTTAAGTCTTCATGGTACCTAACCCGAGGTGGGATCCGTCATTTTTTTGGCGAATGCCGTTGGAAAATTGGCACTGGGTCACAAATCTGGCTCACAAATCTTTGGGGTGTGACCAAGTGCGTGCGTCCAGTTGGCTACCGGTGGCGTAGGATGGAGAGTCGAGTAGATACAAGAACATATCCATATGAGATTCGGGCAAAGGCACGGAAGTTGGATCCTCCATGGGGTATGCGGCTTTTCGCATGGCTGTGCGAGTGGCGCCTGGATTGACCGAGTAGACCAGGATATTGCCTGCTGTTTCGGTCTCGTCTGCAAAAATTTGGCTGAGCCCTTCTAACGCAAATTTGGAGGCTGAATAAGCACCCCAGTAAGCGCGACCTTGCCTTCCCACTGACGAACTGATGAACAACACTTTCGCGTCTTCTGAGCGATCTAGTAGGTCAAACAGTCCTTGGGTTAAAATGAAGGGTGCGTTTGCGTTCACTTGCATGACGCGTTGCCACTCAGCGATGGGGTAATGTGCGATGGGTGTTTTTGCGCCCAGAAGCGATGCGCTGTGGACCAAGCCGTGGAGCACGCCGTAGGTTTGTTCGATGTTGTCAGCGAGCGCTTCGACATTATTGGCGTCCAGGTGTTCAAGATCACATGGCACGATGACTGGCTTGGTTTGGGTTTCTTGTTCGATCCAATCAAATACCACTTCCAACTTTTCGCGCGTGCGTCCTACCAGGATGACGTTGGCGCCATAACAGGCGGTTGTTTTGGCAAACGCTGCGCCAATGCCATCACCTGCGCCTGTGACAACAATGTTTTTGCCTGCGAGCAGCTGCTCACCTGGCTCATAGCGCCAACCAGCTTGTGCTTGGATTAGTTCTTCATAGCTGGCCATTAGCGAGGCTTGTGCGCATGCACGATGTAGTTGGTGTCTACATTCGCGACGATCGCACACTTGCGGGAAAATGGGTTGTAGCTGAGACCGCTGATATCACAAACTTCTAAACCAGCATCAGTGATAGCGCCGCACAGCTCAGAGGGCCGAATAAATTTAGCGTAGTCGTGGGTGCCGCGTGGCAGAAGTTTGAGCAGGTATTCAGCACCAATAACCAGCATGGCGTAGGCACGGGCATTGCGGTTGATGGTTGAGAAAAACACATCTCCTCCAGGCTCGCACATGTCGGCGCAGGCTTGAACAGTAGAGGGGTAGCTTTGCACATGTTCAAGCATTTCGAGGCAGGTCACTGTGCGGAATCCTGCCGTATGATCTTCCGCATACTGTTCTGCAGTGGTGCATACATAGTCAATCTCTCGACCTTGCTCTAGTGCGTGTAGGCGAGCAACACCTAATGCTTTTTCGGCCATGTCTATACCAGTGACAGGGCTGCAAACTTGTGCCAGCGCCTCGGTCAGAATGCCTCCGCCACATCCGACATCAATGGCAGCGCCGTCACCCAGCTTGGAGCGCTCTTGAATGTAGGCTAATCGGGCAGGATTAATATCGTGCAGAGGTCGAAAATCGCCCTCTGGATCCCACCACCGGCTCGCCAGCGCGTTAAATTTGGCGATCTCTTCTGCATCTAGATTTAAATGTTGAGGGTCTGTATGGGTCATCTTTCTCGAGTCACGCGATTTGAGTCATTCTGTCAGGAGGAATTGCTTGCTTGGTGCCATGCGGCGACTCGCTCGAGCAAATCCGCTTCGTTTATCTCAGTGAGTTTGCCGTCGGCGACTGTTTGATGCCCACGTATATAAACGTGGTCCACATGGCTCCCAGCATCGCTGTGCAGTAGTGCGGCGAAAGGATCATACACAGGTTGTAAAGGCAGTGCTCGCATATCCACAGCAATGAAGTCGGCATCTTTACCAGGCTCTAGAGAGCCTGTTTGGGCGCTCACACCCAATGCTTGGGCGCCGCCCATGGTTGCCATTGCGAGCATGTTTTTGGCACTGCCTGCGGTAGGGTTTTGGTTGTGGTGTTTTGCCAGTAGGGCTGCTGTCCGTGCTTCCTGAAATAGATTTAGCGCGTTGTTTGACGCGGCGCCATCTGTTCCAAGCCCCACGGTCACTCCGGCGGCTTTAAGACGTTCGATATCGCAGTAACCTGATGCTAGTTTCAAATTCGAAGTCGGGCAATGCACTACAGTTGTGCCTGTCTCGACGATGACTTTCAAGTCCTCGTCACTGACTTGGGTCATGTGAACGGCCTGCACTTGGGGCCCCAATAGTCCGCGCTCGTGCAGTACTTGAATCCAGCTTTTTCCGTGGATTTCTATGGCTTGTTCTACCTCGGCGCGGTTTTCATGCAAATGAATTTGTACACCTGCTTCCAGTTCGTTGGCGTACATGTTTACGCGGTTGAGGTTTTCTGCGCTCACGGTATAGGCCGCGTGCGGTCCAAACATAATGTTAATCGACGGGTGGTGCCGGTATTCGTCGTATAAGGCCAAACCCTTGTGCAGGCCGTCGTCGACGCTTGTGCTCCAGATGTTCTCTCGCTCGATAACCGGGAAGGCAATTTGCGCGCGCATGTGGCATTGATCTGCCACGGCGGCGACGACTTCAGGAAAGTAGTACATGTCTGCAAAGGTAGTGGTGCCGCTCGACATCATTTCTGCCACGGCAAGTTCGGTGCCTAAGGCGACGAATTCTGCGTTCACCAAACGTCCTTCCAGCGGCCAAATGGTTTGTTCTAGCCAATCTTGAAGCGACTCATCTTCACCCGCGCCTCTCAATAAGGTCATGGCGAGATGACCGTGGGCATTAACTAAGCCTGGCATGAGCACGTGATCGCCTAATTCCAGGTCTTCTTCAGCCCGGTATTCACCGCGTATTTCGTCCGCTGGACCAACGGCGACAATGGTGCCTCCTGCTACAGCAAGGGCATGATTTTTCATTGCAAGGTTATTGGGGGCGATAGGCAGGAGCCAAGGGGCGGAAACAATCAGATCACAAGCTTTCATTGGTGCAGTATTGCATCAATTTTCCTCTCACCCTACCGCCAAATGATGTAAAATTACGGCTTTTACGATACCCAATTTTTTATGTCTGAAATCGGCCCAGAGCCCAGTAGAGATATATTGCCTGTCAACATCGAGGATGAACTCAGGCAGTCCTATTTAGACTACGCCATGAGCGTCATTGTCGGGCGTGCATTACCCGATGTGCGGGATGGTTTAAAACCCGTGCATAAGCGCGTTCTATTCGCCATGAGCGAGTTGAACAATACCTACAACCGCCCATACGTTAAGTCAGCGCGAGTTGTCGGTGAAGTCATTGGTAAGTATCACCCGCATGGCGACTCAGCTGTTTATGAAACAGCTGTACGCATGGCGCAAGACTTTTCCATGCGCTATATGTTGGTCGATGGCCAGGGGAACTTTGGCTCGGTAGACGGCGATCCGCCTGCAGCCATGCGCTACACAGAAATTCGCATGGCGAAACTTGCTAGTGAATTACTGGCGGACCTAGACAAAGATACGGTCGAGTTTGTCGCCAATTACGATGACACGCTCAGCATGCCTGAGGTATTGCCTACACGTGTGCCTCTCCTGTTGGTGAATGGCAGTTCCGGAATCGCGGTGGGTATGGCAACCAACATACCACCCCACAACCTCACTGAAGTGATTAACGGCTGTTTACAGTTGTTAGACCACCCCGAGACCACTATTGATGAAATGTTCGAATTCATTACTGGTCCAGATTTCCCCACGGCGGGCATTAT
>JBNMMV010000344.1:0-4469 GCA_051270205.1 Limisphaerales bacterium
CATCTTGTGCGGCTTGTTGGTGCTGGACCGCCCAGAGGGAATGATGATTGGTCATCGCTTCACCCCAATACGCCATCGCGAAGTTCGGATCAATTGACTGTGCTTTTCGAAATGCAACGGCTGCAGCGCCGTATTCGAAGCTGTGCATATATAGCATACCTCGAATAAATTCCTTTTGAGTCTCAGGCCCAGCCGATGTCGGAAAGTCGATCGCTCCGAGCGTCGCTTCCTGCGCCCAGGAGACCAACGGCACTATCATTGCGATTAGAAAAAGAAATGAAATCTTAACGAGACGCGTAGCGCGCTTGAGTGGAAGCACTGATGGTTCCTTCTTTTAGTTGCTACGGCGCAATTATTGTACTCTCACGATCTTGACGGGACCATCACTCTACTTCCGCTTTGCGGCCGGTTTGCTACCGATAGCCGGCCCCAATCCTACTTCCCCTATGAGGCAACGGGGGCGTTTTGGTGATTTGGATCACACGATTCGGCTAAGCTGACGTTCGCGAGCCACCCTGGATACCGTCGCTTAGCACCCTAGGCAGACGTTTATCTATTTTGGAAGAGATCTTTTTAAAACTGCAAATTGGAGATATATCGTCGAGCTAATAGGAATCACGGCAACAGTTGCATCTCTGATCCTTGTCGGATTCCAGCTCAAGCAAGCTCAGGAAATCGGTGTCGGCGAAGCGCTCAACGCCTACTCAGAAAGGAAATCGAGGGTCCGCGATCTCATCGTAAACAACGTCACGATCTGGCGGAAAGTTTGCGAGGGAGAAGAATTGAACACGGAGGAGTGTATTGTCGCCGCGGCTATTGCGGATGCCTCTGCCGAACATTTATTTGTAGACTGGTCATTACGTGGCCCCGGGATTCTGGCAACTAAAGCGAATCAAGCCGAGCCTGTGAACCAATTTGCACGGAGCATTACTTGGTATCCAGGACTTGGCGAATTGATTGACTCTAGCCGAGTTTCAGCCCCGTCGTTTCATGACGCAACCGTTCAGACGGGAGTAACTGAATACCGCGAACAGGTTGGAACTCGGGTCACAGCTATCGCGGATGAGCCCGTTCCACCCAACTTAGACTCAGCCTGGTGTGGAATTCGTTGACTCCGACTTTTTTGGAGACGCTGGTTCCTCGCTATCGCATAGAGCTCTGTCTGCGACGGCTAATAAGGCGACGTTGAATATCCCGTCTGGCGCGTCCGCTTTCCCCTGCAGGGTGAAGTAGATCCCGTAATTCCTTCACCCTGAATAACTGGCTCGTTTAAGAGCGTGCCTTCGCAAAATATCCAACTATCCGTTTGTGTCAGCTGCATGACAGACAGAGCGGTGAAAAGTGATATTAAATCTGGATGCCTATTCAACTTGACCCATACAACCCAGAATGGCCGACCATTTTCGCAAGCGCTAAGCACGAATTGGTCGGTTACCTAAACCAAAACACATACGAAGCGATAGAGCACGTTGGCAGCACGGCTATACCCTCCTTGCGTGCTAAACCAATCGTAGACATTCTGATTGGTGTCGAAGACTTTGACGCAATGGCGAACATTGGCAGCTTTATTCAACAACTCAATTATCAGCCGTGGCACAGCACACCGGCTCGGGCGACCTTTCAACGCCGCAATCATCTGGCCATACCGACTCACCAAATCCACGTTGTGATCCACCACGGTCCGCTGTGGACCGATCAGATCGCATTTCGGGATTGGCTGGCGGCCCATGAATCGGATCGAATCTTGTATGAGAAGTTAAAGATCGCCAGTGCCGCAAAGTACAGCGATACCCAGCTCTACAGTGACTCTAAAACTGTGTTCGTAAGGCAGGTCTTGTTGAAGGCTAAGTAACTAGCTCAAGCCTCGGCTGACTTCACGTTGTTGATGATTCCACAATTCTGAATAAAGACCATCGATCTCAAGCAGCGTTTCGTGATCACCCCGTTCCACGATACGACCCTCATCCAGAACGATGATCAGGTCAGCGTCGATGACTGTGGACAAGCGGTGAGCGATAACTACGGTGGTTCTGTTCTGTGATACCTCCTCGAGCGCCATTAAGATTGCCTGCTCAGAGTTAGAGTCGAGAGACGAAGTCGCCTCGTCAAACAGCATAAATGCCGGTTGCTTGAGGATCGCCCGAGCAATGGCCACTCTTTGTTTCTCACCGCCCGACAGCTTCAGTCCGCGCTCGCCAACAAACGTCTCGTAACCTTCTGGCAACTGCGTGATGAAGTGATCTAAATGCGCTAGCCGCGCGGCTTCAATAACCTCGTCATCGTTGGCGTCGGGCCGGCCGTATTTTATGTTGTGATGAAGGGTGTTGTTAAAAAGCACAGTATCTTGCGGCACTACGCCAATCTGGGCGCGCAAACTTTCCTGTTGAATCTGGCGCACGTCCACACCATTGATAGAGAGAGTCCCGGAACTGACATCGTAAAACCGGTACAGCAATCGTGCGATGGTGGACTTTCCTGCGCCACTGGGGCCGACCAGGGCAACCTTTTGACCAGGCTCAACGATGAACGAAATGTCATGTAAGATTACTCGCGCTTCATGATATCCAAAGTTGACATGGGCAAATTCGATACGCGCATCCCCTGGAGGCAGCAGGACGGCATCTGCTGCATCGGTGACTTGTGGTTCAGTGTCGAGAATTCCGACCATGCGCTCGACGTCGGTGAGCGAATGTTTTAACTGGCGATAAAGGCTTCCCAGTGCACTCAAAGGGGCAAATACTTGAATCGCGAATGCGTTGATCAGCACCAGATCACCTAACGTCATGGTTCCGTCGACAACCTGTTGCGCCGCCAATATCATCATCCCGACCATGCCACAACTAACGAAGAACGCCTGCCCGCAATTGAGCAACGCAAGCGAATAGCGGTTTTTCGAGCGCCACATTTCCCAGGTGGTTAGATCCTCGTCGTACGCTTCTTGTTCGAGTTCTTCGTTACCAAAGTACTTTACGGTCTCAAAGTTGATCAAGCTGTCGACGGCACGGGTGTTGGCACTGGAGTTTGCATCGTTGGATAATCTGATGAATTTTGTGCGCCACTCCGTGATCCACACAGTAAAGAACACGTAGAAAACCGCCGCTATGGCAACAATAATCGCGAATGCCACATCGTAATTCACCAGCAGTAATACGGTTATTCCGCCTATCTGCAGAAAAGTCGGGAAGATGTTGAATACCAGGATGCGCATGAGGGACGTAACCCCATTAACGCCACGATCTAAGTCTCGCGAGATCGCGCCGGTACGTCGAGACAGATGGTATTCCAAATCCAAGGTGTGCAAGTGAGACAACACTTTCATTGAGATGCGTCGCATTGCACGCACTGTTACGGTACCGAAAATAGCCTCGCGCAACTCCGCGAGCATTGTCAGGCTGAACCGAACAACGCCATAGCTAATCAGCAAAATAAGTGGCAACACCAACACATCAACGTGCTTCGTATCCAGGTCGTCAACAATGTATTTCAGCAAGTAGGGAACCACCAGCGAGGCTGCTGTTGTGCTGATAAGCAGCACCATAGATACGACGACCCGATAGCGGAACTCCAACAAGGACGGAATCAGGCTTTTGAGCACTCGAATGTCATTGACGGCTAACAGACCAAATAGGACCCGTTGGTCGGTTTCCTTAGCAACGACCGGCATACACCCTCCAAATTTTGAACTGAGGCCACTATTTTAATAGCCCCTAACACAACTAGTGTCTTGAATACGAACGTACGGCACGAATGAGTCGTCAACAATCCGTGGACTGAGTGGCGGCTTTTAGCGATTTCTGCCTGTTGCGCTGCACACTGGTTTGTCTCTGGATGCGGTAAAGCCGTCGTAGACTTAGAGTTTCGTTAAAGTTTGATCGAGATCTTGCGAACGACTGCTATTGGGCCCGATTGGAGCCAGTCAGCATCCGGTGTGCTAGGTCCGCTATAAAGAAAATCGCAGCGGCCACCCTATCCACCTGCAAATATAGCAAGAAATGCAAAATGGCGTTTGTTTTCCTCCGATATAGTCGTGCCAATCGGAACACATCATGTGGGCTGGTAGTTAGAGCGTGTGATTACAATCAATCTTCTATTCGACGAGAGGTACATTATGGAAAACCAAATATACTTGGTGATTGAAGCAACCCCAGACCCTGACAACACGGAAGACCTACAAAAATATGGCTCTCAATCTTACGAATTTATGGCAAAACATGGGGGTACACCTGTTGCAAATTATAAGGTGGAGTCTGCGCTGGACTCTGGAGAAAAACCCGCAATGATAGGCGTGTTTTCCTTTCCAAACCGGGAGGCGATTCAGGCGTTGCTCGTCAACGATCCTGAATATCAGCAGATCGTTCCATTTCGAGACAAAGGATTCAAAAGTATTCGTTTCTTTGTCTGCGGCGAATAAATCGATATAACTAGGTGAAGACAATTGGAACGTATTTTTAGGAGCATTGATTACATCG
>JBNMMV010000345.1:0-4453 GCA_051270205.1 Limisphaerales bacterium
GACAACTATCTTGGCCGGCGCATTGACTCACTAAAAACCACACTACTCGGGTGTCGTTGCCCGCATTGACTCACTAAAAACCACACTACTCGGGTGTCGTTGCCTCATCTAAAATCACACTACTTTGCGAAAGACTGGGGATTTAGATGACTAAGTTAATGAGCCTGACAGCACGTCGAGAACTACTGACAAGTGTTCGCCAGAGCTATAGGGACGCCACGTGGGCAAAAAAAGGGAGGATTTTGGATGGTTTTGTTGCGGCCTGTGATTATGACCGCAAATATGCAATCCGACTGTTGAGCACCGAGGAAGCTTCAGTGCCACAGACGAAGCGACCTTCTAATCAACAGTACAATGAACAAGTACGGCAAGCATTACTCGCTGTCTGGTGTGCTGCCAACAAAATCTGTTCGAAACGCCTCTGGAGTGGCCCCCGAGTTCTAGACCACAGGTATGATAGGTTTTCCTCAACAGAGGAGAACGACGTTGAAGAAGAACAGATTTACAGAAGAACAAATAGTGGCGGCCCTGCGGGACGCAGAGGCGAGCACAATAGCCGAAGCAGCACGTAAGCATGGCGTGTCAGAACCCTCGATACATCGCTGGCGAAAGCAATACGCAGACATGGAAGTCTCTGATGTGCGTGAACTGAAACGGCTCAAAGATGAGAACGGACGTCTCAAAAAACTGCTGGCGGAGCGCGACCTTGAAGTCGAGGTGATGAAAGAAATACAGGCAAAAAAGTGGTGAGCCCGCGCGCCAGGCGGGCCATGGCTCAACTGGCTGTCGTGCGTGGACTCAGTCAGCGACGCGCAGCTTGGTTGTGTTCGACGCCGCGATCTGGGATGTTCTACGAGTCACGAATGGATCGGCGCGATCGGCATCTAGCCAACGCATTGCCGATCATCGCTCGACGACACCCTGCGTGGGGTTACCGGTTGAGTTGTGGTTACTTGCGACTGCGAGGCTGGCAGGTTAACCCGAAGCGCGTGTATCGAGTTTGGCGGCGCATTGGCTTGTCTTTACCAGCCTACCGTCCCAAACGGAAGATTCGAACCGGTGCAAAGCTCGACGGCTTGGCGCTGCGAAGAAATGACGTGTGGGCTTGGGATTTTGTCCATGATCGATACCACAACACCGAAACGCTTCGGTGTTTAACGGTGAAAGATGAAGCGACAGGGTTCTGTTTGGCGATCAAGGTCGGTCGTCATCTGCGAAGCGAGCACGTGAAAGCAGTGCTGATCGAGCTCATTACGCGCTTCGGTACGCCGCGAGCGATTCGGTGTGATAATGGGCGAGAGTTTTTAGCAGATGCCTTGCGACAGGAAATCGAACGACGCGGCATTCTACTGGCCAACATCGAACCCGGTAAACCGTGGCAGAATGGCAGCAACGAAAGTTTCAACGGGACATTTCGTAAGGAATGTTTGAACGCTGAGATTTTTGCGAGTTTGATGGAAGCTCGGGTGGTTATTGAGCAGTGGCGACGCCGCTACAATGACGAGCGACCACACAGCTCACAGAACTACATTACGCCAGCAATGGCATTTTTTGGACTAACAACAATGCGGAAAGCCTAACAAACCAAGTGGCCAAAGAACGGGGGCATTCCAGTTATATGGACAAAAACCCTGCACTACCCTCACTTGTCGAGAAAGGCAAGTTGGGATTGAGCTGTTCTATGATGGCCGCATTGTCTACAGTTAGCCTGTACTCAATACTAATAACTTTGCTAACTCGGTCTGTACAACTAAAACGCAAGGATCGTTGATTAGCTAACAAAATTAGATGGAAAGGACGGACTTGCCCAATAATATCGAACTCAGCCTCTGCGAAGCACAACAAAGCAGTCGACGCCTCGGCCTGGAGATTACTCTAGGGGGTGTTTCGGCGCGGGAAACATCGTCGGTATGGACCGTGGCAGGTTGGAAAATTCAATTCATCCGCCTCCAACCTGACCAGGCTGTGGCGTTAGATCAGTCTCAAGGATCGGTCTATCTAAAAGTGATTTGCGGGGCGCTGGTGGACCCTGAACTCACCCCATTCGGTGCGGCGAAAGAGGTGCGTAGTACCCTTATTACCGATAGTCGCGTAAAGGCAGGACAACTGGGTGCAATTTTTGCACTCTTTACCGAGACCAATGCCGTCGCAGATAACATACATAGCATGGATCAGTTGGCTTTTGACGGTACTGAAATCGCCTATGTCCATTTCTGGACCATGGGCAAAGGTGCCGATGCATCTGCCCATGACCATTCGCAGAGTCCTTCCGCACAAGCACCCGCCTTTACTGAAATCCATTGGGTCTTCAACAACGGCAGCGGCTTGGGTGGCATGTACGAATGTGATGCCATCGAAGGTGAGCGTACCCGCACAGTGATGCAACGCGGAGAAGAACATGGCCCTTTTTGGCGCTTTGACGCGGCAACTGGAATACCAATAATACGACCTAACGGCGCTGTTGAGTATGGTTTGCACGGCTGGCAAGGCGGCAACGACGACGACACCCAGGCCTTCGATTTCATCGCTGCCTTCGAGATCAATCCACACCTCAATCCGCACCTCAATCCGCAGGAAGGAATTCAAACATGACCGATACGCAACCCTCACTATCTCCTGAAACGTTGGGGTTCGACCCCCAGCAACTGGCTGATCGCTATCGTCATGAGCGTGACAAACGCGTGCGCGCTGACGCGGAGTCGCAGTTTGTCGAGGTCACCAACGACTCCGATTTCGCCAATAAATATCTTGAAGACGACCCCTACTGCGAAACGTTGGAACGCGACCCGATTAAGGATGAACGCGAAGTGATCATCATCGGCGGCGGTTGGGTCGGCATGATGACCGCTGCACGGCTGACCCAGGCCGGTGTTACCGATGTGCGCATAGTTGAAAGCGCGGCAGACTTCGGTGGCACTTGGTACTGGAACCGCTACCCTGGCGCGCAGTGCGATATCGAATCCTACAGTTACCTGCCACTGCTAGAAGAAACCGGCTACATACCGAAGTTGCGCTATTCCTATTCACCCGAAATTTTCGAACACGCCCAGCGAATCGGAAAACACTTTGGTCTATATAAAGACGCAGTCTTTCAGACATGGGTAACGGAGCTTCGCTGGATCGAAGATGAAGCTATGTGGTTAGTTTCAACCAATCGTGGCGATGAGATGAAAGCTCGCTATATATGCATGGGCACTGGACCCGCCAATCGCCCGCGCCTACCCGGTATTGAAGGCGCCGATCAGTTTAAGGGCCATACATTCCACACTTGTCGTTGGGACTACGACTACACCGGCGGCGGTCACGACGGAAACTTAACAAAGCTCGCCGACAAAAAGGTCGCAATCATTGGCACGGGAGCCACCGCCATCCAGTGTGTACCCGCGTTAGGTGCTAGCGCAAAAGAACTGTACGTCATCCAGCGCACCCCTTCTTCTGTCGATGCTCGCAACAATTCAGAGACCGATCCAGAATGGGCGGCCAGCCTCGAACCAGGGTGGCAAGCGCTAAGACAGAAACGATTTGGGGACGCCTTTCTTGGCGGGCCAATATCTCCTGAGTTCCAGGACGAAGGCTGGATGCGCATGGTGCGGAATCTCCAGGCACTCAAGGAGCAAGCCGGCGATGTACCCATGGAAGAGCTAGGAAATCTCGCCCAATTGGCAGATTTCAAAACCATGGGACAGATTCGCAGTCTGGTTGACGAGTCCGTGGACGATCCCGAGGTTGCCGACAAGCTGAAGGCGTTCTATAACCAGTTCTGCAAGCGGCCCACTTTTAACGATGACTACCTGGAAACCTTCAATCGCTCAAACGTAGAGCTGATTGATGTCAGCGACGCAAAAGGTGTCGATCGAATTACTGAAAAAGGCCTGGTTGCCAACGGCATAGAATATGAGGTCGATTGCATCATTTATGCGAGTGGTTTCGAGATTACCAGTAGTTACGAAAGGCGCATCGGCATTCCCATTTATGGCAATGACGGTCAATCCATCTATGAGCATTGGAACGAAGGCATGCGAAGCATGCATGGTCTGATGTCACACGGCTTTCCTAACCTGTTCCTTTGTGGCGGGTTATTCGTATTCCAGTTAGGTGCGAACTACTGTTACGGGGTTGATGTTCAGGCAGAACAGGTGGCCTACACCGTGAGTGAGCTGACAAAGCGCGACGTGAAGATAGCAAATGTAAGCCGTGCTGCTGAAGAAAGTTGGATTGAAGATCAGCTGAGTCCAGAAGGCGCAAATGCCTTGTTCGTGCTTGGTGGCTCCGCTGACAGTTGCACACCCGGTTACTACAACCAGGAGGGCACGTCCGAAAGGTATCGCGATGTACGGCTCGAGTCGTACGGCAAAGGTCTTGGGGCTTATCGGAAAGTTCTCCGCGATTGGCGCAACCAGGGTGATTTGGAAGGACTAGAACTGACCTAAGCAGAGCAATAATGGGGTGAGAG
>JBNMMV010000346.1:0-4451 GCA_051270205.1 Limisphaerales bacterium
AAGGAAAGATTGAGCTGGCCATCGCGACCCTCAACCCGAAAGGCAACGCGGAACTCACTTTTGATGAGATATGGGACGATCCACTTGTTTTTGTAGGGCAAGTTGCACAGCGAGTATGTTTAGCGGACCTCGCAGCCCTACCTTGCGTTTTACCTGGGGTAACGACCTATACCGGTCGAATCGTGCTCGACCGCTTTCGCCAACACGGGATTACGTTAGAGCCGGTGATGAGTACAAACTATCTTGAAACAATCCATATGTTGGTGGGCGTTGGATTGGGCTGGAGTGTTTTGCCTGAAAGCATGCTTGGAAACTTGGCTGCCTTAGAGGTTGTCGATGCTGGGCCGCAAATGCGTCGTCGACTGGGCACGATAACGCACCCGCAAAGGAATCTATCTAATGCGGCAAAGGCATTTCTAGCGGTGATCGGTGACTACGATCAGTAACTCTGACCCTTTACTCTGACCCCATGCCTGTTTGCCCACGATGTCGTAAAAATTGGTCCATAAGCACAAGCGCTACCATGGCCTCTGCAATGGGCACGGCTCGAATACCTACACAAGGGTCATGTCGGCCTTTGGTGACGACATCAATCTCGTTGCCATCTACGTCTATCGATTTGCCAGGGCTGGTTAGGCTACTGGTTGGCTTAAGTGCAATTTTGCAGCGAAGATCTTGTCCTGACGAAATACCACCCAGTACCCCACCGGCATGATTACTTAGAAAACCTGAAGCCCGTATTTCATCTCGATGTTCCGTGCCACGTTGTGCAACAACGGCGACACCGTCGCCTATTTCAACACCTTTCACCGCGTTGATGCCCATTAGAGCGCCTGCAAGTTCAGCATCGAGTTTGCCGAAAACGGGCTCGCCTAATCCGATCGGCATGTTGGTTGCGACAACTGAAACTTCAGCGCCAATTGAATTGCCCTCGCGTCTTAGCTGCGTGATGAGCGCTTCTATGGTGCTGATCATTTGTGGGTCAGCACAGAAAAAATCATTCTCTTCCACAGCAGACATATCATTGGCTGCAAGCTTATGTTCGCCAATAGCAGAGAGGTAGCCTTGGATTTCGAGACCTAACGATTCACGTAAGTATTTTTTTGCAATTGCTGCTGCAGCCACTCGCATCGTGGTCTCGCGAGCGGATGCGCGTCCTCCTCCGCGATAGTCTCTGATGCCGTATTTATTATGGTAGGTAAAGTCAGCATGCGCAGGACGAAAAGTCTTAGCAATGTCTGTGTAGTCTTTGCTTTTCTGATCTTGATTTTCGATCAGCAAACCAATCGCCGTGCCAGTGGTCTTGCCTTCGAACACGCCAGAAAGAATGCGAACCTGGTCCGGTTCGTTTCTTTGGGTAGTGAATTTCGACTGCCCTGGGCGACGCCGATCTAAGTCAGGTTGCAAGTCGGCTTCGCTCAATGCCATGCCGGGAGGGCAACCGTCAATGATCGCACCCAACGCTAAGCCATGGCTTTCACCAAAGGTCGTCACCGTAAATGCCTGTCCGAAGCTGTTACCTGCCATAAGAGTCTAATTTCATTCGTGGCGCGCAGTATGAGAATTCAGAGCATCAGCTTCAAGTAGAAAAACACCTTCTCCTCCCTGCGGTAGATCTAACCAAATGAGCGGTAGCTCGGGTTGGCTCGCTATCAATGCGGGAGCGCTTGCCCCAACCTCACCTATGAAAATGCCACGTGGCTTTAAAAACCCAGAGATTTTAGCGATGAGTGGCAGCATTAAACTCAACCCATTTTCGCCCGCCGCCAGGCTCTGGATTGGTTCAGATTGGTACTCTGGGGGCAAGGTCGCCATGTCTTGTGCGTTAACATAGGGCGGATTACACAAAACCAGATCAGCACGATCAAGGCTGGGCGCTGACGTGCCATCCAACTTTAAGACGTCACTTTGTACCAGTGCTACTCGGTCGCTAAGATTATGTAGGGCAATGTTCTCTTGCGCAATTTCGCACGCGACGTCATCAAGCTCTACCAAGGTCACCGTGGCGTTTGGAAAAATATATGCCGCGAGCAATCCCAGACAACCGCTGCCAGCACAAAGGTCAATGACCGAAGTGACATCAACTGGCAACCAAGGTTTTACTGCATCGGGTAATAAGAAGCCTATAGGAGAGCGTGGAACAATGACGCCGGGGCGAACAATGAATTCTAAGCCAGCGTACTGCGCCCTACCGAGGAGATACGGTAGGGGTTGCCGACTTGATACCCTAAGCTCGGCAATCTCTGCAACCCGTCTCTGGATCGCTTCAGGCAGCACAACGTCCAAGGATGATTCATCATCGGCATAACCACCTACGCTTAGCACTAGGGCTACGGCCTCGTCCCAAGCGTTGTCGGTACCGTGACCGTAGACAAGATTGGCGTCACTAAACTGAGCGTGGACGTTTGCTATTGCCTCGCTCACACTCGTTTCAGGCATTTTTCACTTCAGCCATCTTTCACTTCAGACATCTTTCACTTCATACATAGAAAGGCTAGTCCTGATCAAGCAGTTCTAGTAACAGGCGATTCAATCGTTCGACATATCCAGCCGGGTCCGACAACGCACTGCCCTCTGCCAGGCTCGCTTGATCGAACAAAATCTGCACGAGTTCCGCAAAGCGATCTTCATCTGTTTCAGTATCGAGACGCTGGAGTAATGGATGATCTGGGTTGAACTCAAAATAAGGTTTGCTCTCAGGCATTGCCTGCCCAGTTTGTTCCATAATTTTGCGCATTTGTGCACCCAGGGCATGGTCAGAAAGAACCAGGCATACCGGTGATTGGGTCAGACGTTTTGATGTCCGTACGCCTTCAACCCGGTCCTTAAGAATGCCTTGAATACGTTCTACCAGCGGATGATCGTCGACATCCTCCTTATCTGAGCCGTCCTCGCCCTCTTCTGACTTTGTCTCTTCGCCGGGGAGTTTTACATCTCCACGCATGACGTCAACGAAAGGCATTCCTTCGTGTTCAGTTAACATGCTCATCAACCATTCGTCGATGCGATCGAACATCAGCAGCACTTCTACGTCTTTGTCGCGAAAAACCTCGAGGTGCGGACTGCGATTGGCGGTCTCAAACGTTTCCGCGCAAATGTAGTAAATAGTTTCCTGGTCTTCGGCTTTGCGGCCGAGATAGTCTTCGAGCGATACGTTTTTGGTACTGCCATCGCCCTTAGTGCTGGCGAAACGCAGCAATTTGGCAAGCGTTTCTCTGTTACCAAAGTCCTCACCGGCACCCTCTTTTAGAACCTCTCCGAATTCATCCCAAAACGCCTGATAGTCCTCAGGCTCTTTGTTTGCCATGGTTTCAAGCATGGTCAGAGAACGTTTGGTAAGCGCGTTCTTAATACTTGTTACCCGATCATCTTCTTGCAAAATTTCACGAGAAACGTTGAGCGGTAAATCGTTCGAATCGACAACACCCTTCATGAATCGAAGGTACAAGGGAAGAAATTGTTCTGCGTCGTCCATAATAAAGACGCGTTGAACGTAGAGCTTGAGCCCACGTGGAACGTCGCGGTTATACATGTCGAATGGTGCACGCTTAGGCAGGTAAAGTAGGCTTGTGTATTCAAGCTTACCTTCTACTTTATTGTGACTCCAACTTAACGGATCTTCAAAATCGTGGCTCACAGACTTGTAGAATTCTTTGTACTCGTCGTCCTTGACCTCGCTACGTGAGCGAGTCCACAGCGCTTGAGCAGAGTTCACGGCTTCCAGCTCTACTGCACTGCTGGCCTGTTGATCTTCTTGACCCTCTTGATCTCGGCCTGGCGCTTCTTGAGGCTTCGCCATGCGAACCGGAACGCCAATGTGATCTGAGTATTTACGGACAATAGAGCGAAGCCTAAAGTCCTCTGCATACTCCAGCGCGTCATCTTTAAGGTACATTGTGACTTGCGTACCTCGAGGAGGATTCTCTACATCCGAAAGGTCATAGGCGTCTTCACCTTGAGAACTCCACTTACTACCCTCCGACTCACCGGCACGCCTTGTCACGACCTCTACCGTGTCCGCAACCATGAACGCCGAATAGAAGCCAACTCCGAACTGGCCAATTAACTGCGAATCTTTGGCTTGATCACCCGTGAGATGGCTCATAAATTCGGCAGTACCAGACTTCGCGATGGTGCCAAGATTATCGATGACTTCAGAACGGGACATACCAATGCCGTTGTCGGCAATGGTCAGCGTTTTAGCTTCCTTGTCAAAAGTCACATCGATGCAGTAATCCGTATCTTGACCGATAAGCTCAGGTTGTTCGATGGCAAGAAAACGTAACTTGTCGATGGCATCGGATGCGTTGGAAATCAACTCTCGTAAGAAAATCTCCCTGTTGGAATACAGGGAGTGGATCATTAACTTTAGAAGTTGCTTTGCTTCAGTTTGAAACTGGTGGGTAGTCGCTTCTGCTTCACTCATATTCTTCTCCAGTGCCCCTAAGACC
>JBNMMV010000347.1:0-4444 GCA_051270205.1 Limisphaerales bacterium
ACGGTTCGTTGCATCAAGTTCCCCTATGGTCAAAGCTTCTCTGTCAGTGTATCAAGATCCAATTCAATCTCACGGCGCCGATCCCTCACTCGCATCTGATGCTGGCATGTACTGAATCGGCGAAGACCAGGCACGCTCCTGCAGGGTGGCCGCCAAATCAGAGCGCGGCTCGGTGCCTGCATGAATTGCGTCCCATGTGTTCCACCGGCAAGTTGGGTTTTCTAACACTCGGGCATAGTAGAAAGCGCGTTGGCTGGCGTCAAAGTTCGGGTCGGTCCACACGACGCGCAGTTCGGCATCGCCAGTATCAGCGCTGAAGCTGCAATCGCTTAAATTCACTATGGCAGCATTATCTGGGCAGCGATTGGTGGCAGGGTTCACTCCAACGCCACCTGCACAAGCCACGTCGATCACATCTTCATGGGTTTCACCTGCCACGTCGATCCAGCCTTTGATTATCTGAAGTCGTTGCAACGGTGCGCTATTAGCATCGGCTTGCGCCCACATGGCAAATTGGGGTGCGTCTTCGCCATCTGCCATGTTAGGAGCAAGGTCCGCGCCCATGGTGACACCCGCTGCATAGGCTCGTGCCACACCTTCTGCAGATTCCAGCAGGTCATCCGGCAAGCCGTAGCCCGCAAAAAGTCGCAGTCGCATGCGCGGGCCAGACGTGGCAAAGGTTTCCTTGCGCCGAAAAGCCGAGTAAATCGCTTCGCGGGTGTTTTCTTCTGCCCATACAGCAGCGAGGCCTGATGCGCCAAACTCAGTTTGTTGGCCAGCCATAAAGCTCTCGTCATCGACTTCCGCAACATCCTGACCAGGGACGATTTTTAGCACGACACTTTCGATAAGTCCCAACGGAACCGAACCACGCAGCTGCGCATCAGCAGACAAGATGCCGAGCTTAGAGGAAAAGTCGGACTCGTCATTTTGCGAAGCACCCGTGTGGGTATCACTGGAACCAATCACACCAAACGTATAGGGGTTGGTAATGCCCTGGGCTTCTAGCGCTAGACCGTTACGCAATGCCTCGCGCACGTAACTGCCTTCGGGTTTACTGGGACGAGGTTTTCCCATGCCTACCCCTCGCGTGCTCACCAATTCGAAGTTTGCCCACTCATCACGACTGGACAACGCAGGGTGGGTTTCAGATGTACCTTTGATCTGGGTGATTTCTACTAGCGGTTCATTACGGATGCGTTGCGCGGCGTATTCATCATCGATGGGATCACCCGCCCAATCCACCAACTCGAACATATGACCATTCGATTTGTTGGAGTTATGCGGTATGGCCATAGATTCCACACCGGCTTCACGCAACGTATCCATCCAACGCCATAAATCTTCAGGATTCCTCGAGTGCGTACGCGAAAAAGGCACTTCAGGCACGCGATCGCTACTTTTGAAGACGACATTGCGGTGCAGGCTACCGGAATTCTCCGCTGTGGTTGTGTACTCGTAGGCCACGAAGGTGGTAAAGCGTCCAGGATCGTTATGCATATCCGCCGCTTTAATTGAGTCTGCCCAGGCGCTGCGAGTAATGGCCAATGGCTCTTCAGGGTCGACCTCCCCCTCGACAATGGCAAGGCTCAATGCCCGAGCCAGGCCGAAACTTCGCATCCGATCCAACAGACTCAAGCGTCCCATATTGTCTGGCGCATTCAAGTCGTGCAAAACTTCCGCAAACGGATACTTGGAAAAGTCACTGCTGGTATCCGCGGCAACCGGGGCCACGCCCATAAAGAAACCGTGATCGGTAACACCATAAAAATCTAGCGGCTCGCGCAGCTGCATGTCAAAACCTGCCGGATGCTTAATGGCTTCGCCCTTTGCAAAGCGGTAAGCATCGTAAGGCGTAGCCACGGTGCCAAACGCATAGGCGTCAAATGAATACTTCGTGTGCACGTGCAGATCACCGAAGTAGGCGTTGCGTTCCGAGTTGAAGTCCAGACTGGCGCCCGACTTTTCTTCAACAGCCCTGTCGAGCTCCGTCTCGCCATCTGACCGACGATCAATAATCGTGTGCTCAGTCGCAAACAAAGGCTGCTGAAGTGCCGCACGCTGCTCTTTTGTTGGCTGATTAGCGCCACCACATGCGGTAAGCAGTAGCACTGCAAGCGCATAACCGACTAATTCATATCGTTGTATCATTTCGCTTCTTTTTCCGTTTCGTTCTGAGGCACATACTGAATCGGCGAAGACCAAGCCCGCTCCTGCAAGGTCGCCGCTAAGTCAGAACGCCTTTCGGTGCCTGCACGGATAGCATCCCAAGTGCTCCATCGACAGGTTGGATTTTCTAATACACGGGTGTAATAAAATGCTCGCTGTTTGTTATCAAAGTTCGGGTCGGCCCATAGCACGCGCAACTCCGCATCGCCGGTGTTAGCGCTGATACTGCAATCACTCAAATCGACCGTCGCGCCATTGTCTGGGCATCGGTTGGATGTGGGGTCTACCGCAACACCACCCGCGCAGGCTACGTCGATGACTTCTTCATGGGTTTGGCCGGAAGTGTCGATCCAGCCTTTGATTATTTGAAGTCGTTGGAGGGGCGCGCTATTGGCATCGGCCTGTGCCCACATGACAAACTGTGGCGCCCCATAGTTCGGAGGTGCGCCTTCACCCGCGCTTTCTTGTGTATTGATAGGCGGGGTGAGATCCGCGCCCATGGTGACACCCGTAGCATAGGCTCGCGCCACACCATCGGCCGATTCCAGTAACTCGTCGGCAAAGCCGTACCCTGCAAAAAATCGCAGGCGCATGCGCGGGCCAGAGGTCGCAAAGGTTTCTTTGCGCCGCAATGCTGCATAAATAGCTTCGCGGGTATTTTCTTCAGCCCACACAGCAGCAAGACCAGACGCACCAAATGTAGGTTGGGCGCCACCGATGAAGATCTCTCCATCTACTTCTGTCATCGCTTGTGGCGCGACTGTGTTGAACATCAGACCTTCAATTGGGCCAAATGGAACAGAGCCACGCAACTGTGCATCTGCAGACATAATACCGAGCTTCGAGCTGAAGTTTGATTCGTCGTTTTGGGCGGCACCAGTGTGCGTATCGCTTGAGCCAATCACACCAAACGCATAGGGATTGGTTATGCCCTGCGCTTCCAGCGCCAGACCACGACGTAAGGCATCACGCACATAACTGCCCTCAGGTTGACTTGGCAAAGTAGTGGCGACCCGAAACTCCATCAACTCGAAGTCGGCCCACTCATCCGTTGTAGATAACAACGGATGCGTTTCAGAGGTGCCTTTTATCTGGGTGATTTCCACCAGCGGCTCATTGCGAATACGTTGTACTGCATAGTTGTCGTCGATGGGGTCACCTGCCCAATCGACCAGCTTGAACATTTGGCCATTAGATCCATTCGAATTATGTGGGATAGCCAGAGATTCCACGCCCGCTTCGCGCAGCGTGTCCATCCAGTCCCATAGATCTTCAGGATTCTGCGAGTGTGCTCGGGAAAAGGGGATTTCAGGAACGCGATCGCTGCTCTCGAACACAACGTTGCGGTGCAAGTTGCCCCGGTCATCCGACCCCGTGGTGTATTCGTAGGCTACAAACGTTGTGAAGCGGCCGGGGTCGTTGAACATATCCGCGGCGTTGACCGTATCCGCCCAGGCACGTCGGGTTATGGATAGGGACTCTTCAGGATCGATATCGCCGTTGATGATCCCCGGAACTAGCCCCATCAATAGTCCAGTGAAGCTTTGCAAACGACGGGGCAAACTCCAGCGATCCATGTTGTCTGGCTCATTCAGGTCATGCAGCACCTCGGTAAAGGGGTACTTGGAGAACTCGCTGGTGGTGTCTGCGGCGACTGCTGCGACACCCATAAACATGGCGTGATCGGTGACACCATAGAAATCTAACGGTTCACTTAACTGCATGTCATAACCTGCCGGGTGCTTAATCGCTTCGCCCCGTGCAAAACGGTAGGCATCGTAAGGTGTGGCTAACGTACCAAAGGCATAGGCGTCAAACGAATAGGTTGTGTGCACGTGCAAATCACCAAAGTAGGCATTGCGTTCTGGGTTGAACTGTTGGTTAGCATCGGCCCGTCGATCGATTATCGTATGGTCAGTTGCAAACACACGTTGGCCCAGTACCCCAGTATTCTGATTTAGATCCGGTTGATCATCGCCACCACAGGCGGCGAGCAGCACACCTGAGAGTACGATACCGATCAATACTCTACTAGTTCGTTGCATCATTTCACTCCTGGATTGACCGCAATCTGCGTGTCAGGGTTTAAGTCTCGATTCGGATCGACCAAGTGTCCCGCTGGAAAACCAATTGAGACTGCGGCGTCTGTAGTGTCGAGACACAGAAGGTGGTTGTTATCCCCGTCCCCCAGGTCAGCAAGCGCCGCTGGGATGATGTCATCGATCGAACCATCCCCACGTTCAACTGTCACGCGATAAAGCCTACGCTCCGCGTC
>JBNMMV010000348.1:0-4436 GCA_051270205.1 Limisphaerales bacterium
CATCGGCAATAACGCCACAGTGCGCGCCACCGTCTGACAAACCGAATAAGACGTTAGGATGACCCATAGAAAGTTTGAAGAAATCAAAGTTATAAGTCTGATACCCACCCAGCGGCTGGTAGAACAGTTCCTTGCCCGCATTATCAATAAGTAAGTCATACATTACCTCGAAGGCATCGGCATCTTGTTGGGCTGCGATTCCAGCAATGCTGTCTTCTTTATCAGGCTCGTAATTCGGACGATCGCCCAAAGGAAAAATCGCCCACAAAAGTTCGCCCAACGAACCCGAGAGAGGCATGGGGCGTTCGCGATCAACTTCGCTAATAATTTGAGCACGCCTATTGGGCTCAGCCATTGCTTCTATCAATTCCTCAAGAGGCAAATCTGCGATTGTCTGAAATGTGGGCGTCAATGCAAACACGTGGAAGTTGGACTGTAGGCCATGCAGCACACCAGTAGGTCGACCCGCAATCTGCGGTCTCACCTCTATGCCTTTTTGCCTTGCGGATTCAGCGATGTTGTACATCTTGTTGCCTTCAAAGGCAGCAGCAGAAGTAGCGACCAAGGTAATGGGACGACCGGTTTCCTCCGCAAAAGTCTGAATCCAAGCCCACTCATCGTCATCACCGAGATGATCTGAAACCATTTCAAAGATGCCGTGATCCAGGCCTTTCATAGACATGCCCAGCGCCAACATTTCATCACTACCGGCGAAGGTTCCCGGCACGTGCACACCATTCTTGTCTTTGTGCAACCAAGTTCTGGAACTAGAAAACCCTACCGCTCCCGCTTCAATACCCTCGCGCACCAAAGCCTGCATTTCTTTCAGCTCAGTTTCCGTCGGAATGTCGTCTTGTGTGTTGCAACGATCACCCATTACATAGGCTCGAATAGGGCCATGCGGAACTTGCGTAGCGACATCGATGGTGCGCTCTTTTGTTTCCAGCGCATCTAGATATTCTGGAAAAGACTCCCATTGCCAGTCGATGCCTTCAGCTAGAGCGGCACCTGGAATATCTTCAACCCCTTCCATTAGCTCAATCAGGTAGTCTCGGTCAGCAGGCCGTACCGGCGCAAACCCAACACCGCAGTTACCCATGACCACAGTGGTTACACCGTGCCAGCTGGAGGGCGCCAAAATAGGGTCCCATGTCGCTTGCCCGTCGTAGTGAGTATGGACATCTACCCAGCCCGGCGTTACCAGCATACCGGTGGCGTCGACCTCTTGTTTCGCCTCGCCAGTAATTTCGCCAACTTTGCTAACAGCCGCAATCTTCTGGCCATTGATTGCAATGTCACCTTGAAACTTAGCTTCGCCAGAACCATCAACAATGGTGCCGCCGCGTATAATTAAATCGTACACAATACCCCTCCCGGGCTTACTAAAATGTTTACTGCGGAAACCATAGCTTTTAATGCCGCCACGGGCAATGACGTCGGAGTTGTACTGCCTGTCAAGGCTGGTTTGGTGCAAGAAACGGATTCGTCACTCTATGCAAGGGCCTGCATCAGAGCAGCGGTTGATTAGCCGTTCTTTTCAGTTGGTATGGTAATATGATGTTCTCACTAGGCGATTTCGGCGGAGCTATTGTTGGAACCTCCCTTTCCAGCTTATCGAGGCGATGATAACTACGCGTTCATCTGCTATTCGCACAAAGATGCGGCCGAAGTCTATGGCGAAATCGAATCTGTGCATGCGCAAAACATTAACGTGTGGTACGACGAAGGCATTCGACCCGGTCTAGAGTGGACGGCTGAGCTTGCCAACGCCATCAGTAGAGCCCATCAATTCATTTTCTTCGCTACGTCCAACAGTGTTTCCTCACGCCACTGTCGTGACGAAATACAGTTTGCCCTCAACCACGACATACCGATGGTGGTTGTGTGGTTGCAAGAAGTCGAGTTCCCACCCAGTCTTGAACTGACATTAGGCAGTATTCAGGCAGTCAAGAAACAAGGCGCCTCAAAATCACGCTATCATCAACAGCTGTTCGAAACGCTCGCCGGGACAACGACAAGCCCCACGTCCAGTCCTATTCCTCGTAGCGAACCCCCAAAAGCTCACAACAAAAAAAATCTTTCCATCGCCTTCTTTGCCGCCGCAGTCTTAGTGGCGCTGGGCATCGGAATCTCTAACTTACCTCTGAAACTGACTGAACCGACGCCCCCTACCCCATCAATAGCCTTGCTGCCGTTTTCGAATCAGGGCGGATTCGACGACAACTATTACCCCGAGAGCGTGGCAGAAGATCTGCTCAATCGACTAGTGTCTATAGACGGCCTAAGAGTCGCTTCGCGGCGGGCGTCGTTCGTGCATTCAGAGGCAGACAACTTAGTTGAAGTGGCAGAAAAATTAGGCGTACAAAACATTCTCTCTGGCACCATTCGACTGACGAAAGGTTCTATCAGACTTTACCTGGAACTCGTCGGAATCAGCGACCACAAGGAAGTGATCCTCTGGAGTAAAACGTACGCGAACCAAACAACGGGTAAATTGTTAAGCGTATTCGCCGAAGTAACCAACCAGGTGGCGACAGAGTTCTTCCCACAAGGCATAGACGCGCAATCTCGCTCACGCATTGTTCGACAC
The DNA here is from genome assembly GCA_051270205.1 of Limisphaerales bacterium. GTDB lineage: Bacteria > Pseudomonadota > Gammaproteobacteria > Pseudomonadales > Azotimanducaceae > UBA4421. The sequence goes on from JBNMMV010000348.1 coordinate 2,591, forward strand.
TCAACCCAGAGCGTCCAGGCTTACGAGCTGTACCTTGCGGCACAGGCAAAACTCAGATCTCCATTCGCCCAAAACACCCTAGATGAAGCGGCCGTGCTCTATCGAAAAGCCATTGCTCTGGACCCTGATTTTGCGTGGGCAAAAGCCGGACTTTGCCAAACGTATATTACGCAATATGCACGAGTGCGTACTTTCGAAAAAGCACAACCCGCATGCGAGGCACTCATTGGTATGCAACCACCGCTATTTGAAGTGCGGCTTGCACTGGGACGATATTACCGTGAAACCGGACAATTGGATTTCGCCATAACAGAATTAATCGCTGCAGTTGAACAAAACCAAGCCTCGGCAGAAGCCTATGTACAGCTAGCGCGTGCCTATTCTGCCCGCTATGACCTAAAGAAAAACGAAACAGATAAAGGACAGGCTCAACTGTTATTCCTCAGGGCCATCGAGGCGGAGCCCGACTACTGGGGTACCTACCATACCTACGCTACTTACCTCTCCAGCTATGGCGATCACGAACAGGCAGAGGCTCAGCTACAACACGCTGTTTCGTTGCAACCGCAAAGCATGCCATCGCTGAACAACTTGGCGAACATTCAGTTCAAACAAGGAAAATCAGATCTCGCAGAGGCCACTTGGCGCCGCTCCCTTTCTATCGATAACAACAATGTTTACGCCCATTCTGGGCTGGCCACACTACTCCAGTATCGTGGCCAAACAGAATTGAGCATTCAACACCTAGAAAAAGCGGTGCAACTCAGTCCGGCCGATCATCGCGGGCTCGGTCGCTTAGCCGAAGCACTGACGGTTGCTGGCGAACAACAAAGAGCCCGCAGCATCTTTGTCATGGCCATAGACCTCGCCGAAGGCCAACTAAAAGTCAATGCAGACAAATGGCAAACCCTGGGGTTTCTTGGGTTGTACTACGCCCACCTAGATGACCACGACACCGCAGCTAGGTATATCACTAGAATGTTCTCGCTCAATGCAACGCGTGACCCGCTGACCCACTACTGGGCCGGTATTGTCGCTGTGAAACGTGGGGACATAGAAACTGCGTTCGAAGAAGTGGAACAAGCCTTAGCCCGTGGCTTCGGAGAGCAGCCTCACTTTATCACGGCAGAACCGGCGCTGGCGGTGCTTAGTGAAAGCAACCCCACAAGATTCAACGACCTTATCGAAAAATACCGTCAATAGCCTACTTGCTTTTAGCTAAACCCCAAGCGCAAACTGTTGTCACTTACAAGAGGAGCGACACATGTCAAACATTGAATTGCACGCTGGCGGAGGTACCCCACCCGATCTAGAACCAAGACCCGGTCCACCAGATATGGAGCCGAGAAGCACACCTCCTGACATGGAACCACGTTCTACACCACCAGACCTAGAACCTCGCCCAGGTCCACCGCCGATGGAAGAGAATTAGCGCTAGATTGTAAACGGTGCTTCCGAATTAAATTGTAGATTTTCAGTCCCAATCTCAAAAAGATTGGGTTGCTGATATTCCGGCATCTTTTCCAAAATAGCAGCGTGGATGTCCGCATAGCTTTGCACACTACCCTCTTTCATAACCGCCAATAGCGCACTCGTCATCTGACCATGTCCAAGAGATTTAGCTTCGAACGATTGCTGATGATCTTGACAGCCTGATATCAATTTAACAGTGGCGGAAATCTCCCCACCCGTTTCCAATCCACTTCGAACCCTTGAATAACGTTCAGGGTCAGCACGCATCAGACGATTAGCACTACGCTCATCCATAGCGCGCACTACAAGGTCATCGTCCACTGCATTTCGTGTCATAGAGCCGGAGTGGCAGCAGTCAGCCACCACCAAAACC
>JBNMMV010000349.1:0-4435 GCA_051270205.1 Limisphaerales bacterium
TCAACATGCCTTTGTTACAGGCGGTGGCAGTGGTATCGGGCTAGCTTGCGCGCGGGCTTTTCTTGAGGACGGAGCAAAAGTGACGATTGCCGGACGAAGTCGTGACCGTCTCGACGGCGCGGTTGCAAGCTTGGGTGGAAATGTCGAGGCGATAACACTAGATATTTCAGATGAGGCTTCGGTACAGGCGGCGATCGCACAAGCGGCAAGTAGTGCGCCAATCACGATTGCTATCGCGAATGCAGGTACGGGTGCAGGGGGTCCTTTTTTGGAAACGTCGTCTGAGGATTGGCATCGGGTTATCCAGACGAACTTGAATGGCACTTTCTACACCTTGAAGTATGCAGGCCAAGCCATGCGGGAGTCCGGTGGTTCGATGTGCGCGATATCTTCAATAGCAGGGTTGCGAACACATCAACTGATGTCGGCCTATTGCACCAGCAAAGCAGGCATCGATATGTTGGTGCGCAATACCGCAGATGAATTAGGTGCCCTCGGTATACGCGTTAACAGCGTCTGTCCCGGCTTGGTTGTGACCGAGCTTTCCACAGGATTGCATCAAAACGATGCCATACGCGAAGACTATTTGTCGTGTATGCCGATCCGTAGAGTAGGACAGGTTGAAGACATTGCTAATGCCGTACGTTTTTTATGTGGCCCTGAATCGAGCTGGGTAACAGGGACAACGCTTGCTGTAGATGGCGGGCATCACTTGCGGCGTGGTCCGAACATTATGGCGGGGCAAACCTATTCCTGACGCAGCATTACTGCCAATATTTTTTTGGCGCTATCGAGATCTGGCGGGGTTCCGGTGATGAGGTCTGCGTACAAAAAGGACTCCATCACACGGGTGAGGGCGTAGGCCATGGCAGGTGGCTCGACAGGCAGCAGCATGTTGCCGGCGTTGACTTCTTCTTCGAGTATTTCTTGAATTCTGGCGATGGTGCGCTCTTGCACTGGGCCGTTTTTGGACGTTACGATCCGCAACGCCACTTGGGCGTCTTTGTCGAGAAATTGTTGTAGCGGTCGAAATTGATGCGCCAAGCGCATGCCGTTTTCCAATACATAAAGCACGCGTTCACTGCCAGTGCTCTGTGCGCGTGCGGCAAGTTGTTGGAAGGTGTCATCGAGCAGCGAGGCCAGCACTTCGCCGACCAGTTGTTCGGCACTGCCTGCCCATCGATAGGCGGTGGCTCGGGAAATGCCTAACTCCACGGCGAGCTTTTGCAGCTCGATGCGCTTTGCGTTGACAAACCATTGCCGGGCAAGGCTGTGCAGATCAACCGGCTGACAACTGTGCCAGCGCTTCCTATTCATTAGCCGCATGTGCCGGTGGTGCATCATTTGACTCGAGTTTTGCTGGACCGTAAACAAAGCGTTGCCAGTTGCGGCGCACCATCGGTCGCCAGTCCTCTACTTTCTGCGCCAGCCGATCCGCTGTTGCATATAACACTGCGGGACTAAAACCAAGCCCAATATGGCTGGTGTAGACTTCAATGTTTTCAGCAATGTCACTAGGTACCTGGGTTGCAAAACGCCAGGGCACGATGGCGTCAGTCTTGCTGAAGATTGCGCTGCTAGGAATGCCCGGTAGCGGTGCTGCGGCCATTTCACTGCCGGCCTTTTCACTGCCGACAATGGGGCTGCCTAGCGTGATTACCTGACGGACTTTATCTGGGAAACGATGTGCCAGTACCCGAGCATAAACACCGCCCATACTCCAGCCAACGAGACTGACTTTGGCATTGCCAGACGCAATAAAAAGTTCGTCAAGGCGCGCGCTTAAACCTGAGCGTAGATCCGTCATGCCCGGTCCGGTGTTGGTACCCAAATTCCAACCGTGTGCCTGATAGTCCTTTGATGACAAAAAACTACGCAATAGAGCAGTAGAAGTGTCGCTGGCAGCCAGCCCGGGCAGTACTAACACGGCGTGGCCGTCGCCGCGCGGTGCCTGGTAAAGATAAGGTGCCAGTGGCAGCAGTGATGCTATTTCTGAGAGACCGCGCAGTCCTTCGGTGGCGAGAAGGAGGCGTCTACGCCTTCCGTTTTGGTTGTTCATTGCCGATTTAGCCTGTCAGTTTGATACAGAATGCGATATTGTCTCATGCATGAGACTAAATCAACTTTTATCTCATTAAATTTTGAGACTGCGCATGTCTAACGGGCTTCTATAGGCACAGTACCTATGACATCGTCAATGACCAGTTGTACGATTTCCTCGGCATCCAAACCCACCTCCTGAGTCAACACTTCTTCAAGATGTTCACCCAGTAACGGTGCTCTTGTGGTTGGCGGGTGGGGTATGCGTTTAAATTGGTACGGCTGGTTCGGATAGTGTTTAACGCCCAAACCCGGTCGGTCTTGCGCTAGATAGGCGCCCCTGGCAGCCAATTGTGGGTCTGCCAACAGTTCCGGGCCGTTCAGAACGGCCCCTGCTGGAACGCCGAGCGCCTGCAGCTGTTTCGTCAGTTCGATTTTCTCGAACCCTTCTGTCCAGGCCGCGAGTTGCGCGTAGGTGGGCACAGATTTGCTAGAGCAATTGATCAGCTCGCAGACGGAATCGAGGTGTGCCTGATGCTTCAGAGACAAGGCTATCCAGCCGTCGCTGCAAGGGTAGACGCCCTGCACAACGTAGGTGGGGTGTTGGTTGCCAGTTCGACCAGGATCGTAACCTGCCAACGTCCAACCGGTCATGGCATCGCCAACGAACATATTACAGGCTTCCATCTGGCTGAAGTCTAGATGCTGACCAAGGCCCGTTGCTTCGCGTAGGTGCAGCGCTGCCAACAGGTCTACGGCACCCATGACACCTGAGAATAGATCGCCGCCGGTCATGCCGGTGTAGAGGGACTCGGCGCCGGTGTAACCTGTAAGGTGAGCGACACCAGACATTTGTTCTGTCGACATGCCGAACGCAACATAGTCGCGCCAGCTCACATCTGCTCCAAATCCGGATAAAGAAATCATGATGAGTCGCGGATTGATTTCCTTCAGCTCATCGTAAGAAAGCCCGAAGTTTTGCATAACGCGGGGGGTGTAGTTTTCGATCAGCAGATCTGCCTGGGCGATGAGTTTCTTCGCCGCCGCCACGCCTCGCGGGTCGGTAAGGTTTAGTGTGATATCGCGCTTGTTGCGATTAATCCAGTTGAAATAGGGCGAGGCTTCCCAACTGGCAAGGCCGCTGTCATCGACGGTACCACTGCCGCGCCAGCCATCTATGCGCTGGATGGATTCGATCTTGATAACGTCCGCACCAGCATCTGCGCAGATCTGCGCGGCAGCTGGCCCGGCGAAGAACATGGACATATCGACCACGCGCAAACCCTCTAGAGGCAATGGGTTAGTATCGGTTAGGTCCGTAACAGTTTCTGTTTGCGGGCGAGGGTTAGCAGCCACTTCTTCCAGCTCATCCAAGATGCTTTGCCGGTGTTCATCGAGCAGGGGTGGCGGCAGCATAGTCACTGTGGTGACATTCGACTTGAACGGAATTCCCGGTACTTGCACTCGTCCGGCTATAGGGTGGGTAACGGTCTGGTAAAAGCCGCGCTCGATGTGCGGTGCCAGGGTCATTAATCCTTGCAGATCTGGGACAAGCCCGAACGGCACGCGCTTCTTCTGCGCTTCGTGAAAAAGCTGCTCAGCTGTTTTGTCGCTGAGGGCTGCACGGAATATTTCACGGATTTCCTCCAGCCGCGAGTCAGGTGTGGTCCAGGATAAGCCCTGGAAGTACTCGTCCTCGGCAATATCCGGTCTACCCAGAAATTTGCACAACATATGCCACTGTGGGGGTGTGAGTGCATTCAGTCCGACCACACCCTCACGCGTCGGCAGCATATATCCTGCACCGGCGCCTGAACCCACGCTGGAGTAACGTTCGACCACCGCGCCCTTGTATTCATAGATAAGGCTTGGAATCTGCGCGCCACACAGGACCGCTTGTTGCGCACTGACGTCGACGTGCTCGCCGTGCCCGTGGCGTAATCTACCGAACGCTGCGAGAAGGGTCGCGGTCGCTGCATAAGCGCCTGTCAACGTTTCGGTAATCGCACCACCCGATTGCAACGGTTCGCGCTCGGGGACACCGCACAGTTGTGCCCATCCGCCTTGGGCGCAATTAATGAGGTGGGACGATTCGTACGCGGAGTGCGGACCGAACGAGCCGAAGCCAGACACTGAGGTCAAAATGACATCTGGGTTCCAAGCTTGCAGTGATGCGTAGTCGAGACCTTGTTCAGCTAACCGCTCTTCGCATTGGTCTGAGATGACGATGTCGTAGGTCTGTACTAGTTGAGCGAGCGTAATTCGGTCTTGATCTGAGTGCACATCGAGTACGATGCTTTTCTTACCGGTGTTCAGGTAGAAAAAAGTGGCACTGCGTTCCGCATCGGGTGAACCGCCCGGAAATGGTCCGAGACGGCGCGCATAGTCTCCTTGC
>JBNMMV010000350.1:0-4380 GCA_051270205.1 Limisphaerales bacterium
ATTCTCGACAATGATCACAGCACCATCAACGATCAAACCAAAATCCAATGCGCCTAAGCTCATCAAGTTGGCACTGACTTTCGTCTGCACCATGCCGGTCACGGTCATCAACATGGCGACTGGAATAACCATGGCAGTAAGTAGTGCTGCCCGCAGATTTCCTAGGAAAAGAAACAACACCACTATTACCAGCAGCGCCCCTTCGACAAGATTTGTACGCACGGTAACAAGCGTTTTATCAACCAACGCCGTGCGGTCATAAACTGCTGTGGCAGAAATCCCCGGAGGTAGACTTGTCTGTATGTCTTCAAGCTTGTTAGCGACTGCTTGGGCCACAGTTCGACTGTTTTCACCAATCAACATGAACACTGTGCTCATCACAACTTCGCGACCGTTTTGCGTCGCTGCCCCAGATCGAAGTTCCTGGCCAATGCCAACAGTGGCAATATCTCGAATGCGAACTGGCAGCCCGTCTTTTTCCTGCACAACAATCGCACCCAGATCACTAATCTCTTCAACTTGGCCAGGAACGCGCATCAGCCACTGGGAACCGTTGTGTTCGATAAAGCCAGCACCACGGTTGTTATTGTTACGCTCAAGCGAACGAACAACGTCCTCATAGCCAAGATCGTATGCAAGCAGCTTGGCGGGGTCTGGCGCGATTTGAATTTCCTTTTTAAACCCCCCGATCGGGTTCACTTCTACAACACCAGGTACTCCTACCAACTGCGGACGAATAATCCAGTCGTGCACCGTTCGAAGGTCAGTTGGCGTAACCGGAGTGCCATCGGCATTAGAAGCGCCCGGTTCTGAATCCACGGTGAACATGAATATTTCACCCAATCCCGTGGCCACGGGCCCCAACACGGGTCGCAATCCCGATGGAAGATCCGGTGATGCGGCACTCAGTCGCTCGGCGACGAGCTGGCGGGCAAAGTAGATGTCTGTGCCCTCTTCGAAGACGATGGTGATTTGTGAGAGCGCATAGCGAGAAACAGATCGACTGCTCTGCATTTGAGGCAGCCCGGCCATAGCATTTTCCAACGGGTAGGTGACTCGTTGCTCTATCTCCAAGGGCGTAAAGCCGGGACCATAGGTATTAACAACCACCTGGACGTTGGATATGTCGGGTACCGCATCGATGTTCAACTGACTGAACTTCCAAACACCCAATGCCGAAACTAGAAAGACCAGCAACAACACAAAGCCGCGCCGATGCAAGGAAAACTGGATAATTCGATCGAGCATATCGTCCCCCTTAGTGGTCGTGTGAAGCGCCCGATTTCTCGATATCGGCTTTTATAATGTAGCTGTTGGTCGACACATATGGCGTACCAGGCGTAATTCCACCCAGCACCTCGACCCAGGTCTCATCTTGGCGTCCCAACTCAAGCATGCGCACCTCATAGGTATCGTCGTATTTTGCGTACACAACGGTGAAGTCGCGAAATGCTTGTAACCCTGAGCGCTTAACTGCGAGTGGTACCTCATAGGCACCTACTGCAATCTCACCGGTAAGATACATACCAACAGCTAGGCCACCGCTAGTGTTGTCCAGTGGTACCAGTGCGGTAACCGACTGATTTCTTCCTGCAATGGGACTTAACACCGCTATTTGGCCTTCAAATCGCAAGTCACCTACGGCGGTGCGGATAGCCACAGGATCACCAACCGATACTCGCGACCGATCTGAAGGGAACACAGCCAGTTCGGCCCAGAGTGACGAGGAATCTATGATCGTAAAGAGCGTGCGGGTTCCGGTTGCTTCACCAGGATTCGCATGTCGCTCGACGATGGTACCGGCGATGGGCGCTGTAATGGTATAACTCGTCAGGCTATCGTCGGCTTCTACCACAGCGAGCTTTTGTCCGCGCGTCACCTGGCTACCTATGCTTGCCGAAACCGATACGACCACCCCATCGAATCGAGCCATTACGTGGCTAACCTTTTCAGGGTTCGCTATCGCACGGCCATAGACCGTTGCGGAGTCCAAAATAACAGCAGGGCCCACTATTTCAGTTTCAATCCCAGTTTTAACAGCCATGGTGGAAGGTATAGCGACGCGTCCTTCGTGATTCTCGTACTCCCATTCATGGGATTCACCATTAATCCGTGCGTTGATAGAGACATCGAAGGAGTGCGGTTCGTACACTACCGTGTCGCCCCGCAGGAAATCTCCCTGCGGCGAAAACTCTATGTCATCGGTTACGCCACCAAGGCGGTGCAGTATAACGTGCAAGTCAACACGGCTTGCGTCCACTTGTTCGCTATTCTTGGTTATCCATGCTCGATACTCAGGATCAACACCAATTTCAAAAATGGCCAACTCCAAAGTGATATCGCCATGCCGAAGTATGCGTCCACCATTGGGCCCCTGCTCAGCCTCCTCATGTTGATCCGTATGCTCATCGGCAGGCTCGAGTCCAGCGTCCTGACCGGAGTGATTGATTCCAAGATCACAGCCCGCCAAAACTAGAAGTATAGGGCTGAGAATTTTTACTAAATGATTCATCGTTATCCTTGTCCTCGACCGTCAACAGTCGTGCCGGTCAGCCGTTCAATTTCAATAAGTCCACGTTTGGCGTTGATCGCGGCTGTAATCGCAATCGTACGAGCATCCAGCGCATCGTCTTGCGCACTGCGCAATTCCAAGTAACTGTATCTACCCGCAGCGTAGGCTTTTTCTGTTTCACTTAAAGCAGCTTGGACACGTGGCAAAATTTCATCGCGATAAGTGGTCGCAATATGTAGTTCGTGATGCAACTCCTGATATACGGCAAAAAGCTCTGTCTCAATCCGAATACGCTCGGCCACTTGATCCGCTTGACTCCGCGAAAGCTCTGCCCGTTTTTCAGCTATACGACCTTGGTTTTTGTTTCGCACGCCAAGAGGGATCGTGATACCCGCAATAAAAGCTTGGTCACCGGTTCGTTCAATATGGCGCACGCCTGCCCGCACTCGCCAGTTTGGCTTGGCACGTAATTTAGCTAACCGAATCTCGGTTTCACGAAGTCGCTCTTCGACCAAAAATCGAGAAAGACTTGGATTACCCGCCACCCGAACACGCAACACACCAAACTCTACTAAACTCGGCAAAGACTGGGCATTGCCACGGACCCTCGAAAAAGCAGGACTGGTTTCTCCCCACTGTGCAGCAAGCCGCCTAACAGCAACTTCTAGGGAATGCGCGTAGTCATCAAGCCCTAAATTTTGCTCCGCAAGGGCCACTTCCACCCGAGCCAAGTCTGCCGCAGGGGAACGCCCAGCATTCACTCGTTTTTGGGCGGCGTCTGCCAGTCGTTCATAAAGCAAAACAGATTCTTCAGCTTGCAAAAGTAGTGCTTGGTATTCCAGACAATTGAGATATAGGTGCGCTGTTTCAGCGGCCTCATCCACTCGCCGAACCAAAGCATCTGCCTGCAACAACGACATTTCTGCGTTAGAGACTTCGGTGCGTCCATTTCGCTTGCCACGTTCAAGAACCCACTGAAGGCTAACGGTAGTCTCGGGACCATCTAAACCCTTTAGTGGACCTGTCCCTGCAAAATTTTCGATCTCTACATCAAGCGTTGGATTGGGCGCGAGACTAGATTGCTGAACTCGCCCTTGCTGGGCTATCAGCTGATGGCCAAATGCCACCAGTTCTGGATTGCGTTCGACAGTTAACCTGAGCGCCTGCTCAAGGCTTATCGTGGTCTGTCCTTCGCCTTGCGCAAATACACTACAGGTGCTACTCAACATCAGCATGGCGATTAGCGCCATGAACCGGTTACACATTTTATTCTCCCCACGCAAAAATACGTGGACTGGATAGCTTTAGACCTGAGCAGAACAAACTGCTGGGGACAACTACGAAATAACTACTTAGGCTTGAGTAGGAGGCGCTCGGAGGGGTGGGCGTAAACGAACGTGCTGTCTCTTAGAGTGCTCATCTTGAGGCAGATGGACAATACTCAGTCGAATACCGAGGTCTAAAAAGGGAACTATCGAAGCGGAGGCTGCAAGAAAGGCTACTTTGAGGAGAGGGTTCGCTGCCGTGTCATTTACGTCAACATCAACATGACCATCATCGTTTACGTGGTGCGACGAAAAAGCCTGCTCGACGTGAACACCGTGCACAAAATCTGAACCGCCATGACCGACATCAACATGCAGATGCACACCCGCCACTTGAACGAAAAGCAGCGATAAGACAAACGTGGGTACAATGAGTCGACTCATCTCATGAATATATCATTTATTGGCCAATAATGGGGTCAGAGCAATAATGGGGTCAGAGCAATAATGGGGTCAGAGCAATAATGGGGTCAGAGCAATAATGGGGTCAGAGTAAAGTGCCAGAGTAGCCTACTCTGGCACTTTACTCTGACCCCTTGCCTA
>JBNMMV010000351.1:0-4368 GCA_051270205.1 Limisphaerales bacterium
TCGATTTACGATCTTGTCGATCATGGTTTGATCAGTAATTTCTGAAGCAACTACTTTGCAACCGATAACTCGACCATTGGGGTCAATCACCAGTTCCAATACCACTTCACCTTGAAGAGCAGGATTGCTTCGTAGCGTTCTATTGTAGATCGCAAAGATCGCACCTTTGTTGGAATCAAATACTCGCCTGATCTCTTCAATGCTGCGATCACGACTGTCGACTTGCCTAGGTTTACGAACGCCACCTGAGCCTGCAATATTTTCTGGGGCATCTACCTTGGTCGTGGTTCTGCCAGAAAGAGCAACGCCACCGGTTTCCCGAGACAGCGCCGACACATTTACGCCCGAGCTACGTGTGCTGTGCTTGGACGTTAGAAGATTTCGATCAATGCTAGCGGCCTCTCCAGCACCACGCTGAATGGCTGCGGTGTCTTGTAGTTTGCTGACATCTACGGCTGCGCGCATATCCGCAAAAGCATCTTTAAATGCGAGCAGTCCTGAGACTTGTGCTTTTTCTTTGGCGTCGGCAACCTTCGGCTCAGCCTTAACAACCACTTCTTCTTTGGGCTTCGGCTCATCGTTCGGCTTCACTTCCTCCACCTCTTTCGGCGGCGGTGGTGGTGGCGCTTTAGGTTTGGGTTTTTCCATAACAATGCGCGCAAGCTGCGGAGGCAGTTCTTCTAATTCAGTTCGCTCAACCTCAGGCAGCTGCAGCCAAGGCATGATAAGCCCTGACAGCACCACAAACCCGACACAAAGGATCAGCCATTTCTTGAAATTTGCTCTGTGCTCTCCACCCAACGCCCATGGCAGATCAAAATCATGCACTACGGCGACTGGTTGGCTCATGATGGCGCCCCTGCAGCACTGGCTAACAGGTCTTCAGGCTTTTTGGGTGCTGAAAGTTGGTTCACTGCCAGACTAATCTGCGCAAACTCGCTCTGCTGACAGGTTAAGAGAATGCGCTTAAGAAGCCAGTAAGGTAGTTCTTTGTCACCCATGACCGTGACTTTAAAACCACCCTCGGGGATCTCTCCTTTACGGGCGGCTTGATATTCAAGCTCAGTCTGTAGTCCGGCAATGAGGGGGTCTGTCTGACCAAACAAATCACCTATTTTCGCCACGGCTCGGCCTTGAACGATCAAGTCATCGTGGCTTACTGTAATGTTTAGTTGATTTTCTGGGCGTTGCTCAGAGGTTGAATCAGGCAGTTTAATATCTGAACTGGTCTGCAACACCTCGACTTCTGATGAATTGACCATCAAGAAGAAAACGAGAATTGTGAAAATATCCATCAACGAAACAAGATTAAGGGTGGCCGTTTTGCCTTTACCACGGCCCCTACTTCTGCGTCGTCGAGCACTCATGACTGATCTTCCGGCTTTCCTGAGACGGACGCGGCGACACTGGATTGAGGCGTATCACCCAATGAAATAACAGGGAAGAGCTCCGCCTGTACCACTTCGAGCGCTTGCACCGTGGCATAGGAGCGTACCCGATCCATAACAGACACCAACGTTTGATAGTCTGTGTCTTCTTGCAGCAATACGGTGATGTCTTCTTTCTCTGGCATGCGGCGCTTAAGTTCCTGCATAACCAAGGTTAATTCAGCATAGTTGTGACCTGCATCGGTGCGCGGCACACTTTTTATTACGCCGCCCCGACCATCAGCAACCACCAATTTGTCTTCATACACTGCCACTTCGAGGTGGACGGCTTCTGGGTCGAAGGCACCCGCGGCGTCACCTGTCGGAAAATTGAGGTCAATAACCGTGGTATGGGTAAACACCATCGAAAGCAGCAATACCGGTACCAGCACAATCATGAGATTCATGAAGGGCGTTACATCTAAGTCAGCTGCTTCAGTATGCTTTTGCCGTCTTTTTCGTACTCGATCCATGCGCGTACTCTTTAGTCTTGTCTAGATTAAGCTTTTGCTGCTTTCTGCGGAGCACCGGCTGACGCCTTGGCTACTGCATCGGCGTTACCTTCGAGCAAGTTAACAAACTTGACCACGGCAATTTCCAGACTCTCAATCATGGCGCTGGTCTTGCTCTGCAACATCGAGTGAATCAACAACAAAGGAATAGCTGCCATCAAGCCAAATGCGGTGGTGTTCATCGCTATCGAAATGGACTGCGACAAGAGCGTTGCCTTTTCAGCTGGATCAGCATTCGCTACTGCAGTAAACGCTGCAATAAGACCGATGATCGTACCAAGCAAGCCAAGTAGCGTTGCGATGTTTGCAAAGGTCGCTAAATAAGGCGTGCGTCGCTCAATATTTGGTAGCGCTTCCAGCAAGCCTTCTTCCATGGCCGCTTCAACATCTGTGCGTCGACGTGACGCGTCAGAGTGCTGTTGCTTGTTTACACCGTCTGCAACTATTCGAGACATCGCAGACTTAGACTTTTTCGTCAGCTCAACAATTTCACGCACACGACGCTGCTTTAACAACGGCAGTATGGCGTTGAAGTCGCGACGATTGACGCGAATTTCTTTCGACAAAAATAAATATCGCTCAAACGCGATGGAAATACCTATCGCCAATACTATGGCTATGGGATACATGAACGGGCCACCCTCTTGGAAAAAGCCCACTACGGTCGTGTATAAATCCATTTCTAATCCTCCTGATTGTGACCGACGCCGTTCTTCACACCTTGCAACGTTTCGAAGTAGTTCAATTCTCTTCGATAAGCTGGAGGATAAAGTCGCCGAAACACTTCTGCTTCTGTAAATTCCGCTTGAATCTCTATCTCTGGTAAGCCCTGCGGCTCGCGCCAGGGTAAGATATACAAAACTTTGGGAAGTTCTTGGTTGCCAGAGATCACGGTTTCATCAAGTTTTATGATGCCACCCGTCAAATCTGCTACTGGTTTCTCGCTATTGGCTCGTGCGGGACTTGTTTCGACCGCCCAGGCGGGTTGCACGAAGCATCCCAAAATTGCGATTACGGTGAGAAAACGAATTGTCATCATTACCTCTGCGCAACCGCGGCGACACGACGCTCAAGGTCAATTAGCCAGCCATTAACTTTGGGGTCAGGTTCGACTTGAGCAAGTTGATAGTCTTGATAGGCAGCAAGCGCTTCACCATATCGGCCCATGTAGAGTTCATAGAGAATACCTAGGTTCAACTGTGCTTCCAGGTAACTGGGATTCGCTTTGATACAGTTCTGATAGTGCTTTTCAGCGTCGGTAAACCGACCTGCTTCGCGGGCAATGACACCCAGTTGGTTGAGCGCGTCGCAATTATGAGGGTTGGCCTGCAAGGCCTGTGCAAGTGCCGCTTCTGCCCCAGCCAAATGCCCTTGTGCACGCCTAACAATCGCCAGATTTACCCAGGGACCGGCAAGTTCTGACTGATCTTGGGATACTTCTGCGAGCAATGATTCTGCGACCAACCAATCTTCTGCCTGCATGAGTACCAAGGCACGTTCAAACATCACACGATTGGCTGGCTTGACGTCCGGTACTGGCACTTGAATCGCTGGCTGGAGCGCTGCTCTATTTGATTCTGCAGTTGCTTCCCCGCCTACTACTTGGCGAGCAACTTCCTCCTCACTAGCCGGTGTCTTAGTTGATTTCGATTTAAACAACGGCATAGACGCACAGCTACACAAGAGCAAGCTGGTAACGACAACGCTAATGAATCGCTTGTGCATAGCCCACCTCTAACTCTGGTTTTTTATAACGTCCTGGCATCAATTCAGCGAGTTCAACAAATGACTTCTCTACCCATTCATCGTAAATACCCGCCCATGACTTTTGTTGGTTGATCTCGTGTAGAGAGATCGCCTGCTCTTCAAATGGGTATGCTTGTTCTTCCAAAAGAATTTCGTACTGGGCCATTTCTAGCTCGCTCAAATTTTTAGGGCGGTCCGATACAAGAATGGACTTGGACAACGACCGATAAAGGTCAGCAATCTCAAAGGTTGAGGCGGTTGCAAACTCAGCTACTTTGTAGCCCGCTGCAAGCTCATACGCCTTGAGCGTCTTCTTCAACGCACTCTGCTTCCTTCTTAAACTTTTCTTCAGTGGATGAGTCAGCGTTATCTTGCCGAATTTTTGTTTTTCGTCCGACGCAAAAACAAACTGCGCACTGGCCGCTAGGTACGTCGATCGTTCGGTCGCGCCAGATCCCATCGCACGATGCGCGTCTATCTTTTTACCAAGCCAAAATCTCTGCTTGTCTGTTTCACCTGTGCGCTGATACAACTCGTCCATGTGATGCATGGCTTCCAAGGCAATTGCTTGAGGCTTCTCATAGGTGTGGGCATAGTCGCGGAAATGCTCGATGGCCTTTTCCGTGTCCTTTAGCGCAAGGAAGATCTCAGCACTGCGATATTTCGCCTGCCGTCGGGCTTCT
>JBNMMV010000352.1:0-4358 GCA_051270205.1 Limisphaerales bacterium
GATGGACAACGGTGGCGTTTTGACCGTCACCGTTCCGATTGGAGGCGATTAGTAGCCGCTAAACGTCGAGCCTATAGATACGCCTGACATTATCACCGAGCACCTTTTTACGCGTGCCCTCATCTAGCTGGTTGGCATAATGCGTAAGATCATCGACCCAAGTATGCGGGTGATCCGGGTGCGGATAGTCGGTAGCCCACATAAAACAGTCTTCACCCACATGCTTTATTACGTGGGGTGCTGCAGTCTCGTCCGGATCACCTGAGATGAAGCATTGGCGCCGAAAAAGCTCAGTGGCGCTGGTGCGCTGAATATTTAGCGAGCCACTGAACGCATCCATACGATCAAGCATAGCGCCGATCCAACCTGATCCAGCTTCTAGCACGCCGAGCCGGAGTGTCGGAAATCGTTCAAGCGTGCCCAATGAGAAAAACGAAATGAGCGCCTGTTGAACGATAGCGCGTAGCCAAATCGCCTCTCCCCAAGCACGACCACTGTGCGGCCAATCAAATATGCCTGCAGCTGCGGCGTGTGGTGTAAACGTCGGGTGAATCGCGATAGGCACATCCAATTCAACACATTTCGCAAACAAAGCATCATGTCGCTCGTCGCCATGAATGATTCGGTGGTGGTTGAAGGGGTTCACCCACGCGCCTTTACAACCGTCTCGAACGGCACGTTCTAGTTCGGCAACAGAGCCTTCAACATCCAACAAGGTGAGTTGTGCGATGGGCACCAACCTGCCACCTGAATCACGACAAAAATCAGCGATCCATCGATTGTAGGCGCGGCAATATGCCAGGCTCAATTCAGCATCGGTTAGTTCAACCTCCCAAAGCAGACCAATGGTGGGATACAACAATGTCGCATCAAGGTTTTCCGCATCGAGTAACTCAAGCCGTTGTTTTGCATCACACGATCCAAAAGGCATATGGTCTGCATAACGACGTTCAGGACTGGGTCTCATGTCCTCTTCACCCATAGCCCCTAGGAGTCCTAGCGATCCTTTGTGCGACCGCTTCGAGGGTCGTTGATCAATTTCAAGATACTCGAAGCCCTTGTCATCAACCTGAATCCGCAAAGCACGATCCTGGTATTTGGCTTCAAGATAATTTTCCCACAGGTCTTGTGGTTCCAAAATATGACCATCGGCGTCGATAGTGCCGTCGAATGGGAATCGTTTTACCTCGTAAGTCATCGAATTACCTCATTATATTTAGAAATTTATTCTTCAGATGCCCGCGCAGCTTTGAAGTCAGGCTCGCGCTTATTTAGAAAAGCATCAATCGCCTCGCGATGCTCAGCCGAGGCATAACACAGCTTCAAAGCGTCCCCTTCGCGCCGCTGGACGAGCCCAATATCAGTCTCTGCCAAATTGGTGGTGATCAGCGACTTTATTTGTCGAAGGGCACTCTGTGGGTTTTCGCCCATGGATCGTGCAATAGCACACGCCTCTTCAAGTAAGACATCACCCTTACATACTTTATCGACCAGGCCGAGCTCGCGGGCTTCGACGCCATCTACGGTTCGTCCCGTAAGCATCAGTTCACTGGCACAGCCAAAGCCAACTCTTGCGACCAAAAAGTGAGAGCTTGCTAGCTCTGGTACTAAGCCCAATTTGACAAACCGCAAGGATATCTTCGCGTTTTCAGCGGCCACCAGATAATCCATAGGTAAAACCTGTGTGATCCCAAGACCAATTGCAGGTCCGTTAATCGCGGCGACAACAGGTTTCGATGAGCGCATTAGATTGACCCAATCACCCGCACCGCCGCCTTCAGTGACATCTTCACCATCGGACTGAGCTTTAAATACAGCTTCAACATCGGCACCTGCACAGAAGCCGCGACCGGCGCCAGTGAGAACGATGGCGTTCACTTCAGGATCCGCATTAGCATCGATTACCGCGGCGTTTAACTCACCGCCCATCTTATAAGTCCAAGCGTTCAGCCGTTCCGGTCGATGCATGGTAATGACACAGACGCCATCAATATTTTCTGTGAGAATAGTCTCGTAACTCATTGTTATTTATCCTTTTAGTTATCCGCCAGTAGGTATCTCATTGAAAGGTATACCTTTGTCAGCACGCATATCCGCAGGCAAGCCAAGCACCCGCTCACCGATGATGTTGCGCAAGATCTGGTCGGTGCCGCCCTCGATTCGAACCGCGGGAGAGCGCAGCAACATTGCTTGAAATCGTGCACTGCCTTCAGCCACTTTTGGATCAACCAAACGGCCATTGGAGCCTTGCAAATCCAACGCAAACTTGGCGATGTCTTGCATCATATTACCCGCCACCAACTTGCCGATGGAGTTTTCAGGACCCGGCGTATCGCCCTTACTCAACGAGGTAATCATGCGCGCACCATTATTTTTTAGACCAGAGGCCTTTACATACCAGTCGGCTAACTTGGCTTGCACGTTGGTGTCTTCAAGCGCTGGCTTACCGTTAATTTGAGTAGATTTGGCCAGGTCATATATTTCCGGGAAGCCGGTTGCGATACCACCACCAATGGCCATCCGTTCGTTCATCAATGTGGTAATAGACACACGCCAACCATCCCCAACCTCACCCAGACGCTGGTGATCGGGTATGCGTACATCATCGAAATAAACCTCGTTAAACTCACTCTGCCCGTTAGCTTGTTTGATGGGTACCACTCGCACGCCAGGGGATTTCATGTCTAGAAAAAACATCGTCAAACCTTTGTGCTTGGCAACTTCGGGATCCGTTCGAGTGATCAGAATGCCGTAGTCAGAATGCTGAGCACCTGAGGTCCAGATCTTCTGGCCGTTGATCACCCATTCATCACCTTCTTTTTGGGCGCGAGTGCGAAGCCCAGCTAAATCTGAACCACCATGAGGTTCAGAAAAGAGCTGGCACCAAATCTCTTCACCACTGGCCAACTTTGGCAGGTATCGCTGCTTATGCTCTTCACCAGCGAACGCCATCATGGTCGGTGCACACATGCCCTGACCAATAATGAAAGTGCCCGAGAGTTTGCTAAACAACCCCTCCTCCTGAGACCAAATCACATTTTCGATGGGTGATGCACCACGGCCACCATACTCGGTAGGCCACAGTAGGCACGCCCAACCGGCCTCAGCTTTTGTCTTTTGCCATTTCTTAGCTTCTTCTAACCTATCGTGAGGCCCAGTATTGGTGCTGCCAAAACCACTTTTCTCCAGATATTCAGCCAGGTGCTGGGGCGCATTTTCTGCGATAAAGGTTCGAACCTCGGCGCGAAAGGCCGACTCTTGTGTGTTGTCGCTAAAATCCATAACGCCTCCTATGCGCTCGCCGCTAATGGCAAGGCAGCAACCAGCTTGCCCTCCCACTCAGTTAAGCCGCCCAACTCTAATGCCAAATAGTTGGATCGTCGGTAATACAGATGGCAGTCGAACTCCCAGGTGAAGCCCATGCCGCCGTGCACTTGAATGTTGTCCCGCGCGCAAAGCTGGAATGCCTGCGTGGCACCTACCCGGGCTGTCGCTGCGGCCAATGGCAATTCTGGCGCGTCGTTTTGGAGTGCCCATGCCGCGTAGTAACAGTTGTTTTCAGCCAACTTCATGGCCACATACATGTCTGCCATCATGTGCTTCAAAGCTTGGAAAGTGGCAATGGGGCGGCCAAAGGCAAATCGCTCCTGACTGTAATTCACAGCCATTTGTAGTGCACTCTGCGCACCACCCAATTGCTCAAATGCCATAAGCACCGCTGCTCGATCGTTGATCTGTTCTAATTTCGCTACGCCATCGCCGGCGAGGTGTTCGCATCGGGCATTGTCGAACGTCACTGCTGCCGCATCACGGCTCAAGTCGATGGTCTCTACGGTTTGAACACCTACACCTTCCCCGGCTTCGACGATATACAGTGCCTGTTCTGCACCGGCAAGCACCACAAAGAGATCTGCGACGGAACCATCACTTACAAACTCTGCATGACCCGACAACTTCCCGCCTTCCACCGCCAGCGAGGTCGTCTGCGGGCCGACCAATGACGCTTTCACCGAACCACTGGCAATCTGTGGTAGCCATTTTTGTTTTTGAGCATCATCACCAAACTGCAGTAGACATTCGGTGACCAAATAAACCGTCTGAGCAAAAGGCACTGGCGCTAGGTGCGCACCCAACGCTTGCGCGACCAAACACAACTCTAGATAACCTGCACCAGTACCACCGTAATTTTCAGGAATGGCGGTGCCAAGCAAACCCATGTCAGCCAATCCTTGCCAGACATCGTGTGCCATTGGCGAATCGCCATCGAGTACCTTCCGTACTGTTGCACTGCTACAGCTGTCGTCCAGGTATTTTCCTACCTGGTCAGCCAGAAGCTTCTGGTCATCAGAAAAATCAAA
>JBNMMV010000353.1:0-4350 GCA_051270205.1 Limisphaerales bacterium
GCTAGAATGCCAAAGCGCGAGCCGTTTTCCGGCTCAAAGTACAACATGCTTTTGCCTTCGGCCATGCGCGCGAAATCGAACACACAGGGCAGGTCCATAAGAATTGTGTGGTTCGAGGTTATCGCACAGTCATGCATCATCACCGGTTTGGGAATATCGACCCCGGTGGTATGGACCAGTTCGCCTTCTTTGGTAATCAGCGAAACAGAACAATGCGGTTTGCTGGTTACATTGTAGCCATAAGTGACCAAGTCCCCGTTGCGGGGGTCGATTTTCGGATGCGCGGAAAAAGGGTGATTGAGACGCCCTTGGTAGTCTACCTCGCCGACTGGTTCTAGGTTGGGTAGCTCTAGGTGGAAGGGATGTGCGCCTTCCTGCAAGGCGAGGAACTTGCCGGCGTGAAAAATCATCGCAGTGTTGGCAATGTTTTTCGCGGGACCATATTTCTGAGCGTCTTCCGGTGTCGTCTTAAGACCGTCCCAGATAACCCGTCCGTTTTCCTGCTCGGCCAGATGGCCTTCGGTTTCGACGAAGCGATTAACGTAGGTCACGTCACCTTGATCAAACACTACCTCATGGATCATGCCATCGCCTGCGAAGGGATGGTAAGACTCAGGGTCATTGACGAAAACAGGATTGGCGCCAATACGGAGAAATGCGCCATTCAGCGCCTGGGGGATTTCACCGATCACATTCTTACAGGGCTCATTATGTTCTATCTGAACTGGGGCAAAATTATCCCGAAAGTATGGGACGGTAGGGTTTTCTATGTCTGCGATGCGCATAGTTGATGCCTTCTTTGAGTAAGAGTATTGGTTATTGCGTTGAAAATTCGGAGATCAGCGTCATCCGCTGCTATGGTACGAGTAACACCCGACCAAACGATCCCCGCCCTTCAATATAGGCGTGTGCTGCACTCGCTTCACTCAACGGAAATTTCTGATCGATGACCACTTGTAGATCCCCGTTCGCTACATCCGCAAGCAGACCTTCGATCATCTCTCGGCACCGCCCCGCATTGACGCCCATCTCTGCGCCCAGAAATACTCCTGTGAGCCGAGCATTCTTTTGACCCAGCCCAGCTAGGTTCGCTGGACCTTCGCGCCCGGCATTACCAACCCAACTGATCCGCCCACGGTAGGCCAGCGCACCAACACTGCTTTCAAGCGTCTTGCCGCCTACAGAATCGACAATAAGATCAGCACCGTGATCGTCAGTAAGCGCCATGGTTCGAGCAACAAAGTCTTCGGTCTTGTAGTTAATGCCATGATCCAGACCGAATTCGCGCAGCCGCTCTAGCTTTTCGTCAGTGGATGCAGTAGCAAGAACCGTAGCACCGGCGCGCTTAGCGAGTTGGATGGCAGCAAGGCCGACACCACCGCCACCCGCCTGAATCAGCACTGTTTCACCTTTCTGAAGACCACCAAACTCGAACAGACAATCTGCAGCGGTACCAAACTCGATGGGCACGCCTGCTGCAAGCTCCAAGTCGAGGGCTTCCGGCACGAGGTAACTGGCGGATGCGCCAACCGACACCAATTCTGCGTGTGAACCGAAAGCCATGGTCGCAACCACACGATCTCCGACCTTGCGATCAGTCACCAGGTTACCCACCTCACGTACGATACCGGACGCTTGGTAACCAACCACATGAGGTTTAGATGCCATCATGCCACCTAGCCGGTTGAGCGTGTCTCCGCCTTGGATTCCGATCGCTTTGACTTCTACAAGTATGCCTTTGGGGCGGCATTCCGGGTCGGCAACATCTTCGTACTGCAACACGGATGGGTTTCCAGTCTGATAATAGACGGCTGCTTTCACGGTGATTCCTCTAGTACATTAATATGCCCCACAGTCTCACCCGTACGGTCACAAATCAATTCCCTGCTCAAAGAAACAGGGAATTATTCGTCGGCTAGCAGCGATAACAGGACAACCATTAATATTTGCTCTTTACTCCGAGACAGCGAATAAATAGTATCATAGTTAGAAAGATGGAATAATCAGCCCACGGGGAATATTCAATGCAGCAATATCAAGGTCAACTTTTCGACGCCGATAATCACTACTACGAAGCACGCGACGCCTTCACCCGCCATGTCCCCAAAGGCATGCACTCTCGCTGTGTGCAATGGGTGACCATGGAAAATGGTCGGCAATATCATTCAATAGCAGGCAAGATTGACCGTTTCACCAATCCGACATTTGACCCTATTTCCAGACCTGGTGTACTCCGAGAGCTTTTTCGAGGCAATCCAAACGCTACGACTAGCGCGGAACTCATCCGCTCATCACTGGAAGCAAGGCCACCAGAATACATGGATCACGATGCACGCATCTCACGTATAGACGAGCAGGGTCTCGAAGCTGCCTGGCTTTTTCCTACTTTGGCCATTCTTTATGAGGAGTTGCTGAAAAACGACGTCGATGCACTTTGCACCCTCTACACTGGGTTCAATCAATGGCTCGATGAAGATTGGGGTTTCAACTACCAAGATCGGTTATTTGCTGCCCCCTACATATCCCTCGCCAATGTCGACTGGGCCTGTGCAGAATTGGAAAAAGCACTCAAAAAAGACGCCCGCGTGTTGGTCATGCGCCCAAGCGCTGTGCATACCCGCAACGGTCCCCGCAACCCAGGTGCCAAAGAGTTCGATCCCTTCTGGTCGCGGGTGAACGAAGCGGGCATCACTGTGGTCGCCCACATCGGTGCCACTCGCCATGACAGCAACGGCTACGACGTCAAGAACCAGGACGTGCTCAGCATGGGGCCGAAGCCCAGCGTCACAAATTTCCACCGAGCACGAAACATCAACGATTTTCTTGCCAGTCTAGTGTTCGACAGACTGTTCGAGCGCTTTCCCAATCTACGCATTGCATCGGTGGAAAACGGTTCGGAATTCTTGGGCGACTTATTAAAAGCGTTTGACCACAGTAGAGAACGCACACCCACCTACTATGCCGACGATCCAGTCGAAAGCTTCAAAGAACACGTTTGGATAAATCCTTTCTGGGAAGACGACATTGAAGAAATCATCGACCACATGGGAGAAGACCATGTCATTGTCGGTTCGGATTGGCCGCACATGGAAGGTCTTGAGCATCCAAGAGATATTTTCGATGAAATAGACAGCATCCCCTTATCAGTGCAAACAAAAATTCTGCACGACAACGCCGCATCTCTGAACCAACGCACTGGAGGCTGAGCATGAACGAGAATGTAACCGATAATGAGCCGGTATTACTCGAAGAAACCCAGGGAAATGTTCGTATCCTCCGGCTCAACCGCCCAGCGAAAAAGAACGCGCTATCTGGCGAGCTGACTCGTGCGCTTGTTAGCGCCATAGACCGTGCCAATGAAGACGCCGACATCAGGGTGATCGGCATCACGGGTGTCGGTGACACGTTCTGTGCCGGAGCAGATTTAAGCCCAAGCACAAATCGTGACAGTGCTGAAGATACAATCGAGCGAGCCGTCCAACTGGTCACCGGCATTAGAGCGCGCTGCCAAAAACCTGTTATCGCAGGGCTCAACGGCTTAGCCATCGGCGCTGGGTTGTCGCTCGCCATGTGCTGCGACATGCGCATGGCCAGCAGTAGCGCCACCTTTCACCCAGGATATGCACGCGTCGGTACATCACCCGACTGCGGTCTGACCTGGAGTTTGCCGCAAGCGGTAGGGCATGAGCGTGCGATGCGGTTTCTACTGGAAGTCGAATTCATCACGGCACAACAGGCACTCGCCATGGGCATGATCGGAGAAGTGACAGCCGAAGATTCATTCGCCGAATCGTTCCTCAGCTATTGCCAAAAAATTGCCCAGGTAGCCCCCCTGGCCGCCACACAAACCAAGCTGCAGGTAGCACGGGTGGGATTACCTGAGGACCTCGAAGCTTTGGTCCGCGACGAACTGCGGTACACCGGCAAGGGCCTAGGCAGCAAAGACGGCAAAGAGGCAAGGCGGGCAATTTTTGAAAAGCGCCAACCCGAATTCACGGGCAAATAAGGAAGCTAACATGGCAGAGAACGCGAAGCGCGACACAGCCGAGTGGCAACTTCAGACCACCGCAGAATACGCGCGTACCCGTAAGCAGTTCGATCGCAACCTTGGCTTTTTTCAAGCGGTCAAACACCCGCTGGCTGATTTTATGGCGGCCATCGATATTGCTCGCTCGCACTTGTACAACGCCGCCAGTGCAATCGACTTTGAACCAGGCAATGCAGAGCAATATGCCCGCATGGCCAAAGCCGCCGCGTCTGATGCGGCATCCTTCGGATCGCGTAAGTCAGTGCAACTCCATGGCGGCATCGAATTTACCTGGGAATGCTTCGTGCACATCTATTTGAAGC
>JBNMMV010000354.1:0-4349 GCA_051270205.1 Limisphaerales bacterium
GAGAATCGCTACCGTCCAAAAAAACATTGCAAGAATCGCAAACTGCCCGAGTAAGGGATGGATAAACTGGCCGATAATGACGGCGGCAACGGTAAAAACGGTAAGAATAATGTCGGTTCCGAACACCGCGCACAATACCTTGGAGGTTCGATCGGCAAAATTGGTTAATTGTAAAATTCCCCAGACTAACGCGGCTGTGGTCGCTAAACTTACAATGACTCTGCTGAGCACGACCCAGCTGTCGCTCAGCATTGCGATCTCCTGCTGGCCGACTTGATTTGTGACTTCTGGCGAGATTGGCAGCATTGCTTGGAGTAACATAGAAGCGGACCATGAAATGAGCCCATTGCCGGCGATCAGTAGGCCTAACAAAAAATTGTTGGCAGGGATAACGTCAGGGCCGCTTTTGAAAAGACAAATTCGCCAAAACATTGAAACAAGGGCTGTCATGAGAAACCTTTTATTCTGATTGTGAAATTGTCGCACAAACCTCGTCGCCGCGGAAAAATAACACGCAGTCTTCGAGAAAAGATACGAAATCCAAATATGCAACGCAAACTTAAAACCCATACATAAATTTAAGATAGAACAACGTCGAAAAGGACAAACGAACAATGGTTAAGGCAAACGCGTTTTATGCTCAATCTGGGGGTGTAACTGCAGTAATCAACGCCTCAGCGTGCGGCGTTTTAGAAACAGCGCGCAACCACAAGCAGCTGATTGGTAAAGTCTTTGCGGGCAAAAATGGCATCCTCGGTGCGCTCGAAGAAGAACTTATCGATACCAGCAAGGAAAGTGTGAAAGACATTGCAGCACTCCGACAGACCCCTAGTGGTGCGTTCGGGTCGTGTCGCTACAAGCTCAAATCTCCTGAGGAAAACCCGCGTGAATATCG
This sequence comes from Limisphaerales bacterium, assembly GCA_051270205.1. GTDB lineage: Bacteria > Pseudomonadota > Gammaproteobacteria > Pseudomonadales > Azotimanducaceae > UBA4421. The sequence goes on from JBNMMV010000354.1 coordinate 896, forward strand.
ACGCCTGCTAGAAGTTTTTAAAGCCCACAATATAAGATACTTTTTCTACAACGGCGGCGGTGATTCTCAGGATACAGCGAACAAAGTCTCCCAGCTTAGCGAGGAGACTGGCTACGATCTGCAGTGTATTGGCATTCCAAAGACGGTGGACAACGATTTACCTTTTACGGATTGCTGCCCTGGCTTCGGATCAGTCGCTAAATATGTCGCGGTCTCAACCCGAGAAGCGGCGCTGGATGTTGAGTCCATGTGCGAGACTTCAACCAAGATCTTTGTCCTTGAGGTGATGGGCAGGCACGCGGGTTGGATTGCAGCAGCAGGTGCGCTGGCTCAAGATCGGCCTGGGGATGCACCGCACATCATTTTGCTGCCGGAAGTGCCGTTCCAACAAACTGCGTTTCTCAAAAAAGTTAAACAAACCGTAAAAGACAAAGGTTTTTGCGTGATCGTTGTATCGGAAGGTGCGCAATACAAAAATGGCACTTTTTTGGCCGACGCTGGAGGTATAGATGCTTTCGGTCATACTCAGCTCGGTGGGGTCGCACCCATGGTTGCAGAATTGGTGAAAAGCAAACTAGGCTACAAATACCATTGGGCTGTTGCAGATTACTTGCAGCGCGCCGCTCGCCACATCGCCTCCGCTACTGATGTTGAGCAAGCTTATGCACTAGGCAAAGCCGCTGTGGAGTTTGCGCTAGCGGGTAAAACGGCGGTCATGCCAACCATTGTAAGAACCAGCGATCGACCCTATCGGTGGAAAATTGGCGAAGCAAAATTGTCACGTGTCGCTAACGTCGAACGCAAAATGCCGAAGAATTTCATTAGTCGCGATGGCTTCGGAATTACCGCTGCCGCGAGACGCTATCTGGCGCCGCTCATTGAGGGTGAAGACTATCCGCCTTACAAAAACGGCATGCCGCAATATGTGAAGCTAAAGAATCAGCTGACGCCGAAAAAATTATCGACTAAGTGGTAAACGAAAAAAAGGGGAATCGCGAGGAAGCGGGGACAGAGTAAGACTCTGTCCCCTGTCGTTTTACTTAAGCCAGAAGTGGTGCGATCACCAAACTGACGATGGCCATGACGTTGATCAGAATGTTCATGCTCGGGCCAGAAGTGTCTTTGAAGGGGTCACCGACTGTGTCGCCGACAACCACTGCAGTATGAACATCAGAGCCCTTACCGCCGAGGTTACCTTTCTCAACATACTTCTTCGCGTTGTCCCAAGCACCGCCTGCATTTGCCATGGTGAGTGCCAACAGTACACAACCTAATAAGGCGCCGCCAAGGGTGCCGCCTAGTGCTTCGGCGCCAAGGCCAAAACCAACCACCACGGGTACGGCGACGGCGATAACGCCTGGTAACAACATCTTGCGTAATGCAGCCGTGGTCGCGATGTCGATACACTTGGCGTTGTCCGGGTCAGCCGTGCCTTCCATTAAGCCTGGTATTTCGCGGAACTGACGACGAATCTCTTCAATCATTTCCATGGCCGCTTCACCCACAGCTGTCATGGTGATACTGGCAATCAAAAACGGCACGAGACCGCCAATGAATAAACCAATCAAGACCGTCGGATTGCCGATGTGGAGGACGAAATCGCCCCCGCGACCAGCAGATATGGTTTCTACGAACGCGGCAATAATTGCCAAAGCAGCGAGTGCCGCAGCACCAATAGCGAAGCCCTTACCCATGGCTGCTGTTGTGTTGCCAAGTTCGTCGAGTGAGTCGGTAATGGCTCTTGTTTCTTCACCGAGTCCGGCCATTTCAGCAATACCGCCAGCGTTGTCGGCAACCGGTCCGTAGGCGTCAACCGCCATGGTCATGCCGACTGTTGCCAACAAGCCCACCGCTGCAACACCAACACCGTAAAGGCCGGCGAGTTCAGTAGAAACGTAAATGATTCCACAAATGGTCAATACCGGAATGACTACTGATTGCATGCCAACCGCTAGACCTGTGATCATTACTGTTGCTGGACCTGTTTTGCCGGATTCGGCGATTTTTACAACCGGCGTTGAGCTGGTGTAGTACTCGGTGATGAGGCCGATGATGACACCGCCCGCTGCGCCGAATAGCACCGACAACCAGATGTTTGATGAGACGCCCAGGCTTTCAAGTATGAAGTAGCCTGCCGCGATGAACAGTACCGGCGTGCCGATCATGCCAATGCGTAAGGCCACTGCTGGGTTTTGGGTAGAGAATACTCGAACGATACCAATACCAATGATAGATGCGATAAGTCCCGTAGATGACAGGGCCAAAGGTACGAACATCAACGCTGAACGACCGTCCGCCTCGCTCATGCCGGGTGCCAGAGTGCTGACGCCAAGCACTGCAAGGGTCGATGCAATAGCGATGGTTGCGATCATGGAGCCACAGTAAGATTCGAAAATGTCTGAGCCCATGCCGGCGACGTCGCCAACGTTGTCGCCAACGTTATCGGCTATTACGCCAGGATTACGTGGATCATCTTCTGGGATGCCTTGCTCTAGTTTGCCGACCAAGTCAGCACCAACGTCGGCACTCTTAGTGTAGATGCCGCCGCCAACGCGTGAGAACAGTGCAACAACCGATGCACCCATGCCGAAACCGTGGATGTGGTGAACCATCTCTGGGTCGCTACCGAAGAAGTAGTAGACCAAGCCTAAACCCAATAGACCGACAGAGGCGACCGCAAGACCCATGATTGAGCCACCAAAAAAGGCAACAGACAAAGCTGCCGATTGGCCCTGGGTGTGCGCGGCATACGTAGTACGGACGTTAGCCTTGGTGGCCGTGTACATACCAAAATATCCAGCGAAGGCCGATGACAAAGCGCCAGCTAAAAAAGCTATTGCCGTCATGATTCCCAGTGGGCTGAAGTAGATTAGGACGAGTAGAACCGCCGAGAAGATGGCAAGCATCGAGTATTCACGGCGCATAAAAACCATCGCACCTAAGTGAATTTGATCAGCGATCTTTTTAAGATCCTCACCACCTTCATCGTAACTCTTTACGATGAAATAGATGATGAGCGCCACCACGAGTCCAACAACACCGAGAATCGGTGGGAGTAAGGACAGGTCTATCATAGAAAACCCCAACAATGTTTAATAATTTGAAATAGTAATAACTGTGCAGACTTTGCACTCTCACCCAATAGGCGGCGCGTATGATACCAGCGTGAGTAAATGCTGCCACTCCTATTGACGCTTGACTCTTAAGGTCCAAATGTTGGGCTATGCGCACTATTTACGAGGTGAAATCGTTGCCCTACAAGGCAGTAGTTGCTGCCCGGCAACACATCCCGCGGGGGATGCATACGGTCACCTTTTATACATTGGCACCCCTTTCTTTGTGGGTCGATAATAATCGTGAGGTGATACCTATCGTAAAAGTAGCGCCGATATACCTGGCAGATGCTCAAGGTGTGTTCGACGAAGCGGCTTTAATGGCTGTGCCCAAGTTCAAG
>JBNMMV010000355.1:0-4347 GCA_051270205.1 Limisphaerales bacterium
AGCTATACCGATATTGTTGAAGTATCAGGAAATGCAAACAGCCATAGCATTACCCTGCCTGTCGGGAATTACTACCTCGCGATGACTGCAATCGGTACAGATGGTGAAAGTGAACTGTCGGGCGAGGTCAGGCTCACTTCCCGATAGCTGTCTCGGCAGATCTCTTGTGGGCGCTTCAACGAGAGTTTCGCAATTAGATTGCTAAAGTTTCACAAACTAATACATCTAAAGACGTATTGATCACAGTAATGCTGGCTCAGTCTGCGATGATGAATTCTTCAAGGACATGCTGGAATGAGAGAAATATGAGTGGCTTAAGTTCCGATTTCGAAAAGGTGCGTACTGGTGAAAAATCTCGCAGGTGGTACCGATCAGGGCGTGTATTCAAAAATCAGATGGGCTGGTATTTTCAGACCCGAGAAGGTATTGATGTGGGCCCCTATGCCTGTGAATTTGACGCCGAAGTGGATTTGGAAACACTGATTGCAAGCATCAAGGGCGCTACCAGTGCGCGCGTTTTGCAAGCCATTCATGCACAAAAAGTCGGCGCTTCATCCGGCGACTATATGAATAGCTCGGCAGCCTACATAGATTACTTAGTTGAAGAAGGTGGCATTGAGCTGCTGCGTAAATCACCAAGGTAGCTAAAGATTCTTTTGGTCTTCTCTATCCCCTCTCTATCCCCTCTCTAGCCGTCCAGGTCGCGCTAGCGACCCTGGAATAGGGGTGGTCGTTTTTCCGCGAACGCCTTCCTACCTTCTTTGTAGTCATCACTATTGAAACATTCGTCAATCATGGCACGTACTTGGTTTACTTGTTCTCGATCGCCTCCTGCCTCCCACGCATCGAGGGCAGCTTTGGCTGCTTTGACTGTGAGCGGCGCGTTTCCTGCAACACGTAGCGCGTAGCTAATGCATTCCTGTTCGACTGTCTCCCTCGAGTGTATGGAATTCACTAGTCCCATATCTTTCGCCTCGTTTGCCTCCATGAATCGAGCGCTGAACATGATGTCTCGTGCGCTGCTTGGACCCACTACCCGAGCAAGCTTGGCGAGCCCTTCGTACTCATAGCCTAAACCGAGCTTAGCGGCGGGAATGCCGAATTTAGAATCAGGGGTGGCGAACCTTATGTCCGCTGCAAGTGCTGTCGCGAGCCCGCCGCCAATGCAATAGCCTTCTATTAGCGCGATGAGTGGCTTGCTAAGTTGATCTAGCCAGCGTGTCGCGCGCCCCGCAATCGCACCGTAGCTACGACGTTGCTCTGCGTTTGCACGTTTGCTGTCGAACTCAGAGATGTCTGCACCTGACACAAAGGCCTTCCCTCCGGCGCCACGCATAACAACAACGCGGACGCTATCGTCGGCTTCATATGCTTCAAGAATATCGCCAATGCCTTGCCACATCTCCAGCGATAGGGCGTTGTGTCGGGCGGGGTTGTTGAACACCATCCAGCCAATGCCATCTTCAATTCTTGCCTGCATGCGCTCGGTTTTTAGATCTAAGGTCATACTGTTCCCATTCTTTGGTTAATTTCTTCTGCGCGTTGTAGGAGTTTTTTTGCACGCGTGAGATGTGGTACATCGACCATTTTGCCTTCAAAACTTATCGCCATCAGACCCTGGCGCTGAGCCTCATCAAAGGCTGCCACCAATCGCTGTGCTTCATCTACCTCTTCGATGGAAGGCGTGAAGTAGCTGTTCACGATGTCGATTTGATTGGGGTGGATTGTGATCTTTCCGGTAAACCCCATCCACGCAGCCTCTTGGCATTCGCGTTTTAGCCCTTCGCTGTCGTTAAAGTCTACATACACTGTATCGATAGGCTGTACGCCGCCTGCTGCCGCACTGAGTAACGTCATGTTGCGACAATGTGTGTAGATGTCCAAGTAACTGCCGTCGGGTCTGCGGTTTCTTGGCGCACCTAAGGCCGCGGATAGGTCTTCTGCCCCCCAGGACAGTGCAGTAACTCTTTCGCATTGTGGAAAAGTAGCGATATTAAGCGCAGAAAGCGGTGTTTCGGTGCAGATAAGAATCAACGCAACACTGCCTTGCGGGTGGCCGTACTGGTGTTCCCACTTGGTTATTTCCGAACTGATGGTTGTGAGTTCTTCCAGGGTGGAAACTTTTGGCACCACGTAGGCGTCCGGTGCAAATTCCATGGTGACTCTTAAGTCATCCAATCCCCACGGTGAATCCAGCGGGTTCATGCGCACGGTGCGCTCGTGACGGCCAAAGTCGACATCACGAAGCCACTCAGCCACGGTTTGTCTGGCTGCTTCTTTGCGATCGGGCGCGACAGCATCTTCTAAATCGAGAATTAGACTGTCGGCAGCAGTCGCAAGCGACTTGTGCAGCATTTTTTCATTGGCACCTGGTACGAAATGACAGGAACGACGCAGCCTATCCATGGGCTTGCCTCTGCATCATGCCGCCGCGTAAGCAGGCGCAGACTACTTCTCCACGCTGGTTGGTCAGTGTGTGTTCGAACATAACTATGCCTCGGTCTGGTTTAGATTTGCTTTCGCGTTTCTCTTTGATTTCTGTTCGACCCGTTAGTGTGTCACCGATGAAAACCGGATGTGGAAAGGTGGTTTTGTCGAAACCTAGGTTTCCCAATGTCGTACCCAGTGTTGTGTCGCTGACGCTCAAACCTACCGCTAGTCCTAGGGTGAAAATGCTGTTCACCAGGATTTGCCCATGAATGGAGTTTTTGGCGAATTCAGCATCCAAATGCAAAGGCTGAGGATTCAGGGTGAGCGTCGAAAATAATAGGTTGTCAGTTTCGGTAACAGTCCGAGAAGGCTGGTGGTCAAATACATCCCCGACAATAAGTTCTTCAAAATATTTTCCTGTCATTGTGTCCTCCTGAAAAAAGACAACTTACAATGACTGTTCGTAAAAAGCCAAAAAGGAAAGACAGTGGATTTTGAGCTGACAGATGAGCAAGAGCTGATTCGAGACGCAGTGGGAAAGCTGTGTAGTGATTATCCGGATGAATATTGGTCTAAGAAGGATAAGGATCATGAGTTTCCGTGGGATTTCTATAACGATATGGCAAAAGCTGGATGGTTGGGCATTGCTATCCCAGAGGCCTATGGTGGCAGCGGGCAGGGTATAACAGAGGCCAGTATCGTGCTTGAAACCGTCGCGGCCAGTGGGGCCGCGATGAATGGTGCAACACCGTTGCACTTGTCCATTTTTGGCATGGAGCCAGTGATTAAGTTTGGCTCAGAAGAAATGAAGCAAAAATACCTGCCTCAAGTGGCGCGGGGCGACTTGCATGTGGCATTTGGCGTTACCGAGCCAGATGCGGGTACCGATACCAGCTCAATCACCACCTTTGCTAGGCTCGAGGGAGATCAATACATCGTTAAAGGTCGCAAGGTCTGGACGACCAAGGCTTTGCAATCTGAACGTGTTCTCCTGTTGGTCCGAACAACACCCAAAGATGAAGTTGAGAAGCGCACTGATGGTTTGACCCTACTGTTTGCAGAATTACAGCGGGATGAGGTCGATATTTCGGCTATTGATAAGGTGGGTCGAAATGCAGTGGCTACCTGTGAAGTGGTCTACGACGACCTCCCAGTGAAGGTTACCGACCGCATTGGGGAAGAAGGTAAAGGCTTTAAGTACTTGCTGACGGGGTTAAATGCCGAGCGTATTCTGATTGCGGCTGAAGCGCTTGGCATTGGCCGCGCAGCACTTCGACGAGCAGTGGACTACGCCAATGAACGAGTGGTGTTTGGACGACCTATCGGTAAAAACCAAGGCGTTGCGTTTCCCTTGGCTGAGGCAAAAATGCGACTTGATGCTGCGGAGCTGATGATTCGCAAAGCAGCATGGATGATCGACAATGACATGCCGTGTGGGGCAGAAGCGAACATGGCTAAATGGTTAGCGGCAGATGCTGCCTATCAGACGGCAGACCAAGCGGTGCAGACCCATGGCGGTTTTGGTTACGCCACTGAATATCATGTGGAGCGATATTGGCGCGAAGCCCGGCTCATGCGAATTGCGCCCATCTCCCAAGAGATGATTCAAAATTATGTCAGTGAGCACGTGTTGGGGTTGCCCAGAAGTTATTAAATGAAGCTATTAGTTAAGGGAAGCTACTAATTAGTAGCTGTCCCAAAAGTCACAGAGACTACATAGACACGCTGGAAACTGGCGGAAACAACCCACGAGAAGTGCTCGCAGGCCAAACGTTGGCGGAGCTAGCCTACGGAACTCGACCCGCCTTTTTGCGCGCAAAACGCGCAAAAAAGCTGGCACTCAGACAATCCTCGGCTTCCCCTTCGGGGTCGCTCCGTCAACATTTGGCCTCAACGCTCGGACACTTCTCGTGGGTT
>JBNMMV010000356.1:0-4334 GCA_051270205.1 Limisphaerales bacterium
CACGTGTGACGCGGTTTGCCAAGAAATTTGCACCCTGGCGAGCCTTGTTGTTGTGTCGGTGGACTATCGTATGGCACCTGAGCACATCTACCCCGCAGCAGTCACGGATTCTTACGACGCGACTACATGGGCAGCTAACAACATGGCGGAGCTCAACGGCAACGGTAAACTTGGCGTTTCGGGCGAAAGTGCGGGCGGCAATTTGAGTGCTGTTATGGCACTGAAGGCGCGCGATGAGAACGGTCCTAAAATCGACTTTCAGTGTTTGCTGTATCCGGTAACGGACATCGATATGAATCGTCAAAGCTATGTGGACAACGGTGAAGGCTATTTGCTCGAAAAAGCCACGATGACTTGGTTCTGGGACACCTACTGCCCAGACGAAGCGCTCCGAAGTGAACCATACGCCACGCCACTGAACGCGTCGGATCTAGGCAATTTACCACCCGCATTGGTGGTTACCGCAGAGTTTGACCCATTGCGTGACGAAGGCGCCGCATACGCTGCTGCCTTGCAGGCTGCAGGCAACGAGGCAGCATACGTTTGCTACGATGGCATGGTGCACGACTTTTTTGCCATGGCCGTCATGTTCCCAAGCGCACGGGCTGGGTTTTTAGAAACCGTCGAAGCGTTTAAATCACACCTTAACTAACAAACGGAGCAGTTCATGTTATTTGCGATTATCTGCGAGGACCAAGCAGACAGCGAAGATTTACGCAAAGCCACCCGCGATGCCCATCTGGGGTACATAGGTTCGTTTGATGTACGCCTTGCTGGGCCCATGCTGTCAGACGACGGATCGACCATGATTGGGTCCATTATACTGCTGGAGGCAGCCGATCTTAGCGGTGCACAAGACTTTGCCGCGAGCGATCCCTACAAACTGGCAGGGTTATTTGCGAATGTCAGCATCCGACCCTTCCGTCAGGTGATACCAGCCACGTCTTGAATGTACTCAACAGCTTGGAGATACTCCCCTTCCTAGTTAATTAACTTAAAGGGGAGCCACATGGCTGTTGATAAATTTCCTGTCGAAGGGAGCCACATTATGATGTTTGCTCGCTCCGTTGGAGACGATAACCAAATCTACTACGATGAAGCGTACGCAGCGGGCACAGAGCCTGGCAAAGTCATTGCACCACCGACCTTTGCCCAATCCAGCGCACAATTTGATCCTGACTATTTCCTACGACCAAAAGTCGGCGAACCATGGTTTGGTTCGGGCGGCGAGCCAACCGGGATTAAGAAAAAAGAAGAATCCTCCGGTGGCGGCGGTGGTGGTGGCGGTCTTCACGCCGAGCAGCACTTCGAGTATCACCGACACATTAGTCCTGGCGATGTCCTGACTGCGACCACCAAGCCCGGCAAAACCTGGGAAAAAGAAAGTAAGCGAGCTGGCAAGCTGGTCTTTTCTGAAACCGTTACTGAATATCATGACCAAAATGGCGAACTGGCTATCACTGCGCGCGGCGTGGGTGTACGCACCGAACGTCCAGTCGATTCTTAGGAGGCAACCATGGCATTACAACAAAGTGATTTGAACATCGGCGACACTTTTTCCGAGTGTTTAGTCGAAGATCTGAAACGAACCCAGTTGGTGCAATACGCTGGTTCCTCGGGTGACTACAATCCGTTGCACACAGATGAAGTTTTCACCACCCAAGTGGCGGGATACCCATCTGTGTTTGCTCACGGCATGCTCACCATGGGAATGACCGGTCGCATGCTCACCAATTATGTGGGTGATGGACGCTTAACGAAGTATGGCGTGCGGTTTACCAGCCAAGTTTGGCCAGGCGATACGCTCAATTCAACGGCGACCGTAGAAAGCGTTGAAGACGGCATTGTTAATCTGGAAGTAAAAACCACCAACCAAGATGGTGCAGTGGTTCTTTCAGGCTACGCAGCCGCCCGAGTCGACTAGCGACCCAAAAAAGGGTCAGACCCCGGGGTCAGACCCTAGGGTCTGACCCTATTTATTTGCCTTTGAAGTTGGGGGGGCGTTTGTCGAGAAACGCGGTGATGCCTTCGATTTTGTCTTCGGTTTGCACGAGCGCGCCCTGTGCGTATTTTTCGAACATCAGTGCGCCGGCCAGGCTTGCCTCCATACCGAAGTGCACCATCGCTTTCATGGTGCGCGGCACGAATGGCGCAAAGCTTGCCAGGTGATCTGACATGCGGCGTGCTTCTGCGAGTAGTTCTTCAGATTCTACAAGCCTCGTCACCAGGCCAATCTGCAACGCACGATCTGCACCTATAGGTTCTCCCATAAGCATCATTTCCATACCCCACCCTCGCCCGACAATTCTTGGCAATCGCGCGGTGGCACCACCACCCGGAATAATGCCGAGTTTGCCTTCGGGGGTCGCGAAACGAGACTTGGGGGTGGCGATTCTTAAGTCACAACCCAAAGCAACTTCCAGTCCACCGCCCATACAGATGCCATCTATAGCGGCTATGGTCGGTTTAGGAGTTCGCTCAAGCTTATCGGCTAGCCCTTGGATTATGGGCTCTAAGGCTTTTCTAAAATCACGATTGAGCACTTCGGTGAGATCAGAACCGGACGCAAAAGATTTACCACCAGCGCCAGTAATGACGATGGCGCGTACATCATCGTCGTAGGCTGCTTCATCAACTGCGGTATGTAGGTCGTCCAGGGTCGCCAAAGAAATGGCGTTGTGCTTATCGGCACGGTTAATCGTTATTAGGGCCATGGGACCCTGTACTTCATAGAGTATATTTTCTAGTTCCATTAAAAGAGATCTTTGAGCTTGTCGACCCCCGGAACTTTATCACGAACTTTGTCCATCAATCTGGACTCAACGCCTTCAAGATCTAGACCCTCGCTCACCACGGCACGGGTAATGGCGGCAGTAACCGGCTCCATTAACTGTTGCGCCACCTCTGCGGCGGTTGCGCCATCTGTTTTGCGACCAATATCCGTCAGTCGTATTGGTGGAATCTCAAGTTGCTTATCACCCAATATATCCGACACCAACGATACGTCGGCTTCTGTAAAGCTAAACCGATCAACGATGAATTTCGGTGAATCGCTGCTGTCTGCAGAGGTTGACGCGTCTGAATCACTCGCAGCACCTACGGCACTTTCAATGTTGTCCATCAACTGTTGAAAATTGGTTTTCTGACCATTGGCAACTGCGGCCAAAGAAGCACCCTTCACCGTAATGTCTTTAATGACAATGAGATCAGCAGTTGAGTTTTCTAGATCAACAGTAGTACTCACTGTGCCGAGTTGCATCGCGTACGGCCCATCAAAACCAGTTGGATTGCCAATGTTCAGACCCGAGATACTCCCTCGACCTGCTACAAAATCCATATCGACAGCACTGACTGTCACAGACGTACCGAGGTACTCAGGCCCCAACTCCTCGATGCCGCGCTCAATCACATCGCCGGCAAAGAAAAACAAATAGCCAAACACACCGGCTACAACTAACACTACCAACCCTAATAGAATTCCAATTACTTTCATCTTTGCCCCTATTTGCAGCTCGACCCAGTTTCCAAATTAGTGTCTAGCCACCTTCCATTTGTTCAATAAACGTCTGAGCCTCGGCAATGGAGGATTCCATGTCGCGGATCAGCCTACCAACGTCGCGGTCAATACCACCCAACTCACCTTTCAACGAGGCGATGGCCTGGGCATTTAAGTTGTGCTTCAAATACAGAACGTGATCGCGGAACGAAGTCAGCACAGGTTCCATGCGAGACTCCGCTCGACGCATAGCCTTAACCAAAGCTTTTGAACGACTTCTCGATTGCTTCAATTGAGAAGCACTCTTGCGCCGCAAGCTTGTATTAGAAATCTGCTCAAGTTCATCCTGCCACTCGCTGAACAAGTCTCCAGCCACATCTTCTACAGAATCGATTTTGCTACTGACATCAGATGCTTGAGATTCCGCATCGTCAAATGCATCTTGCAGTCTATTGTAAGTGGATTTGAGTTCACTCTCAGGTATGCCAACCACAGCCTCGAATTGTTCAAGTGCAGACTTGAACTCTTCTTTGGCATCTTCTTGCGCCTCCATGGCATCTTCAACTTTATCGACCAGTATATCTGGCTTCATACGGCCAAACTTTTCGTTGATACCATAGTAGGCGGTTTCACAACCGGCCAGCAATCCTACGATTAGAAATAAACCAATAAGTCGCATAGTGTGGTCCCAGAAGTGGATGAAAAGAAGTGGATGAATAAGAAGTGGTTGGAAGAAGCGGATAAAAAGCAGCACGCTCGCACGTGCTGCTTAACTGCCTCTCTACTGTCGGACCGTATGAGTGCCTTCAACAACCGCGCTCACACGACGGTTTTGTTG
>JBNMMV010000357.1:0-4321 GCA_051270205.1 Limisphaerales bacterium
CAACTGGTGACTGTACCTGGAGGCGATCACGCGGCTTTCTTAGAGGCACCTCGCGGCTACTTCATCCATGCGCTCGTTAGCTTTTGGCAAAGCGTCACACCCGGTTTAGTGCAAGAATAGATCGATTAAAAAATTCTATGGGGTGAGCAGATGAATCGACGACAATTTACCAACGCGGCACTTACGGCCATTCCACTCTCGATGATATCAACTGCCAATGTTCATGGTGCAGAGGAGAGAACGTTAGGACCAAAAATATTAGGATCAAAGGTGAACGGAAAAGGCTGGCCCTTCGCCAGCCCACCTGCGGCGATGATTCCGTCGAACTACGTTGTGGAAGAATTTATCCTTCATGGGGAAGCGCGACGGTACGTTGCCACGTCCGCTGGCGCCATGCCAACAAACGGTCTGTGGGATACTAAATACGGCGATTCGGCGCCGTTTGCGACGCGCGTGTATGTGGTGCGCCCCGCCAAATCTGAAGACTTTAATGGTGTTGCGGTTGTGAATTGGCAAAACGTGACCGCCGGTTTTGATCTTGGCGCACCGGTTAACCCAGAAATATACCGAGGTTATGCCTGGATTGGGCTCACCACTCAAAAAATAGGCGTAGACGGTACACCAGGACTAACCAAAGGGTTAAAGCAATGGGATGCCGAGCGCTATGGTGAGCTAAGTCATCCAGGCGATGCTTACTCATACGACATATTCACCCAACTGGGCCGCTGCCTCAAATCCCCATCCTCTACAAACACGGCATTGTTAGGTGATTTGCTACCAAAAACGGTGATCGCGACAGGGGCATCACAATCCGCTATGCGGCTCGGTTCATACATAAACGCAGCGCACGGTCATGAACGAGTCTACGACGGGTTCCACCTCACTGTACATTGGGGTATTTGCCCACCATTGGAAGAAGTACCGTTGATGGCGATGTTCACGCCCGAGGGTAAAAATCTCACCGCCTTCCACTGCCAAATAAGAGACGATCTAGGCGTACCTATCATCAACCTCTCCACTGAATGCGAATCCCGCTTCAATTACCCGACCCGCCAACCGGACACGGATACTTTTCGATTTTGGGAAGTCGCCGGAGCGTCGCACCAGAGTCCAAACCGGTTAGGGGTTCTACGAAAGATAATGCTACGCGATAGTATGGACCAACCAGCACCACCAGCAGACAGCAATTTTACGGAGTGGGGTTACATTGATGATGCTGCGTTACGGTCTGTCGTTCAGTGGGCACAGGACGGCACAGCACCGCATGCCTTTCCTCGCATAGAGATCGATGGCAACAAGCCAACATCGTTGCGCCGCGATACACATGGCAATGTTCTCGGCGGCATACGCGTGCCTGAAGTAGAAGCCCCAATTGCAAGTCACCGTGGCGAGCGTGATGAGCTTGGCAACCCTAACTGGTTACAAGGGGTCGCCACGCCATTCTCCACAGAAAAAGTTGCTTCGCTCTATCCGCAAGGCAGACAAGTCGCTTGGAATCGTGCCGTAGATGCCTTGGCAGCTGCAGGCGCAGTACCGCCTGAAGACGAAGCAGCCTTGCGAGCTAGACATAGCTGATGCAGGACGATTTGATCGAGCAAATTGAAGCTGCACGACGGGCTGGACTAGATGCTGCCCGTTCAGCTGCTGTTGATGGCGTGCATGCCAAAGGCAAACTCACTGCGCGAGAGCGTCTGGCGCTTTTGCTTGATCCAGACTCGTTTACCGAGTTTGGTGGTTTGGCTGGAAAAACAACAAAAGTAGATGATGCAGTTGCAGCCGACGGTCTGGTCAGTGGCGTCGGCGATGTCGTCGGCCGACCCGTAGTTGTGGCTAGTTACGATGTGTCTGCCGATGGTGGTCGGCAGAGCGATCGCAACTTACGCAAGCTGAGCAAGTTACTCTACCTCGCAGTCGAACATCGTTGGCCTTTCGTTTGCTTTGTCGATGGTGGTGGCGCGCGTGACGATCAACCCTTGGTTCCACCGCCAATTGCAGTGACCCCTCGCGGTCGCTTCGACTTGCTTGATGGTCTCGCAGAGCTAAACGGTTGGGCGCCTTCGATCGCGATCGTTAGTGGTGAATGCAATGAAGGTCATAGTGCCATTGCTATGCTCGCTGATTTTACTGTCGCGACAGACGGTTCCAGCATTAGTGCCCACGGCGGACCCTCTATCCCAGTCAAAGACTATGCCAAATCCGGTGACCTTGACTTGATCGTTGCCGATGAGGCGCAAGCCATACAAGCAACGCGGCGGTATCTTGAGCTCTACCTGCACCCCGTGATCACTGAATTTGAGATCGCCCAGGACGCGCTGCAGATCGCTGATTTGATCCCGGAAAATAGGCGACGCCCTTACGATATGCGCGGTGTAATGAACGCCTTAGTAGACAAGGACAGCGCGTTAGAGCTAGCGCCGGCGTGGGGTCGGTCTATGCTGACAGCGCTTGCTCGCATCGCTGGGCGTGCCGTGGGCATTTACGCTAATCAGCCGAAATCTCCACTGGCTGGCGCCATCGATGCGGCAGCGGCCGACAAAGCAGCTCGGTTCGTTGAATTGTGTGATGCCTATGAATTGCCAATAGTTTCCCTCATCGACAACCCAGGTTACATGGTGGGTCCAAAGGCCGAGCGTGAGGGAATTGCGCGGCACCATGCACGACCCTTGGCTGCCCTACATCACCGTTCGGTTCCACTTTATGCCGTGCAGATACGCAAAGCCTATGGGCTCGGTCCTTACGCCATGTCCGGTTGGGGTAGCGCGCAACGCATGCCCGACCTTCGACTCGCGTGGCCATCTGTAGAATCCGGCGGCATGTCTTTAGAAGGCGCGGCTTATCTGGTCAAGCGTAAGGAGATTCATGCGGCTAAAAATTCGGCAGACGCAATGGCCATCCGCGATGCGTACGCGGAAAAAATGCGCGATGCAAATTCAGGGCTACGTGCTGGACGCAGTTACCAGTTTGATGATGTCATCGCCCCCAATGAAACAAGACCACGCCTGATCGCGATGTTACAGCGTCTTCCGCTCCGTGATATGCACCCAACTGCAGCGGATGGCGGTGTTAAAAAACACACCATCGATTTACGTTGATCTTTTTTGGAGGTGCATCGAGTGAGTAACGACCTAATTGACAAACTCTCACGCGCAAAAAAACAACAGTACGATACCGCACGTGCGGATATCGTCACACGCATCAACACCAGCGGAAAAATGACGGCTCGGCAGCGCGTCGATGCTTTGTTAGACGCAGACTCGGCAGTCGAATACGGTTCAATCGCTGCGCAAACTGAGGAGGGTGAGTGGATAGCTGAAGCAGGCGGTGTGGATTTTGTCGGCACCATTGGCTCTCACCCTGTCATCACCTCTTCCACCGACTACACCGATCATGGTGGTGGCTACGGTGCTGGTCGACTCGGGCGCCTTTTTGCACTTGCCTATGAACACCGCTGGCCACTTGTTCTGTTTGTTGATGGTGGCGGCAGCCGCGCACAACATCCGCGAGCGGGATTGGGTCACGTCGAACTGAGTGGTCCAATTGGCCGTTTTTCTTTTCTTGATGGTCTACCAGAACTGTCTGGTTGGGTTCCTAGTGTGGCAATCGTATCGGGTCCATCGTTCGCAGGACACGCCAGCCTCGCCGGCTTTTCAGACTTTCTCATCAGCACACCAGGCTCCGCGATTGGCATGGGTGGGCCACCCATGGTTGAAGCCGCACTTGGCCAGCGTATGAGTCCAAACGAATTAGCCGGGGCAGAAATGCACGAGCATGGGGGTGGAATCGACTTGCTGGTGGATGATGAAATAGCAGCCATTGGAGCCGCTAAGCGATTCCTCGATTTCTATCATCATCGCAAAACTACCTCAATTCCTCCCGCTGAGGTTGATCTAGACACGCTTAGCGATGACTACGACATGCACGACGTCATCAGCGGGTTAGTCGATGCAAACAGTTTTTTTGAACTTCGACCAAACTACGCGCGCAACCTCATTACTGGCTTTGCGAGGATTGAAGGCGTCACCATTGGCCTGTTGGCCAACCAACCTCGAGTCCGCGATGGCGCCATTGACCACGCCGCCGCAATCAAGATCTCACGCTTTGTGGAGATGTGTAATACCTACGAATATCCCATGGTCTCGTTGATCGACACACCTGGCTGCGAGACCAGTTGGCAGGATAAAGACGATGTCCGCGTTTTACCTGGTCTGACGCGTTGGCACACCAGAGTGCTACTCGCCCACCAACAACGCACGGTGCCACTCATGTCGGTGCAACTGCACCGCGCCGGGGGGCTGGCCGGAGCCTTAATGACCGGGGTTTC